>NZ_JACHFH010000004.1 GCF_014201835.1 Pectinatus brassicae | reverse complement strand
CGAGGTTGATAGGTCAGGAGTAGAAGTGCTGTGAGGCATGAAGCGGACTGATACTAATAAGTCGAGAGCTTAACTTAATTTCAACGAGCAACAAAAAGAGTAAGAAAAAGAATGTTTGGTCTAAGATTTCTTCTGTGAAGTTTTGAGTGTGCAAACACTTAGAAATGAATATCTGAAAAGGTAGTCATTATTCCGGTGGCGATACCTGGATGGATCCACCTGTTCCCATTTCGAACACAGTAGTTAAGCATCCACAGGCCGAAAGTACTTGGGGGGCAGCCCCCTGGGAGGATAGGATGTTGCCGGTTAATAAGTTAATATCAGGTTATCGCTGATAGCCTGATATTGCTTTATAAAGCTAATATGGTGGCTATGGTGAAGCGGTCAACACGGCGGATTGTGGCTCCGTTATTGCGTGGGTTCGATCCCCACTAGTCACCCCATTTATAGGGGTATAGCTCAATTGGTAGAGTAGTGGTCTCCAAAACCATTGGTTGAGGGTTCAAGTCCTTCTGCCCCTGCCATTCTTAATTAAATATTGTGGAGTGATACTCAAGAGGCTGAAGAGGACGGTTTGCTAAATCGTTAGACCGGGTAACCGGTGCGAGAGTTCGAATCTCTCTCACTCCGCCATTTATGTAAGTTCAACGGCATTGGATAATAAATCTGATAGCCGTTTTTTTGTGTGCCTAAATAATTATAAATTTTATTGGTAAGAAGTAAAATTTTTTATATGACTTCTTTTTATAAAGCGGTATAATATAAGATAATCTTATGGGAAAAGGATATATTAATAATGAAGATAGTAGGAACGAAATCTTATATAAAAGTGGAAATTGAAGGCAAAAAACTTATAATTAAAGGTGAATTACTGCAAGGCGGTTTTATTGCATATAGGGCTTCTATAAAAAATTGGGAAGCACCATACGAATCAGAAGTAATAAATGATATCGAAAAGGAAAAAATAATTGCCAGCATAATCAATCAAACAAGCAATTCACATTTAATAATTACATTTGAATAGCTATAAAAATTTATAGCTGGGGTATTAATTCTTACAATATTATTTTATGACATTTATCGAATTATACTGTTATACAAATTAATAGTTAGAGTATATAATAGGCGTTATCATCTTAAGGGATGAAGTTATTATATATTTTAATCAGGTGTAATGGAGAGATGAATGGATGAATAAAGATTCCTTGTTTAACAAAGATTTTCTGTTAGATACAGGCATTAATTTTGTTGTGTATCTTATTTATTATTTATTGATGGTTATAATTGCCGTGGTAGCTAAACAGCAGTTAAATGCATCATTAAGTGAAGCTGGTTTGGCTTCTGGTATTTTTATTTTGGGTACATTATTGGCTCGTTTGCAAGTCGGTAAAGGAATTGAATTATATGGTCGTAAAAAGACGCTATATATTGGAGTGTTCTTTTATTTGGTAACGACATTAATGTATTTTTATATTCCTAATTTAGGAATTATGTATGTTATACGTTTTCTTAACGGTATGGCTTACGGTCTTCTTTCTACCGCAACTAATACTATAATTACAAGCTGTATTCCAGAACAGCGTCGCGGTGAAGGAATCAATTATTACGGATTAAGCACGAGCCTGGCTGCTGCTATTGGTCCATTTTTAGGAATGTTATTGATGCTTGTAGCAAACTTTACTGTTATAATAATTACTTGTACCGTTCTCATTGGGCTTTGTGTAATAGGCTGTCTGATGCTGCATGTTACTGAAATAAAATTGACAGATGCAGAAATAAAGCGCATGAAAGCTTTTAACCTGGAGAATTATGTTGAAGTAAGAGTATTGGTAATTTCTGTCATTGGATTTTTGATGGGATTTGCTTATTCTAGTGTACTTAGTTTTTTGGCAGCATATACAAGAGAAATAAATTTAGTGCAGGCCGGAACATTTTTCTTTGTTGTTTATGCAGTGATCATAACAATTACAAGGCCCTTGACTGGGATAATATTTGATCGTAAAGGTGAAAATTATGTATTATATCCTTGCTACATTTGTTTGGCATTAGGTTTGTTTATGCTTAGCATCACGAATACAGCGGTAATGCTGCTTTTAGCCGGAGTTTTCGTAGGATTAGGTTATGGCACATTCATGTCAAATGGACAGGCAGTATGTATAAAATTAACACCATCACATCGTGTTAGTGTAGCTCTTTCTACTTATTTTGTAGCATTGGATTTAGGTCTTGGTGTTGGTCCCTATATTTTAGGTTGCTTAAGAACACTGCTCACATTTCAATCGCTTTATCTAGTAGCTGCTGCAATAGCAGGTATATGTTTTATATTATATTTTTTGTTTTATGGCAGAAAAGCCAGCGCACAAGTATCATTAGCTATGGAAAATGATAATAATTAAATAGTGTTTGGACATTTTACAGGTATAGAACAAAGACGCAATATTACTTTGTTCTATACCTATTTTATTTATTTAATTGATCAATATATCACTTTTTTTGATAGCAATTATAAAATTTATTTATTAGATTGATAAATAAAAATGATGTATACTTTAAGAAGAATATTAATAAATAAGAAAACAGAAATGAGGATTTTTATGAAAACAGAAAAAATTTTTTTACCGTATCATAAGGGTCATAGCGAAGCCATCATTAATAAAGATAATTTAGCAGCCGTATTAGTTTCAGGAGCAGAAAAATATAAAGCACAAAATACCGAAGAAAACATAGTCGAAGAATCACTTGATAATCCTATCGGTTCTGTAAAATTAGAAGAGTTAGTCAAAGGTAAAAATAAAATTGTAATTATTAGTTCGGATCATACCCGTCCGGTTCCCTCAAAAATTATAATGCCTATTTTATTACGGAGAATTCGCAGTATTGAACCGCTAGCCGATATAACAATATTAGTAGCTACAGGTTTTCATCGTCCCTCCACTAAAGAGGAATTAATTGGTAAATATGGTGAAGATATCGTTAATAATGAAAAAATTGTGATGCATATATCTACAGATGATGAGTCAATGGTAAAAATAGGAACACTGCCATCAGGTGGCCCCTGCATAATTAATAAATTAGCGGTAGAAGCGGATCTTTTATTAGCAGAAGGATTTATTGAATCGCATTTTTTTGCTGGTTTTTCTGGCGGACGAAAATCGGTATTACCGGGAGTAGCTTCATATAAAACAATAATGGCTAATCATTGTGGCGAATTTATTGATTCCCGCAATGCCCGCACGGGAAATTTAACGGGAAATCCTATACATAAAGATATGGTATATGCTGCCAGAAAAGCTAATTTAAAATTTATTATTAATGTGGTACTAAACGGTGATAAAAAAATTATAGCATCTGTTGCCGGTGATATGGAAAAAGCTCATGAACAAGGCTGCGAATTTGTAAAGAATCTAGCACATGTGAAAAAAGTAGAATGTGATATAGCTATATCGACTAATGGCGGTTATCCACTTGACCAAAATATATATCAGGCAGTAAAAGGCATGACAGCAGCAGAGGCTGTCAATAAGAAAAATGGTGTAATTATTATGGTAGCAGGCTGCGCAGATGGTCATGGCGGCGAAGGGTTCTATCATAATTTAGCTGATTATGCAACACCGCAGGAATTTTTGTCGAAAGCTATTGCTACTAAACGGGATGAAACTTTACCTGATCAATGGACGTCACAAATTTTAGCCCGTATTTTAGCTAATCATCATGTTATCTTAGTTTCTGATTTAGTTGATGCTGAATTAGTCCAAAGTATGCACATGGAATTGGCAGCAAGTTTTACTGAAGCATTGCACAGAGCTTTTGCAATAATGGGAGAAGCAGCAAAGATAACAGTTATCCCGGATGGACTATCAGTAATTGTGGATGAATAAAAAAATTATATCAGGCTATTAGGAGTAAGATTATATGTCAGAAATGCCAACTATTCAGCAGTTAGAAAACTTTATTTATTATGGTGAGGTTAAAAATTTTACTTTGGCAGCAAAAAAAGCCAATATAACTCAATCAGCCTTTAGTGCCCAAATAAAAAAATTGGAAGAAATTGTTGGGGTAAAACTTATATCACGCAGTAAACGGGGCAGTGATTTTACTAAAGCCGGTGAGGAATTTTATCGTCAGATAAATGAATGGCTCGAACATTTGCACAGTATTGTGTATGATGTACAGTCGATGTCTAAAAATATTATGACTAATCTGCATGTTGGTGTATTGCGTTCATTTGGTGATGTATTAATGAACCAGCATGTCGCTCATTTTCAAAAGAATAATGAAAATATCAGGATAGATGTTTATGATATGGAAGAGAATAATTTATTGGCGGCTTTACGTAATGAACAGATTGATATTGCATCAATTTATGGCATTGAACCGTTTTTGATGGAAGAATATGAGCGGATTTGTTTTTGTCGGGATAAGTTTGTTTATTATGCTCCGTTATTATTGCAGGAAGATAAATTGATTTCGGTTCACGAGATAATTCAAAGTGATTTTGTGGGATATCCTAATGAATATTCGGTAAATCAGGTTTTTCAAAAATATTTTTTAGAACATGGGAAATTACCTCATATTGTGGCACGATTAGCAACACCATATGCCATGATACACTATTGTAAAGACAATGAAGCTGGAGCATTATTGCCAAAACGTTTATTAAAAGCATTGGGAATAAATAATGGCTGGAGAGAATTAGCTCAGGAATTAGTATTAGAAGAATGCTTAATTTATAAAAAGAATAATCCTAAATATAAAAGCTTACAAATATATATAGAATATATACTGTCCGTTAACAATAATTAATGATTTATTTTGCCATCAGTAAAATTCTGATGGCTTTTTTATTATAAAAAAGGAACGTAAACATCATCGAATAATTTAACATCTAATGCCACACAGTCGGCACAGGGAGCAACACAAACTGCTAATGCTATTGTTGAAGTGGCAGCAGGAACAAGCCGGGAAATAAAGGTTGTAGAAAAAGCCAGTAATGTAGTAGATGCTATTAATCAAAAAATATCTCATGCAGCGGAAAATATATACTATGTTGAAAGTACTGCCGATAAGGCTGCTGATTTTGCCGAAGAAGGTGGGAAGTCAATAAAAAATGCTGTCAACCAAATGGAAATTATCAATAATAAGGTATCACATTCAGCTAATGTTGTAGTAGCTTTGGGGAATCAGTCCAAAGAAATAGGACAGATTGTAAACACAATATCAGATATCGCTGGTCAAACTAATTTATTAGCACTTAATGCTGCGATCGAAGCAGCACGTGCGGGGGAACAGGGAAAAGGGTTTGCGGTGGTTGCTGATGAAGTGCGTAAGTTGGCAGAACAATCACAGACAGCGGCTAAGCAGATAGCTGATTTAATTGCGCAAATTCAAATGCATACAGATAGCGCTGTAGTTGCTATGAACGAAGGTTCAGCGGAAGTGAAGCTTGGAACAGAAGTTGTTGATATGGCAGGTCGAACATTTGCTGATATCGTTAAATTAGTCAATCAAGTTTCTGGGCAGGTACGTGAAATTGCTGGTGCGGTTAAAGACATAACAAATAGCAGCGAAGAAGTTGTTAATTCAGTAAATGAAATTGATATTATTTCACGTGATACAGCAGCGCAGGCTGAAACGGTATCTGCAGTTACGGAAGAACAGTCAGCGGCTATGGATGAAATTACATCATCGAGTGCAGCATTGGCTAAAATGGCAGAAGAATTATCAGAGGCAATAAGTATATTTAAATTGTAAGTAAAAATGTTTTACAGAAGTTGAGTATAAGGTATTGGGTGAAGCGACCCTCATAATTTAGATTTTTTATTCTAATTTGTGGGGGTTGCTTCATTTAATAATAGATATTAGTTGATAACTACTAAAATAAGTTAATAGATGATATTATAATAGATAACAGTGATAAAAATATTTGTTGGAAAATTTAGGGAAGTACTATTGCAGAAACATTGACAAGATGTCATAATATGAGTTACATCTGAATAGAGAGAAGGTGTGAACAATGAAAAAAATTTTTAGCAATATGAAGATAAAATTGTTTTTAATAGGAATAATTTTATTACTGATAGCACTCTCATCATTATATTGGTATTTTGCTTATCATATAAAAACACCAGAATATGCATGGCAGATGGTGCAAACTTCTATTGAAAAACATGATATCGAAAAATTTAATAAATATATTGACGAAAAAGCACTTGTAAATAAATTATCCCAAGATATTATAGAAAATATGCTTATTTCACGTACAGCCCAGCAAGGCGACACTCGTCTTGTAATGCAGGAATACGCAGGAATTTTCCAAGAAGCGTTAGGCAAAAAGATAGATGAGGCTGTTAATTTATATGTAAAAACAGGTAAATGGGAAAAAGATACTGCGCAATCCCAGGAGCAAATGTCGGAAGATGCTGCACTTATCGATAATTTAGGTTTGAATGATATCAAGGTAATAGATAAAAAGCTTGTAAATATTGATGAAAAAGCAGGAAAGGCAATTTATAAAATTGATATACAGCAAACGGAGATAGCACAGAATTTTTCCTTTACAGTACTAATGGAACGTCAGTCTAATGGTGTGTGGAAAATTGTGCAGATAAATAATTTCTCTGAGTTTTTAACTTTATTGAACAATCATCGCCGTCAATATATGCATGAGTATGTAGAAAAGACCGATGCCTTAATGCAGCAGCATAAAAAGACATTTTCTGATATACAAAATCAGCTTAATGCTATAATTAGCAAAAATAGTATTGGCAGTGATGCTGTCCGTAATGACTTAAAGACAATAATAAATACTAATATGGTACCGCACTGGAAAATGTTAAAAGAAGCCTTAACGGCGATTAATGCACCTAAATCAGCCTCAACACTGCAAAAATTGCGATTGCGTATTTGTGATTTATATCTGGAATATTATACGAATTACAGCAAATGGCTTGATGATAAAAACATACAGACTTTGCGTGCGGCTAATAAAGCCTTAAATCAGGTAAAAATATTAGAAAGTAATGAAAACAATTTGACTAATATCGTGAAAAAAGATATTCTTCAGTAAAAAAACAGACAATATTTTGGTAAATAAATATTGTCTGTTTTTTATTTGAGATATTAAGAGTAATTGCGTATAATATACATTAAGAGGTGAAGTGTTTTTATGGATAAAAGAAAAGAAGAAAAAATTTTATTGTATAATTTTTCCGATGAAGAATATTTAAATCAGATTAGCGGGATATTTAAAGCTTTACGTATACAAGTGGTAATATTAAAACCGGAAGATTATTGTCAAAAAATAGGTTATTTATTAAAATTACCAGGTTTTTCAGTAGTAGAACGTGATGAAGATAAGGACTTTGATTTCAACCATGAAGTATTAGTCTTTTATAATATAAAAAACAAACGACTTGATGAAGTTTTGAAAAAATTACGTAATGCTGATATTGAAATAATATATAAAGCTGTGGTAACACCGCTTAATCGATTTTGGTCATTGGAACGATTATGTTTGTCAATACAAAAAGAACATGGTTATATTTTAGAACAAAAAAGTAAAAATGAATAAAAATAGTACAGATAAATTTAATCAAACTAAATTTATGAGTAAGGTAAATTCGAATAAAATTAGTATTGAAAAAAATAATGATATAGTAAAAAAACAAATTTTCGGTATAAAAAATAATAGATATAGATATTTTTTAATTGTAACACTAGTGTTATTTATTTTTATCGGTGGCATATTAAGTGGTTTTAAAATAGCAAATTATTGTCAATATCAGTGGCAATCGTTAGAAAATTCATTTTTACATCAACAATATACTTGGCAGCAGCAGGAGAATGATCTGCAAACGCAGAAAGATAAGTTTAAGGCAATAAAAAAACAGTTGCAGCAAGAGACAGAAAATTTGCTTGAGAAAAAAAATCAACCAGTGCCAAAAGAATCATTGTTGAATAATATTTGGAATGCTATTACCGGAAAAAATAAGAAAAATAGTCAAAAAGAACAGGCAGAAAAGCAAGATATAAATACACGTTTGCTGCAAATACAGGAAAATATTAAAAATATTGATAAAGAAATTGATAAATTAAACCAAGAGGAAAATAAATTAGATAAATTAAAAAGGGAAATTGAAAAAAAATATCAGGAAAATAGTACATTGATTGGCTATTTTAGACAATTTTTTCTATGAAGAATGTTAAAAATGTTATATTTTGAGGTAAAAATGTACTTTTATCAGTTTAATATAGTAATATGAATTTGAAATACTGAAAAAAGATAAATAACGTATTATATTATATGTAATACGTTATTTTATAAAAAAATATATAGTTAATAAATTTTGAAATTTAATTATAAATAAAAATCAATTTAATTACGTTACAAATAATAAAAATAAATAAAATGTAATAAAAAAATTTCGTTCGTACGTTTTTTTTTGTAGGAAAAAATTATAAAGATTGCGAAAATATTTTTTGTTTGCATAAATTGCTAAATTGATTTATAATTATGGCACGGCAATAATTTATAACTATTTGTGGTCATAAGAACATAATGAAGGTAGTTTGTATTTGAATAATTTACATAAAAATATGGAAAATAAAAAAAATATTCGTAAACGTCAATATATTGACTGTGCGAGAAAATACATATTGTTGTTTATAGGGACAATAATAACAGCAGCTGGTCTGGAGTTATTTTTAGTACCTAATAATATTATTGATGGCGGAATTGTCGGTCTTTCAATAATGGGCTCATATGTGTTTAATGTTCCGCTGGGTGTATTTTTGACGGTATTAAATATCCCATTCTTATACTTGGGATATCGTAATATGGGCAAGGCTTTTGTAATTGCCAGTGTTTTTTCCATAATTTCTTTATCAGTATGGACAGCGGTTTTGGTGCCGATACCTGAAGTAACTGAAACACCGTTTTTGGCAGCTGTTTTTGGCGGGATTATCACCGGAATAGGTGTAGGGTTAATCATTAGAAATGGCGGTTCTTTGGATGGGACTGAAATGGTTGCTATTATTTTAGATAAAAGAACGGTTTTTTCTGTTGGTGAGATTGTAATGTTTATCAACATATTCATTCTAAGTGGGGCAGGCCTGATCTTCGGCTGGGATAATGCCATGTATTCGTTAATTGCCTATTTTATCATAGCAAAAACAATTGATGTAGTAATACAGGGATTAGAAGAGTCCTATGCAGTTATGATTGTTACATCTAATTATGATGAAGTAACAGATACGCTTATAAATGAATTAGGACGCGGTGTTACTCTTTTACATGGCGAAGGCGGCTATTCTAAAGAACCGCGAAAGATTCTCTATTGTGTTGTTACCAGATTAGAAATCAGCAAATTAAAGGCGACTGTCTTAAATGTTGATGAGATGGCATTTGTGACAATATATCAGGTAAATGACATAATTGGTGGGCGATTAAAGAAAGGCTAATCAATAATTTGTTTGTAATTGTTTAAATGGTGAGAAAATTATTTAAATAATTACAAATGCTTTGTTAATATTTTTATAAAGTTTTTTTAAAATATTTTAATAATTCATAACAATATATTATTGTAATATTTTTATGTTTTGTGTTTTAATTTTGGTGAATACCGCTATGTAATAATAATTAGAAAGGAGATGGCTTGGATATTTTATAATTACATACGGATAATTTCATATATATTAGGAGGGATTTATAATGGATAATTTAGTAGGAGAATTTTTAGGAACAGCTGTACTTATTATTTTTGGTGGTGGCGTTTGCGCAACTGTATGTTTAAAAGGATCAAAAGGTGAAAATAGTGGGTGGATAGTAATAACTGCTGGATGGGGATTTGCTGTTATGTTAGGTGTTTTTGCAGCAACATCATTAGGTGCTCCACAAGGTGATTTGAATCCAGCTGTTACTTTAGCTAAGCTTTTAAAAGGTGGTATTTATACTTTTGATCAAGCTCTAATTACGATGGTAGTTCAACTTTTAGGTGGCATACTAGGTGGTATAATTGTATGGCTCGCATATTTACCGCATTGGGGAATTACGGAAGACCAAGCAACTAAATTAGGAGTATTTTGTACAGCTCCTGCAGTAAGAAGCTATTGGAAAAATTTCTTATGTGAATTTATTGCTACATTTATGCTTGTTTTCATGATTTTTGCAATATTCAATGCCAATAATGGTCACTTCCCAGCTGGTGTAGGACCATATATTGTTGGTGTATTAATCTGGGCATTAGGTCTTAGTTTGGGTGGACCTACCGGATATGCGATGAATCCTGCACGTGATCTTGGACCGCGTATTGCACATTTTATTTTACCAATAGAAGGTAAAGGTGGTTCTGATTGGGCTTATAGTTGGGTGCCTGTGTTTGGACCATTGGCTGGCGGTTTTGTAGCATATGTAATTGCTAAAGCAGTAGGTATTATTTAAAATTAATAGTTAACAATGCTTGCTATGTAAGCTTTGATATAAGTTGGATAAAAATGGGGAGGCTTTTTTAATGGAAAAGAAATATATACTAGCGTTAGACCAAGGTACAACAAGCGGAAGATCAATCTTATTTGATCATGATTCAAACATTGTGGCAACAGTTCAAAGTGAATTTACACAAATATTCCCTAAACCAGGCTGGGTTGAACATAATGCTAATGAAATTTGGTCTACACAGATTGGTACTATTTCAGAAGTAATTGCTAAAGCTAGTATTGATCCTAACGAAATTGCTGCTATTGGTATAACCAACCAACGTGAAACAGCTGTAGTTTGGGATAAAAATACAGGAAAACCTATTTATAATGCTATTGTATGGCAGTCACGCCAAACAATGGAAATCTGCGATGAACTAAAAGCACAGGGATTGGCAGATGTTTTCCATAAAAAAACAGGCCTTTTAATCGATGCATATTTTTCCGGCACAAAAGTAAAATGGATTTTAGACCATGTTGAAGGTGCACGTGAAAAAGCTGAAGCTGGTGATTTATTATTCGGTACAATGGATACTTGGTTAATTTGGAAACTTACCGGTGGTAAAGTTCATGTAACTGATTATTCCAATGCATCCCGTACATTAATGTACAACATTCGTACTTTAGAATGGGATGAGGAACTTTTAGGATATTTGGATATTCCTAAAGCTATGCTTCCAGAAGTAAAACAATCCAGTGAAGTATATGGCGTTACTATTCCTAGCGTAACCCAGGGCGTTGAAATTCCAATTTCTGGTATTGCTGGTGATCAGCAGGCAGCATTGTTTGGCCAAAACTGCTTCAAAGCAGGTATGGCTAAAAATACTTATGGTACAGGCTGCTTCATGCTTATGAATACTGGTTCACAATTATATGATTCCAAAAATGGCTTATTGACTACAATTGCTTGGGGTATCGACGGCGAAGTTCAATATGCACTTGAAGGCAGTATCTTTGTTGCTGGTTCTGCTATTCAATGGCTCCGCGATGGACTTAAAATTGTTGAATCTGCACCTGATACTGAATTCTATGCTAATAAAGTTGATGATGCTGAGGGTGTTTATGTAGTACCTGCTTTTGTTGGCTTGGGCGCACCTTATTGGGATATGAAAGCTCGCGGCGCTATCTTTGGCTTAACCCGCGGTACTACTAAAAATCATATCATCCGTGCTACTCTTGATTCTTTGGCATATCAGACCAAAGATGTACTTGATGCTATGCAGGCTGATTCCGGCATTAAACTTAATGCATTAAAAGTTGATGGCGGTGCAGTTGCCAATAACTTAATGATGCAGTTCCAAAGTGATTTGCTTGGTGTTCCTGTAGAACGTCCAAAAGTTGTTGAAACAACAGCACTTGGTGCTTGCTATTTAGCAGGTTTGGCAGTAGGCTTCTGGAACAACAAAGAAGAGCTTGCTAATAATTGGCAGATTGATCGCCGCTTTGAAGCAGATATGGACGAAGATACTAGAAGAGAATTATATGTTGGCTGGTTAAAAGCTGTTCGTCGCACTATGAACTGGCTTTGATTCCTAAAAAAGTAACATTGTCGTAAAGATTGAAAAAGGCTGCAGAGGTTGATATAATTTCTGTAGCCTTTATTTATTAGCTATACTTCATAAGAAAAAAATGTAATTTCAAATGTAAAAATATTTTTTATTTATGCATAGTAAAATTGTTGCTATAAACTATATAATGCTTTATAATAATAATGAATTATATTGTGCATCACGCGATGTTAATATGTTAATACCATAATCTGAATTAAATAATATTTTATGCAATAATTATATATTTTAACAGAAGCTTTTATAGATGAAATTTTAATTCGATTGTGTAAATTTAATTATTGTTAGCTTTTGCATATTTTGTTATAATTTAAAGCCTAACAATATATATGCCTGGGGAGGAAAAGGGAGAACTATGTTAAAAACAACAGTAGTCGTTATAGGCGGCGGAGCTACCGGTGTCGGTATCCTGCGTGATTTATCCATGCGTGGGGTTGACGCACTTTTGGTAGAACGTGATGACCTTGGTTATTGGACAAGTTCGAGATTTCATGGACTGCTTCATAGTGGCGGTCGTTATGCGGTAAAAGATAAAGAAGCAGCTAAAGAGTGCATTGAAGAAAATACTATTTTGCGTAAGATTGGCAAGCAATGCGTTGAGGCAACAGAAAGTATTTTTGTTCGTGCGCCCGAAGATAGCGAAGAATTCGAAGCAGAATGGGTAAAATCCTGCAAAGAATGTGGTATTTATGCTGTACCGATGAGTATGGATGAAGCTTTTAAATTAGAACCTAACCTAAGCCGTAAACTTCTTTCGGCATATCGCTGCCCAGGAGCAGCTGTTGATGGTTTCCGTTTGCTGTGGCAGACGGTAGCTTCCGCTAATAAGTATGGCGGTAAGGCTAAAACTTATACTGAAGTTATTGGTATTGAAACTGTCAATGGTGAAGTTGCTGGCGTGCATGTGCGTGACAGATGGACTGGCGAAGAATATAAAATTGCCTGTGATTATGTAATTAGTGCAACTGGTTCATTTGCTGGCAATGTTGCTCATTTAGCAGGCATCGATGTTAATGTAAAACCAAGCAAGGGGACACTTATTGCCTTTAATCACCGTATTTGCAATCATGTAGTACATAGATTGCATCCATCATCTGATGCTGATATTTTTGTGCCACATGGTTCAATTACCATTTTAGGAACAAGCTCTATTGACAGTGCACCTGATGATACAAGTTCCGAAACCTCAGAAGTTCTCGATATGATGAATATTGGTAAAGTAACTTTTGAAAATCTTTATGATTATCGTATTTTACGTGTATTTGCTGGTACACGTCCATTATATAGTGCTGACCCTAATGCTAAAGGCCGCAGTGCATCACGTGGTTTCGTTGCGCTAGATCATGCTCATGACGGCATTAAGCATTTCATGAGTGTTTGTGGTGGTAAATTTACTACTTATCGCTTAATGGCTGAAAAAGTTTGTGATATTGTCTGCGAACAATTAGGCGTTAATACTGCTTGTCGTACAGCTGAAGAAAATCTTGTTGATGGACCATCAGATGACTTGATGAATAGAGCTAAGGCAGTATTCCCAAGCTATGGGGCAGAACTTGCTGCATCACGTTTGGGCAATGAAAAACTAGAACGTGTTATAAAACGCATTGAAAGCAGACCGGAAACTAAAGAGCTTGTTTGTGAATGTGAAAATGTAACATTAGCAGAAATCGAAGAAATAGCATCAGAGCCTAGCAGCCATACTGTCAGCGATTTAAGAAGACGTACCCGTCTTGGCATGGGAACCTGTCAGGGAACCTTCTGTGCATATCGCAGTGTAGGCGCTGTGGATAAAGATGATATGCCTTGGGCTAAAGATACAGTGTTCTTGTTTAAAGAATTCTTAGAAACACGCTGGAAAGGTATTCGTCCGGTATTATGGGGTAATATGCTTCGTGATATCGAATTAACACGCGCAATTTATGATGCAGCTTTAAACTTGAGCGGGGTAGATGAAATAAAATGAAAAAAAGTGATATTTTAATTATAGGAAATGGTATTTCTGGTTTATTTGCGGCTTGCGTAGCTGCAGATAAAGGTAAGAAAGTACAGATATTGTCTTATGGTGCAGGCACTCTTACTATCGGCGGCGGTATTATTGATGTATTGGGATATACTGATGAAGGTACACCAGTAGCAGACCCGATGCAGGCTATTGCTGCTATGGATGCTAAACATCCATATGCTAAAGTTGGAGCAGATACTGCTAAAAAAGCGTTAGATACATTTTTAAAGATTACGGAAGAAGAAGGCTTTCCTTATATTGGTTCTGCTAATGAAAATATATGGCTGCCTACTGCTATTGGTAACTTTAAGCCAAGCTGTTTAGTACCGCGTACTATGAATGGCAAGGCTCTTATAGCTGCTAAAAATATTCTTGTAATTGGTTTTGACACCATGAAGGATTTTTATGCTGATATGGCAACAAAAAATATTGCTAAGCGTTTGCCAGATAAAAATGTTGAACAATTGATAGTTGAACTTAAATTTGAATATGAAAGAGACTTGCGTGATATTTCGGCAATGGATGTTGCAAGATGGCTGGAAACTGAAGCTGGTTATCGTTCTTTTGTCGATCAGGTAAAATCGCATGTAAAACCTGATACCGCTATTGTATTACCGCCAGTATTGGGCCTTGATCCAAATTATAAAATATTGGACACATTGGAAAAAGAGCTTGACTGTGCATTAGTGGAAGTGTCATCTCTGCCACCAGCAGTAACTGGTACACGTTTGACTAAGATGATGACAGCCTATGCTAAAAAACGCGGTGTGCAGATAATTGAAAAAGCACGTGTTGTTGGTTCTGAAATAATTGATGGTAAATGTCAGGCTGTAATAACTGAAGGTTTTGACCGTCAGAGAAAATTTTATGCTGACCAATTTATTTTAGCAACAGGCGGCGTTTATGGCGGTGGACTTGTAGCTAAAATTGGTGCAATGACCGAACCGGTATTCAATATTGACATTGATGTACCGAAAGTGCAGACTGAATGGTCCCATAAAGATCTATTTGGTGATAAAAAACAAATTTTTGCGCAGTTTGGTGTAAATGTAAATTCTGAATTGACACCGCTGGCGGCAGATGGAAAAGAAGTAGCTTCTAATGTAAAAGTTGTAGGTAGAAGCCTCGCGGGCTATGATTTTTGTGTTGAAAAATCAGGCAATGGGGTTGCTTTAATTACGGCGTATAAAGCAGCTGCCGCATTTTGTGGGGAGGCATAATAATGGCAATAAATAAACATCATGCGATAGATCCAGATAAATGTACAGCATGTACAATATGTATTACAGCATGTCCTGTAACAGCAGCCACAAGAAAATTCCGTGGCCCTAAAATGACAGGACCAGCTTTAACTCGTCTTAGAAAATTAGTATCTGATGATGATCCAATGCTCGATTATTGTTCTAACTGTAAGACGTGTGATTTGGTTTGTCCTTCAGGGGTACCTATTTCTACTCTTAATATGTTAGCTAAAAATGAGTATTATAAAACCCATCCGCGTAAATCACCAGCTGATGATATGCTGGCACATAGTGAAAAAATGGGTAAATTAATTACCTCTA
Source organism: Pectinatus brassicae (assembly GCF_014201835.1). Taxonomy (GTDB): domain Bacteria; phylum Bacillota; class Negativicutes; order Selenomonadales; family Selenomonadaceae; genus Pectinatus; species Pectinatus brassicae. The sequence goes on along the minus strand of NZ_JACHFH010000004.1, from coordinate 86,495 downwards.
TACCATTAGCGTCTACTTTTGCCAATTTAGGTATGACTATAGGTAAATCTGTAGGTATGCTTGGTGCTATGGGTATATCTTCAAATGCTAAAATGCCTAGTTATGCTAGTGAATCTTTCATTAGCAAATTCAAAAAAATTAAACAGACTTCCTATCAGCGCAAAGTTGTATTTTTCTCAGGCTGTTTTATAAATTATAATCAGCCAGAAGTTGGCGTTGATATGGTTAAAGTTTATCAGAAAAATAAAATAGAAGTAGCAATCGATGAGAATTTTGTTTGCTGTGGTTCACCAATGGTAGCCGGTGGCTATATTGATGATGCTCGTGTTAATGCGGCTAAAAATGCCAAATTATTAAAAGCATGGGTAGATAAAGGCTATGATATTATCACTGCCTGCACCAGCTGTGGATTGATGCTTAAACAGGAATATCAGGAATTGTTTGATTTCGAAGGAATGTCTGAGTATGCAGAGCATATGTATGATTCTGTAGAGTATTTAGCTAAGCTGCATGATGAAGGTGAATTCAATACAGAATTTGCTAATGACAGTACTGAATATATTTATCATGCTCCTTGTCATTTAAAAGTTCAGGCTATTGGCAGACCTTCCATGGAACTTTTACCGCTTGTTCCTGGTATTAAGATTCAAGAAGCTGATGCTGGTTGTTGTGGTATTTCCGGCAGTTATGGCTTCAAGGCTGATAAAAACCCAATAGCAATGAAGGTTGGCGCTAAATTGTTTGGTAAAATTAAAGATTCTCATGCTGAACTTGGTGTGTGTGAATGTGGTACCTGTCGTCTTCAGATGGAAAATGGCAGTGGTGTTCCAGCAATACATCCATTAACTGTTTTACGTAAAGCTTATGGTTTATAATTATTACTAAGTTTTATTGTTCAATGATAAATGAAAATGGCATCTTTAATTATTATAGATGCCATTTTTTTTCTACAAATAATGATATTTATTACTAATCAATCTATAAATAATAATAATTAAAATAATGTTATTATGGAGTTAATTATTGTAATTTAATGCAGGTTTTTCTTGGTGTTTGTATAACTATATATAATAGAATTGTATAATAAGGAGGATTTATTTAAATGAAAAAAATTATTAACAATCCAGACAATGTTGTAGAAGAAATGCTTAATGGGATGGTGGCATCACATCCGGAATATTTGGAAAGATTAGAAGGTTTTGATGTAGTAACTAGAAAAAATAAAAAATCCGATAAAGTAACTTTAGTAAGCGGCGGTGGCAGCGGTCATGAACCAGCTCATGGAGGTTTTGTCGGTAAAGGAATGCTCGATGCTGCTGTGGCTGGTGCTGTATTTACATCACCTACCCCAGATCAGGTATATGAAGCAATAAAAGCTGTAGACAATGGAAAAGGTGTTTTATTAGTAATAAAAAATTACAGTGGTGATGTTATGAACTTTGATATGGCTGCTGAAATGGCTGAAGCTGATGGCATTAAAGTGGAAAAAGTCGTAACAAATGATGATGTTGCTGTAGAAAACAGCACTTGGACTATTGGTCGTCGTGGTATCGCCGGAACTATTTTGGTACATAAGATAGCTGGAGCAAAAGCTGAGGCTGGCGCATCGCTGGAAGATGTAAAAGCAGTTGCAGAAAAAGTAATAGCAAATTCTCGCTCAATGGGTATGGCATTATCACCATGCACTGTTCCAGCAGCAGGAAAACCAAGCTTTACTTTAGCTGATGATGAAATGGAAATCGGCATGGGCATCCATGGCGAACCAGGCACACATCGTGAAAGCATTACAACAGCTGATGAAATAACCCAGCAATTACTTGATAAAATTTTTGCTGAAGATATTTATCATAGCGGCGATGAAGTTGCTGTACTAATTAATGGCTTAGGAGCAACGCCGTTGATGGAATTATATGTTGTAAGCGGTAAAGTGCAGACTGTACTACAGGAAAAGGGCATAAAAATTGCCAAAACATACGTAGGTAATTATATGACATCGTTGGAAATGGCTGGCTGCTCAATTAGTTTGTTGAAACTTGATGCTGAATTGAAGGAACTATTGGCAGCACCGGCAGACACACCGGCTTTAGTACAGTTTTAATAATATTACGTAAAAACAGCGTAGACATATAGGATAAACTGCAGGAACTACGGGGATAGCCTGTGGCGATAATGTAAGATGTGCTTGGCAAGCAACTATCTATGGAGCAGGAGACCTGCGGCTTTAGTCGTGGGAGGTTCAGTTAAGGAAATAAGAAGGGCGGATGTATAATGACAGCAATAGAAGCAATAAAATTAGCAGGACAGGCTATTATAGAAGAAAAAGATTTTTTAACAGATCTTGATCAGGCTATTGGCGATGGGGACCATGGAATAAATATGGCGCGTGGATTTTCCAGCGTATTTACTAAAATAGATGCACTAAAAGATGATGCTGATATCTCAATGGTATTGAAAACAGTAGGTATGGGATTGATATCAAGTGTTGGTGGGGCATCGGGACCATTATATGGAACAGCTTTTTTACGTGCTAGTGCGGCCTGTAAGGATAAAAATGCAATCGATGCTGTCACGGCTAAAGAAATGCTGGATGCTGCCATTAAAGGCATACAGGATCGGGGCAAGGCAGTTAAAGGTGAAAAAACAATGCTGGATGCGCTTATACCAGCATCCGAAGCTATAGGTACAGGCATTGATGCCGGCAAAAATGTTGTAGAATGCCTAAAAGATGCGGTCGAAGCGGCACAGACTGGTGTAGAGTATACTAAGACAATTATTGCTACAAAAGGCAGAGCCAGTTATTTAGCTGAGCGCAGCATTGGTCACCAGGATCCTGGTGCAACATCGTCAACTACGATGCTTAAAGCACTTTATGAATATGTAAAGTAAAAGGAGAATATAATGGTAGGTGTTGTTATAGTTTCACATAGTGCCAAAATTGCTGAGGGAATCAAAGAATTGGCATTGCAAATGGCTAAGGATCATCCAGTATTTACGGCTGGTGGAACACAAGATGGTGGCATTGGAACTGACCCAATGCGTATCCAGGAAGCAATTGAAAATGCCGATCAAGGTGATGGTGTGGCAGTACTGGCTGATTTAGGCAGTGCGGTTATGAGTGTGGATTTGGCTAAAGAAATGATTGAACCGGAGCTTAGCGCAAGAGTGTTTTTAGCTAATGCGCCAATAGTTGAAGGCAGTATTGCAGCAGTAGTGGAGGCTTCCTTAGGAAGTTCATTGGACAAAGTTTTACAGACAGCTGCTGATGCTAAGAATATGAATAAAGAGTAAATTGTACTCCTTTCAAATGATGATTTTATTTGAAAGGAGTATTTTATTATATAGAGAATAATAATAAAAGGTAGTCTTATTCATTTAGTCCTAGAAGAATAGTTGGATTAAAAGCAAAATAATAAGAAATTTATAATTATAAAAAAATTTATAAATCCTTTAACAGCAGTGTTGACATCTGAAAAAAATATTACTTAGTTATCAATGAAATACAAAACACTTCTATAATTGACTAAATATTGTACTTATAATAAGAATATATTTTATATAGAAAAGAAATAAACTAATAATATGATAAATGAAATTGCTTATTCTTGACTAATAAAATAAATAAGGATTATAATAAAATGTAGATATATATAACAGTATGCGTAGGAGGGTATTATGGAAAAATATGATTCTATTTGGGACATGTACCGAAAAAAAGGTATAAGTCGCCGCAGTTTTATTAAAACTTGTACGGCAATGACAGCATTACTGGGGTTGGCACCTACTATGCTGCCTAAAGTTGTTGAGGCAGCAGAAAAAAGATTACCAGTCGTTATATGGCTGCATGGTCATGAATGCACAGGGTGCAGCGAAGCTTTTATTCGTTCGGGGGCACCGATGACATCAGATGTTATCCTTAATATGATTGCATTGGAATATGATGATACTTTATCAGCAGCATCAGGAGAACCATTTGAACATCATTTACAGGAAGTTATAAAAGAGTATAAGGGTAAATATATTTTAGCTGTAGAAGGTGCTGTTCCACCAGATGCATCTGGTGGCTACTGTATGGTAGGCGGTAAATCATTTTTAGAACAGATAAAAGAAGTTGCGGATGGTGCGGCAGCAGTTATTGCTTACGGTACTTGCGCAGCATGGGGTGGTATACAGGCAGCACGTCCTAATCCTACACAGGCTGTTTCGATCAGTGATGTTATAAAAAATAAACCAATTATTAATGTTCCAGGGTGTCCGCCTATTCCTGAAGTTATGACTGGTGTTATTGCCCATTATGCGATGTTTGGTGAACTACCACCACTTGATAATAAAAATTGTCCTAAACAATTTTATGGTAATCGTATCCATGATACCTGTTATCGCCGTCCATTTTTTGATGCAGGGATGTTTGCTAATGACTTTAATGATGCTGGTGCCAAAGCTGGCTGGTGTTTGTATAAGCTTGGCTGCCGTGGACCAGAAACATATGCTTCTTGTGGCAGTATGAGATGGTGGAATGGTCTGTCCTATCCTATTCAGTCAGGACATGGCTGCATTGGTTGTACCAGTAAGAATTTCTGGGATAATGATCCGTTTTATCAAAGATTGCCAGAAGTTGCTGGCCTCGGCTTAGGTAATATTGATAAAATAGGTGCTGTAGCTACAGGTGCATTAGCTGTTGGTATTACAGCTCATTTGGCTACTTCAGCAGTACAAAAGAAAAAACGTGATAAAAAAGAAGCGGAAAAAATAAAACAGGCACTTGAAGAGCAAGACAGACAAAGCAAAAGAAAGGATTGATTTAATAAATGAAAAGAGTGGTAGTTGATCCGGTTACCCGTATAGAGGGACATTTGCGCGTAGAAGTTGAGGTAGATGAATCAACCGGTAAGGTAAATGATGCGATTTCTAGCGGTACAGCTTGGAGAGGTCTGGAAACTATTGTAAAAAATCGTGATCCGCGTGATGCGTGGGCTTACATACAAAGAATTTGCGGTGTATGTACCACTGCCCATGCATTAGGAGCTGTTCGTGCTGTAGAAGATGCATTGGAAATAAAAATCCCTAAAAATGCCCATTATATAAGAAATATAATGGCGGCTACATTGACGGTACATGACCATACAGTTCATTTTTATCATTTGCATGCGTTGGATTGGGTTAGCCCAATTGAAGCATTAAAGGCAGATCCAGCAGCTACAGCTGCTCTGCAAAATACGGTATTATCTAAATATAAAATTAATATAAAGCCAGCGGCAGGTTTTAATTTCAGTGCGTATCCTAAAGATTTTCCTAAAGGAACAACAGCATATTATGAGGCAATAAAAGGTAAAGTACAGCAATTGATTGATTCCAAGCAATTGGGGATATTTGCTGCTAACTGGTGGGATCATCCAGCATATAAGACATTACCGCCAGAAGTTCATTTGATGGCAGTGTCTCATTATCTTAATATGCTTGATAAACAAAGAGAAATTGTTATTCCGCATGTAATTTTTGGCGGCAAAAATCCACATCCTCATTATGTAGTTGGTGGTATGTCCTGTGCAATTTCCTTAAATGATATGAATGCTCCAGTAAACAGCCAGCGCTTGGCAGCCGTTGATACGGCAATTGCTACAACAAGTGCGCTTGCCAATGAATTTTATGTGCCGGATGTTCTGGCCATTGCCCATATTCATGCCCAAAATGGCAGTGCTGTTGATGGTGGTGGTTTAGCTAAAACACGTGTACTGGGGTTTGGGGCTTATCCTGACGAACCTGTTGCCAGCCACAGAGATTTTGCAGCAGCATGCTTGATACGCTGTGATGGTGTTGTAGAAAACTTTGGACAAGGCGTAGCTGCCGCTCAGTTTACAGAGTTGACAGGTAAGGATTTGGAAGATAGTGCCGTTATTACAGAAAGTGCAGAACATGCCTGGTATAAAGATGATGAAGCACTTCATCCATGGGCTGGTAAAACTGAACCTAACTATACAGGGGATAAAGCCGGTAATAAAGAAAAATGGGAAAATTTGGATGAGGATCATAAATATTCTTGGGTAAAAACACCTACCTGGCGTGGTAAGGTTTGCGAAGTTGGTCCATTATCCCGCTATATTATTGTTTATACCAAAGTAAAAAAAGGTATTATTAAACCTAATTGGGCAGAACAGATAATGATGGACCAGATTGAACATGTATCGCAATTATTGAATCTGCCAGCTGAAAAATGGATGCCTTCAACTGCTGGACGTACCATAGCTCGTGCTCTTGATGCCCAGTTGTCAGCAGCCTTGGAAAAATATTTCTTTGATAAACTTATAAAAAATATTGGCGCTGGTGATACCAATATTGCTAATACCTTAAAATGGGATCCATCTTCCTGGGGCAACGGCGAATATAAAGGTGTTGGCTTATATGAAGCACCACGTGGTGCTTTGTCACATTGGATTGTTATAAAAGATAAAAAGGTTAAAAATTATCAGGCCGTAGTGCCAACAACATGGAATGCCTGCCCACGCGATGACAAGGCCGGTCAGGGAGCGTACGAACTATCCATGATGGATACCAATGTGCAGGTTCCAGATAAACCATTGGAAATAGTACGTGCGGTTCGTTCATTTGATCCTTGCCTGGCTTGTGCAGCCCATGTATATAATACTGAAAAGAAAACACTTAGTGTAATTAGTACCGATCCATATATAGGGAGTGGTAAGATATGACGGTAAAGGAAAGGGATTTTGTTGAGACATCGATACCTGATGGCAAACAATTAAACTTAGTACGATATTATATCTTTAGTCCGTTTTTACGTATTTTTCATTGGTTGATGGTTATATCAATAATTGTATTATTTGCCACAGGTATAGTTATAATGACACCAATGTCTATGGGCGAAGGCCAGTATGTAGCCCTTAATGAATGGCATTTATCAGTAGACTGGATAAGAAACCTGCATTTTGTATTTGGTTTTATTTTAACAGCAGCATTTTTATTTAGAATATATGGTTATATAGTAAATAAGGGTGATAGACTTTTGCCAAACATTTTCAAAATTAAGTTTTGGGATGATTTAGTTGAAGTTATGTTGCATTATTGCTTGCTTAAATACACCCATAAGCAATTTTTACGCAATCCAATGGCACGAATGTCTTATGTAGCCATATATGGATTGATAATTGTGGAAATTTTTACGGGATTGGCGATGTATTTTCAGGTTAATCCCAATGGTGTCGGAGCATTTTTATTTGGCTGGCTGACAGTCCCTTATGGTGAAATGGCACTGCATGTAGTTCATCATTTGGTAGCTTGGGCTATATTCCTATTTGCGGCTATTCATGTCTATATGGTAGTCAGAGCGGATTTTATGGAACGTGAAGGAGAAATATCGAGTATGATTTCAGGTACTAAAATTTTAGCGCATTTGCCGGATGATATAAATGACATCCGTAATGAACACGGTAAAATAATTAAAGGCTGAGGGAGGAATAATTATGTGTTCAACATGTGGATGTTCCACACATGGACAGGGAACTCAGATACAGTTTTTTGTAACAGGCTATGATGCAGATAATGCCAAAGCTGTTGAAAAACAATTATTGGGCTTGCCTGGAGTGTTGCATGTTCATATTCATACGCATGATGGTGAAACAACAATAAATTACAATCCATCTAAAACACGGTTAAGTGAATTGACAGCTGTTTTTGAACAAAAAGGTTTACAAGCGGCTATCTAACGAAATAAAATAAAAAGAGCTGCTGCGTAATGCAGCAGCTCTTTTTATCAGGTATAATTAGATTATTGAGGAGCATAAAATGCACGAGATGGCAATGGCTGAAGGCATAATGGATATAGTAAAGGATTATGCCGAAAAAAATAATGCTGTAAAAGTTCATACAATATCATTATTAATAGGCGAAATGACAGGTGTTGTAGTTGATTCCCTGGAATTTTGCTTTAAAGCACTGTCAAAAGGGACAATTGCTGAAAATGCTGAGATAAAATTAAAAAATGTACCACTGGTTGGTCATTGTAATGATTGTAATTGGCAGGGACATATTGAAAATTATAATTTCTTTTGCCCACATTGTAAATCGGGTCATATGGATATTATTTCCGGGCGAGAATTACGTGTGGAATATTTGGAGGTAGATTAATGGAAGTTTCAGTAATGGAAGATATATTGGGCGGCAATGATAAAATTGCTGCCGAAAATGCGCAAATTTTTAAGAACAATAATATTTTTGCCTTAAACATTATTGGGTCACCAGGCGCCGGCAAGACAACATTATTAGAAAAAACTATAGGTAAATTAAAAAAATCATTGAATATGGCAATTATTGAGGGTGATTTATTTACCAGTAAGGATGCTGATAGAATAGCAAGCCACGAGATACCAGTTATTCAAATAAATACAAGTGGTGGCTGTCATCTTGACGCTGCCATGGTGCAAAAAGTATTGCCGCAGTTAAATTTAGCTGAACTTGATTTAGTGATTATAGAAAATGTCGGTAATCTTGTCTGCCCAGCTGAATTTAATATTGGTGAAGACAGCAAAGCTGCAGTGCTCAGCATTACTGAAGGTGATGATAAACCACTAAAATATCCTCTGATATTTAAAGAAGCAGCGGTTTCTATATTAAATAAGGTTGATATATTACCGTTTACTAATTTTGACATGGCATCAGCAAAAAATGATATAACTTGTCTGCATCCGGGCATTGAAATAATTGAAACTTCCTGTCAACAGGAAAGCGGCATTGATGAGTGGTGCAAGTGGCTGGAAAATGCAGTGAAATCTAAACAGAATGGATGAAACAAATGGATAAAATAACACTTTTAGGTGTAGGTAATACTATTATGCAGGATGATGGTTTTGGTGTGCATGTTATAGAAAAAATGCAGAAAATGAAATTTCCTGATAATGTGCAAATTCTTGATGGCGGAACATTGGGAATGGAACTTCTGCCATATTTGGAAGGAACCGATAAACTAATTATTGTTGACGCCATAAATGCTAAAGGGGAGATTGGTGAGTTTTTTACATTTATCGGTGATGAAATAACGCGGTATTTTACCAATAAACTGTCAATACATGATGTAGGGTTAAATGATTTATTGGCAGCACTGACTTTTACCGATAAACCGATAAAGGAAACTGTGGTAATGGGAGTAAAGCCGGCCGTAGTAGCTTTGGGGGTTGATATGACTGAAGTCATAGCGGATAAAATTGACTATGGCGTAGAAAAGGTGTTACAGCAATTAAACAAATGGGACATAGTACCAATTAAATAAATGGAAGATAATTATGAAAACAAGATTATCACTGCGGGTAAGAGGAATTGTCCAAGGCGTTGGCTTTAGGCCGTTTATATATCGTTTGGTACAGGCTATTACAGCTACGGGATTTGTATTTAATGATGATGACGGTGTTTTTATAGAAATACAGGCTGATAAAGCGGAGCTGGATAAATTTTTACGGGAAATAAAAACAAAATTACCACCAGCGGCACTTATTAGTGAAATGGTGGTAAAGGATATACCAATAAAAGCAAATGAAACGGTTTTTATAATAAAGCCGAGTCCGCCGGCTGTAGAAAGAAAAGCATATATTTCACCAGATCTGGCTATTTGTGAAGACTGCAAACGGGAAATATTGGATAAAGATGATCGGCGTTATCTTTATCCGTTTACCAACTGTACTAATTGCGGACCGAGATTTTCCATAGTTAAGGATATTCCCTATGACAGAAAAAACACAACAATGAATGAGTTTATTATGTGTAAAAAATGTCAAAAAGAATATCAAAATCCACTTGATAGGCGTTTTCACGCCCAGCCTAATGCCTGTGCTGACTGCGGACCGCAGTACAGCTTATTGGATAAAAATGGTAAAGCAGTGGTGGTGGATAATAAACTTATATTGCAGTCTGTACATCAATTATTAAAAACTGGTAAAATAGTAGCAGTAAAAGGTATTGGTGGTTATCATCTGGTCTGTGATGCCTATAATGAACAAGCTGCACAAAATCTGCGCAGTCGAAAACGACGTTTTGACAAAGCGCTGGCAGTAATGGCTGGTTCGATGACTGCTATAGAAAAGCTATGTACGGTATCAGCAAAAGAAAAAGAATTACTGCAAAGTCCGGCGGCACCAATTGTCTTATTGGCAAAAAAAAATACTTATAATTTAGCTGATTCGGTAGCACCAGACAATGAATATTTGGGCATTATGCTGCCATATGCACCAATACATTGTTTATTATTAAAAAATGAAGATGTATTTGTAATGACCAGTGCCAATATTACGGAAGAACCTATAGCTTATAAAAATGATGATGCCTTAACGCGATTAAATGATATTGCCGATTATTTTTTAATACATAACCGCATAATAAACACCCGTATTGATGATTCGGTAGTGCGGGTGATAAATAATGAAACAACATATATACGACGCAGCCGTGGGTTTGCCCCTTCACCGCTGTTATGCAATTTAAATATAAGTAAAAAGATAGTATTTGCGGCAGGCAGTCAGCTGAAAAATACTTTTTGTTTCTTGAAGGATAATAAAGCTTTTATAAGTCATCATATTGGCGATTTGGCTAATAAAGCCGCTAACGATGCCTATAAAGAAGCCATTGAGCATTATAAAAATATTTTTTTCCTGCAGCCGCATATAGCAGCGTGTGATATGCATCCGGAATATTTTTCGAGTAAATATGCCCATAAATTATCGCTGCCAATAATTGCGGTACAGCATCATCATGCCCATATTGCATCTGTTTTGGCCGAAAATGAAATAAAAGATAAAGTTATCGGCATTTCGCTTGATGGTACGGGTTATGGTGATGATGGCAATCTCTGGGGCGGTGAGTTTTTTGTCTGCGATTGTGCGTCTTATGAACGACGGGGGCATTTTTCCTATTTGCCTTTGCCGGGTGGCAGTAAAGCCATAAAAGAGCCATGGCGAATTGCTGTATATTTACTGGATGAATTATATGGAAAAAAAGCAGCAGAAAAAGCACCAGATTTATGGAACATGCTGCCAGACAACTGGCCGTTAGCAGTACAGATTGCTAAAAGTGGTTTTAATACACCCTTATCATCGAGTGCCGGACGTTTGTTTGATGCTGCAGCAGCGGTGCTTGGCATACGCAGCAGTATTAATTATGAGGGACAGGCAGCAATTGAACTGGAACAATTGTCAGCTGCGTATCGGGGAAAAGTACTGCCCTATATGATAAAAAATACGGCAGGCATATATCAGGTAGATATGCTGGAGACTTTTGCGGCACTAATGGAAAATAACGTATCGGTTAATAAAAAAGCAGCTGATTTTCATATGACAATGGCTAGAGCTATATATGATATGGCGGCAAAATTGCAAAAAGAAACAGGCCTTGATAAGCTGGTATTATCGGGTGGTGTTTTTCAAAATATAACATTAGTAAAATTATTGTTTGAGTTATTGGCGGATAAATTTACTATATACATGAATCGTAAAGTACCGGCTAATGATGGTGGATTATCATTAGGACAGGCAGTTATTGCCAGCAATTGCTATAAAAAAGTTATTTAAATACAATATAGAATAATGAGGGTGTTACCATAAAGGATGCTGCTTATGCAGCTTCCCTGATCAGGAAAGGATGATAAGAATGTGTCTAGCAGTCCCCGCTAAAATAGTGGAAAAAAAGGATATGATGGCAACTGTGGATGTTGAAGGTGTACAGCGTCAAATCAGCTTAATGCTTTTACCAGAAGCTGACGAAGGCGATTTTATATTGATGCATGCAGGCTTTGCTATTCAAATGATTGACGAAGAAGAGGCTAAATTTACGGCGCAGTTATTAAAAGAGGTTGCTGAAAATGACGAAAGCTGAGGAAAGTAGAAAAGCTGCCGAAAATTTACTAAAAAAAATAGATGAATTGATTGATCGACCGGTGCGCTTTATGGAGGTTTGTGGGACTCATACTGTCTCTATTTTTCGCTCAGGTATACGTCAACTATTGCCGGAAAAAGTGGAATTAGTAAGTGGACCGGGCTGCCCGGTATGCGTAACGCCTAATGACTATATGGATATGGCAATTGCCTATGCTAAACAAAAAGACATTATTATAGCGACTTTTGGTGATATGCTAAAAGTACCGGGAACATCATCAAGCCTTAATGCGATGAAAACAGCAGGGGCTGATATACGGATAGTGTATTCACCGCTTGATGCATTGCAGATAGCCAGAGATAATCCAGCAAAAAAAATAGTGTTTTTAGGTGTTGGTTTTGAAACGACAGCGCCACTATCCGCGGCAACAATACAGGCCGCTGGTAATGAAAATATAAATAATTTCTTTGTACTGGCAGCACATAAATGGACTAATACTGCTTTAGAGGCATTATTAAATGATAAAGATATTAAGGTAGATGGATTTTTACTGCCAGGGCATGTCTGCGTAATAACGGGGGAAGAACCCTTTGCCTTTGTGGCGGAAAAATATAAAAAACCAGCAGTGGTTGCTGGTTTTGATGCTTTAGATATATTACAGGCTGTATATATGCTGGCCAAACAAGTTAAGAACAAAGAAGCTAAAATAGAAAATGCCTATAAACGTGTTGTTAAAGCAGAGGGAAATATAATAGCCAAGCAGGCTATTGAGGCAGTATTTGATAAAAGCACGCCCTCCTGGCGTGGACTTGGTGAAATTCCTTTATCAGGTATGCAGATTAATGATAAATACAGTAAATATGATGTACTTAAGCAAATAGCGGTAGAAAAAGAAGTGTCAAAAGAAAATCCGGCGTGCTGTTGCGGTGATGTATTGAAAGGACTAAAAAAACCGATTGATTGCCCTTTATTCAAGAAAATATGCACACCGGATAAACCAGCTGGAGCATGTATGGTATCGGTAGAAGGAACATGTCATGCCTGGTATAAATATGGACAAGGCAGGTATCATTATGGACGATAAATTTATAACATTGGCACATGGCGCTGGCGGACTAAAAAGTCGTGAATTAGTTGAAGAAGTTATGTTGCCAGCATTTGACAACGAATATTTGCGTCAGATGCATGACGGTGCAAAATTGCAGATGACCAATAATATTGCATTTACTACTGACTCTTATGTAGTGCAGCCGCTATTTTTTAATGGTGGTAATATAGGGAAATTGGCTGTGTGCGGTACAGTAAATGATTTGGCAATGACTGGGGCTGTACCTAAATATATATCAGTAGGTATGATAATTGAAGAAGGTTTTGCTATAGCTGATTTACAGAAAATCGTTATGACGATGAAAGAAGCTGCAGCGGAAGCTGGTGTACATATTGTTACTGGGGATACCAAGGTTGTAGATAAAAATAAGGGTGATGGTATTTTTATTAATACAGCTGGCGTCGGGGAAATAATACAGGGCTGTGACATAGCACCACAGAATGTTAAGGCCGGTATGGATGTAATAGCAAGCGGCTATTTGGGCGATCATGCAGCGACAATTATGGCCTGCCGCCATAATTTGCAAATGCCGGGTACATTAAAAAGTGATTGTGCACCATTAAATAAATTAGTGGAAAAATTATTACAGGAAGTTCCACAAATTGCTGTTATGCGTGATGCAACCCGGGGCGGAGCAGCCGCTGTATTAAATGAAATTGCCGGGCAGGCTGGTATTGGTATTATTATTGATGAAGATAAAATTCCTGTACGTAAAGAGGTAAATGGCTTTTGTGATATATTGGGATTTGAACCATTGTATTTGGCTAATGAGGGGAAATTTATAACTTTTGTTGATAAAAAATATACAGAAAAAGTATTAGCTGTTATGCATCAGAGTGAATATGGTAAAGATGCTTGTGTTATAGGGGAAACAAATGATAAAGCAGTAAATGAAGTCGTTCTGCGCACAACAATCGGCGGCATGAGAATAATTGATATGCCGGCGGGAGAGCAGATTCCTCGGATTTGCTGATAAATAAAAAGGAAATAACCTTCTGATATAAAATAGAAATATCAGGAGGTTATTTCTATTTTATTTGTAATAGAAACAAGAAGTAGCTGAATATGGGCAAAATGATCATAATATACAACTTTTTCATTGAAAAAATATCATATTCATTATAAAATAGAACGAATATGTTAAGTAAAAGGAAAATATGTAGATTATTATTGCTGGATTAAGAGATATTATATATTTATCATTGTGCCAAAGAAAATAATATATTATAATATAACCAAAAGTTAATAAAAATATATTCAAAAAATATTAAAATCCAATACACTATATAGAAAGGAATGGTATTTTATATGAAGATAGATAGGCTAAATCGTATAAAAGAAATTTTACAGGAAAGTAATACTATTTCAATTGATAAGCTTTGTGCGATTTTTGAGGTATCAAAAAATACAATACGACGTGATATTAATGAATTAGAAAAACAGGATTTAATAAAAAAAGTATATGGCGGAATTATGCTTAAGCAAAATAGCGGTGAACCTGAACCATTTGCGTCCCGCGAAGTAAAAAATTCTGCACAGAAGAAAATTGTTGCCAAGATTGCGGCAGGTTTTATAGAGGATAATGATGTTATTTTTATTGATTCAGGAACGACAACAATGCATCTTATTCCATACTTATCAAATATCAAGAATCTTACTATTTTAACAACCAGTCTGCATATAATAAATGCGGCGGCAAATTATCCACAATTTAATATTATCTGTACAGGCGGTACTTTTTATCATCCTTCAAAGGCATTCATTGGAGCTAGTGTCTTGAAATGTCTTGATAATTATAATATTTCTAAGATCTTTTTAGCATCTACAGGGGTTTCATTGGAAAATGGCGCTACAAATGCATCTCCGCTGGAGTGTGAAACAAAAAAATTTATGATGGGAAAAAATGCACCAAAAATTTTGCTTATTGACTCATCAAAATTAGAGTTGTCATCTTTGATGACTTTTGCCCAGCTAAAAGAATTTGATGATGTGATTATTGATAAAAAGCCGCCACAAAAATATATTGATTATCTTGAAAATAATGATGTTAAGTTTTATTATAATAGTGATGATACAATGACAAATAGTTTCAGATAGCTTGAATAAATTAGGCAAACTTGCCCAAGAAAAAAATATGACGCTTGTTTATCATCATCATATGGGAACTGGTGTGCAGACTGAGGAAGAAATCGATAAATTAATGGAGCTTACTGATCCTAATTTAGTATCATTATTATATGATTCAGGTCATTTAGTATGCTCTGGTGAAAATCATCTGCGTATATTGGAAAAATACATAAATAGAATTAAGCATGTTCATTTAAAAGATGTTCGTAAGGATATAGTGCAAAAAGTAAAAAATGAAAATCTAAGCTTTCTTAAAGGTATACGGCTGGGAATGTTTACAGTGCCAGGCGATGGCAATATTGATTTTGAACCGATTTTTGAAGTTTTGCGTAAACATAACTATGAAGGATGGGCATTGGTTGAAGCCGAACAAGATCCAGCAATAGCTAATCCATTTGAATATGCCCAAAAAGCGAATAATTATATAAAAACATGTGTCAAATTTGCTTGAAAAAATTGATAGTTTTTCGGCTATTTGATTTGCAAACAACAAAAACCAGCGCTGAATGCGCTGGTTTTTGTTGTTTGCAAATTGGAAGAGAAGTTATTATTAATCGCTATAATTTATAGTGCCTAATTCGTAAATATTTATCAGCATATCAGCTGCTTGATCGCTGGCAATTTGAAAGATTGGCGAGGTTCCTTTTTGTGGATAATAAGTCCAGGTGGCGGCAGCATAGCCCTCTTGACAGTAAAGTTCCATAATTGATTTATCAATAAATAGGTCGAGTATTAATTTATCTTCTGATGGAACGGTAAAAGAGCGCTGGCCTTTTGCACCCAAAGACATATTGCTGCGGTCGATGCAGATTTCCTGCGCAGCTTTGTCATAAGAAATAATAAGAGCATCTTTGTTAAAACCTAATGTTATAACTGATGTTTTTATAGAAGCAGTATTTAATTCGATATGCACTTCACAAGTGGCAGGAATAATACAGGAAAAATTATTACTACTATCAGTATAGGAGATTTCTTTTTTGCGCAGCTTTTTTAGTTCATCAATAGGATATTGATAAAGATGATTGTTTTTATATTCCAGCTGACGCGGCATGGTTAGTGAATAGAGCCAGCCATTATTAATAGTAGGGTAATCTGTTTCTTTTTCAGGCATACCGACCCAGCCTAATAAAATGGTCCTTTCATCGTCATGAAAGGCTTGCGGAGCATAAAAATCAAAGCCATTATCAAGTTCAGTGAATTTACCATGTCGCAGGTTTTGAACATTATCATCCAATTTTCCGGCAATATATCCACTTTGGTAAAGGTTATTATACTGATGTCCCTTGCTTTCAAGGCCCTGCGGACAAAACAGTAAAATATCGGTATTATTTAAAGTAAGTAAGTTAGGACATTCCCACATATACCCCAAATTATTGTAAGATGTTTTTAATTCACCGCAAAGTTGCCAGCTATCGTCAGATTGCTGTTGGTAAATTAAAGTGCAGCCCGTCAGGTTTTGGCGTTGGGCGCCTAAAATAAGATAATTATGATTGTTTTTTAGAAAAAAATAAGGATCGCGAAAATGTGCTGTATAATTTTCCGGCTGATGTGCAATGATAATTTTTTCTTTTATAAAAGTACCATCAGGCAGCTGTTTAGCAAGAATTTGGTAGGAAGAACGACTGTCATTATCGTCTTTGACATTACCAGTATAGATTAAATGCAGTATATTATCTTTTATATAGCTGCTGCCTGAGTAGCAGCCATTTTTATCAAATTCATCAATTGGAGCTAATGCTAACTGTGGCAGGCTGTAATTGATAAAATCAGTAGTTTTTACATAGCCCCAGTGCTTGTGAAGATGTTCGCAGCTAAAGGGGTTCCATTGATAAAAAAGATGGTACTCACCTTGGAAATAATTTAAGCCATTGGGATCATTTATGAGACCGAAAGGCATTTCCAGATGAAAGGCATTATGCCAGGTATCTTTTTTGTTAATAGTAGAATGCCAAAGTCGTTTTAGTTTATTATTGTCAATAGTTTTCATAGTATTCCTTGTTTATAATTGAGTGCTGGAACGAATTAAAAGTTTAAAATTATCTTCTAAACATGAATGAAAGGTTTTTCCTACTAATAACTTTAAAATAGAAAAAGCGGCATTTTTACCTAATAATTTAAAGTTAAAAGAAATAGTAGTAAGAGCAGGTGAACTGATTTCACTGACAGGATATCCGCCAAAGCCAGCAACAGCAATATCGTTGGGGATTTTTATATTTTTTTCCTGTAAATATTTAAATACACCCAATGCAATATTATCAGTTGCTCCTACGATTACATCAGGCTTAAATTTTAGTATCTCTGGAGCATGTAGATAAGCATGTTCAAAGCTAAAATCTGTATTAATAAAGTGAACATTGCCGTTAAAAGCCTGTAAGAATCCTTGGCAGCGTTCTATCCCTATAGCTTTATCTGATTTATTAACATTTAAATAAACACAATTTTTGAATTGACATTGTTCAAGATGTTGCCCCAAAAGCATACCGGCTTTTTCATCGTTCAATTTTATGTAGTTTAAATCAGGATGTTGCTGCCCAACAAAAATTGTTGGAGTTGAGTATTGCTGCATTAAAGAAAGTTTTTCTTGAGTAATTCCTACGGAAATAACAATAATAGCATCAACGCCTTGTTGGTTAAATTGATGGATGGCCTGAATTTCCTTGGTAGAATCAAGTTCACTGGTCACAATAATCGATTGATACTGTTCCTGGGTAAGAATTTCATTTATGCCGGCGAGTGTTTGTCCCGCAGAATAAGAATCAATACGCGGAACAACAATACCAATTAATTTATTGAATTTTGTTTTTAATCGTGCTGCAAAAAAATTTGATTTAAAACCGGTATCAGTTATAGCTTTTTTGATGATAGCAGCATTTTTGTCACTTATATAGCCTTGGTTTAAATAACGAGAAACAGTACTTTTAGAAACTCCGGCTAGTTTAGCAACATCGCTGATGGTTACTTTTTTTACCATAATTAATCAATTATTCCTTTGGTTTAAAAAATAAAAATGTAAGGCCGAAGCCTACGACAAGTCCAATCGCATTTACTATTAAATATTGAGGCAACTGATGCATGTATAAAAGTGTCCCAGGAATAACTGTGATGCCCATGCCTGTTCCGGCCAGTTTCATCCAGCTGGCAGCCATTCCGGAAAAAGCCCCGCCGATAAGACCAAAGATAAATGGTTTTATAAAGCGAAGATTTATGCCGAAAATTGCAGGTTCAGTTATACCTAAAAATGCGGGAATTACAGAGGAAATATATAAAGAACGCTTTTTTTTGTCTTTAGTACGAACTGCAACAGCCAATGCAGCACCGCCCTGAGCAATGATAGCACCGGTGATAATAGCATTAAACATATCCTTGCCGGTCGAACTTAACAGTTCTATTTCTAAAGCATTAAAGATTTGATGAACACCACTTACAACAATAACTTGGTGTAGACCACCAACAACAAATCCACCTATGCCATATGGCAGTTCCAAAAACATGCGGACAGCATTGAAAATAAATATTTCCAGATGATGCATAATCGGTCCAATAATAAGTATACCCAAAATCATTGAAATAAACAATGTCAGAAAAGGTGTCAAAATTAAGTCCAAAACATCAGGAACAATTTTTTTTAGGGATAATTGTAATTTTGAAGCAAAAATACCTAAAATTAAAGCAGGCAGTACCGAGCCTTGATAGCCTGTAGTTGGGATGGAGAAACCGCCAATATTAATTAATAAAGGCTGTATACTGCCATTGGCAACAGCATAAGCATTAGGCAGCTGCGGGGCAACGAGCATGAGACCTAGGACAATACCGATAACTGGTGTTCCGCCAAATTTTTTCATAGCTGACCAGGTAACAAGTGCCGGCAAAAAAGCAAAAGCAGTATCGGTAAGTATTTGTGACATTAGTAAGAAGTTATCACTGAAATGGAATCCTAAACTGATAAGTGTGCCGCGCAAGCCCATAAAAAGTCCGGTTGCTACTAAAACAGGAATTATTGGTACAAAGATATCACCGAGAATGCGGGAAGTTTTCTGTAATAAAGTCATATCAGCATAAGCAGCATCTTTGTTATTGCTTTGTGCTAATTCAGAATCATTGTTGACAATAACATTATAAACTTTATTGACAAAGCCTGTACCAAGAATTATTTGGTATTGCGCTGCAGCAAAAAATTGTCCTTTTACGCCTTCAATATTTTCAATGGCTTTTTCATTTATTTTCTCTTTGTTTTTAAGAATAAGACGTAAACGGGTGGCACAATGCTCAACAGAACGAATATTATTAATGCCGCCAATATTAGCTAAAATTTCTTTGGCTACGCGGTCTTCAGAAGGCAAATTATTATTCTCAGCAGCTGTAATGACTGATGATTCGTTTTCAGCAGATTGAGAAAAATCTTTTATAATAATGGTGGAGGAATTATTTTTAACAGCAATATAGGAAAATTCAGTGGCATTGGTTATTATTACAGGGGTTGTTAAATCATAGCCGGCATTTTTGAGCAAGGGAATATCAAATTCCAGCAGTAAATCCCCTTTTTTTATATTATCGCCCTGTTGGACATGGGCAGTAAAGCCTTTGCCTTTCATATTGACAGTATCAAGACCGATATGAATTAAAATAGCAGCATTATTATCAGTGGAAGTGATTCCTAAAGCGTGTTTCGTTTCAAACAAAACATCTATTTTGCCATCAAATGGGGCATATACTTTTCCCTCAGCAGGGGTTATGCCAATGCCAGGCCCCATAGCACCACTGCTGAAACCAGGATCATTTATCTGATTTAAATTGATTATAGAACCTTTTATAGGTGGTATAAATTCTAGTTTTTTCATAGTGTATTAATCCTTCCTAAAATAAAGAAAATTGCTTAAATTATAATCATTTATGGAATTGGTTCCATAAATGATTATAATTTAAAATAATAAAAAATGCAATAATAACTTTGTTCGATATAGAGAAATTATTATTAATGGTTACCATTGAAAATTATTTATTAAATAAGAAAATCACATTCGAAACGGTACATATTATTTCGCTGGTTAGTATCAATATCTTTACCGAAGGTATACCAAGCGGTGAGGCCAATATTAGAAGCTGCGATATAATCGCCGCCAATACGTATGCCTTTAACATTTTGACACCAATCATCGGTATTGCTGTAGCTGGCTAATTGAGGGCTTCTGCGATACATAGCAAAAATATCAAAGCTTTTTGGTTTAGTGAAATCAGCTTGTTTGTATTTTAATTTTAGCAGGTAGGAATTAGTTGCCGTACTTAAAATATTTGAATTACGATAGCCTTTAGCATTGGATTTTGCATATACAGCATCTAAAGTTAAATTGTCAGCTAATTTACTATTAAAACCCAGCGTATAATAATTTACATACGCATCAGGATCTTGGTGCTGGAGTAAATTGCCGCCGATATGATAATAGCCGACAGATGATGTTGTGGTTTTGCTTAAAGGAATATCAAATAAAATTGATTGATAGTTTTGGGAATGATATGTATAGGTATTATTACCAATTGTTACATCGCTGGTATCATCATCGGTGGAAGTTGCTTTACCAACATCAATAGTGGTTTTTACGACAGTGCCCAATATTGCTTCGGCACCGCTTACTTTATCATCGTACACGAGGCCCTGGGGCGAGTAAACGCTGAAACGGCCTGCTTTTATTGTGGCACCAGCTATTGGGCCACTTAAGTACATTTGTTCAAAAACGGAATTTTGTAGTTTTTGGTTCTCACCACCATAATTGAGCTGGCGACCATATTCTGATTCACCATATACAGACCATTTGTCATTTATTTTATATTTATAAAACAGATCTAAAT
Organism: Pectinatus brassicae; assembly: GCF_014201835.1. GTDB lineage: Bacteria > Bacillota > Negativicutes > Selenomonadales > Selenomonadaceae > Pectinatus > Pectinatus brassicae. The sequence goes on along the minus strand of NZ_JACHFH010000004.1, from coordinate 65,551 downwards.
TGATATGGCTGTTGGGCGTGTAACTGCCTGTGGTATTTCCGCGTTGCGCAGTTAAGCCGCTGGTATTACCCTTGTCTAATCTGATGCGGCCTGTTCCATGAAAACTTAGTCGATCAAACTTGTTTTCTGCTTTTGGGGGAACAGCTGTTGGCGATGCACTAACCTCAGTATCATCAGTTACACCAATTATTTTTAATTCATAGGCATATTCAAGGGCAAGTTTATCAATAACTTTTTTAGTTTCTAAATTTACAATATCTTCCTTAGATATGGCTTTAGCTACTAATACAGCCATATCATTGCGTGTGATAATTTTGTTTTTATCAAAACTACTGTCATTGACACCACGTACTAGATTATCATGGATAAGATTGGCCATAGCAGTGTAAGACCAGTCATCTTTAGGTACATCAGCATAGGGATTGTTTTTTGCGGAACCGGTTCCACAAGCGGTAAAAAAAATACCAGCTGTTAAAGCTAAAATTAATTTTTTATCATTTTGTTTTTGCCACATCTTTACCCTCCTCTTATTGTTTAATATTTAATAGTATAACTAGTTACCAAAAAATATTATATTATTAATAATAGTTAAAGTCAATAAAAAATTCAGATAAATTAGATATTATAGAAAAAACAGGAATGTTTAATTTACTTACTTGTCCAATAAATAAATTAGCAGGAGTAAATTTGTGTTTACCCCTGCGTTTAGTAAAGCAGCTTATAATAAATATTAAATCATATTCATTTTATAATCAGCATAAAGAGATTTTAATTCTTCCATTTTATCGTACATTTCAACCTGTAAACCGGAAGCAGTAGCAAAATCACCTTCGTTTAATGCTTTTATCAGTAAGGTAAACAAGGATTTTTCATCAATGCTGTCTTTAGCAAGATAGCAGCGAGTACCATTGATTTTATTCCAGTTGTATGAATCCTGATCAGTTACAAAATTGGATTTGATTTCCTGACAAGCACTGACAATAGTACGGTTTTCAGGGATTATGCGGCTGATAAGTTCAGTCTTCCAACGAAGAAGTTCACCAGCAACAAAAGCATCGATGATTTGATCGCGTAAAGCACCACCGGCAGTAACAACATTGCGTTTTTCAGGGAAGTTTTTAAGTGCCTGCATATTTTCCCAAACAGTAGCAGGTGGGATGGAGAACAGATGATCGCGTTCTTCCTGACTGTAATCTTCAAATACATCTTCTTCACTGCGATATGCACGATCTTTTTCCAAATAACCAGCAGTAGTTCCAGCTTCTTTAGAAAGCTCAGCTAGAAGAGCATCAGTTGTTTTGTCAATAGAATAAGTAACACCATCTAAGATAGCTGAGTAAATTGCAGCTAAAGCTACATAAGTATTGGTATAAGGATTGCAAGCGCGCAATTCAAAACGTGTAGCCATTGGGCTGTTAATGTCGCGAACAAGACCAGCTAGGATAGTACGATTACGGGAAGGTATTTCTGGTTTATGACCAAGTGATGTTACAATACATACAGGTGCTTCAAAACCAGGTTTCAAGCGATTAAGAGAATCATTTGTGGAAGAAACGAATGGATTAATTACTTCATAGTTTTTCAAAAGACCCATGATTGCACCATAACCAATTGCACTCATGAAATCTTTGGTCATTTCTTTAGGAGAGAACAAGTTAATGATTTTACCGCTTTTTAGTTTAGCAGCTATCCCAATATGAGTATGTTCACCGTTACCAGCAAGACCGATCATTGGTTTTGCTTTGAAGTTCACTTCAAGACCGTTAGAACGGAAAACTTCTTTTACTAAAGTACGAACGAATAATTCGTTATCAGCAGCTTGAACGGCGTTAGCAAATTTCCAGTCAATTTCAATTTGTTCGCAAACATGTCCCATATGACCATCACTGTCCATATGACCTTTCATGCCGCCAACTTCTTTATGACCCATTTCTGGTTCAAGTCCGTATTCCTGCATGAACATGATTGTCTGTTCAAGTGCAGAACGAACTGCGCCGCGGGTACGCTGCCAGTATTGTTCCTGCATAACCTGAGATGCGCTCATTTCAGGAATATCAGCTTCAGCAAGTGGCGTTTTTACCCAAAATTCGAGTTCAGTAGCAGAGGTGAATAAAACATCTTCAACATCGCTGCCTTTGATATGTTCAAGGCCAGAGATAGTATCATTTTTAGCAAATAATGCCATTAATTTTTCTTTTACAAAAGATAAAGTATCAGTAAGAACAGCACGTGAATCAACACGTTTGCCTTCATGAATTAAAAATGCCGGAATGCGAAGGGTACCAACAGGTTTGCCGGTTGCTTCATCGCCATATTCCCAGTTATAATCAACAAACCAATTAACAGCAGGGTCAACTGGCATATCAACTTTAGCATTATTCAAAGTTGCAATGTTAGTCAGGACAACAGAAGAACCATCAGTTTGTACTGCCGAACCTTCATAGAATTTATCAATATCGTCTAAGAATAATTCTACAGGGATTTTTTCATCTGTATCATTACCAGCTAAATCAATACCTACTAATGAAACAAATTTAATTTCCGGATGTTCTTTTAATTTGCTTAAAATATCTTCTTTTTCAGAATTAGCAGGGATAACGAGAAGTAAATCGTCCATAAGAAAACCACCTTTATATTTTAGAAATTAAGCAATAAAAAAACCATATGAATACACTAATCCCTCATAATAATATGTAGAAATCAGAACATCATATGGCCCCATTGCCTTGTTAACATGTTTACGATTCATATCTTAGCATATCTATTTGTGTTTGTCTAGGGGTTTATAGTATATTTTGCAAGTATTTACTAAAAACTCATAAGTATATAAAAAAAATATAAAAATATATTAAATTTTATAAAGATATAGTAAAAAAATGCTAAGTATATTAATTAATATTTTTATTTGGGAACAGTTTAATTAAACGGACAATATTATCCATAGTCAGATAAAGATTATTTTTGCTGTGAGGAGCACTTTTAGAAAAGGATAGTGGCTGACGATTGATACTAAATATTGCGGTGACACCTAAATCATAAACAGCATCAATATCATTATCAATGCTGCCGACTACGGCAATAACAGGTATAGCGTGTTTTTTTGCTCGCTGTGCAATGCCACTTATGACTTTGCCTTGAATAGATTGTTGATCTATTTTACCCTCACCGGTAAATATAATATCAGAATCTTCGCAGATATTATCAAAATTTACAGTATTTAGAATAATATCAATACCACTTTTTAAATCACAATTAAGAAAGGCGAAGATACCAGCTCCCATACCACCAGCAGCACCAGCTCCTTTTAGGTGAAGGGTGTCCTTTTGCAGCTGTGTTTTTAATATTGCCGCAAAATGATACAATCCATTATCTAATAAATCAACCGTTGCTGCATCAGCACCTTTTTGCGGGGCAAAAACAGCGGCAGCCCCGTTGGAACCGCATAATTCGTTATTAATATCACACATGGCAGAAAAACATACACCAGAATAATTTTCCTTGATAGCCGAAATATCAATAGAAGCTATATTATGTAAGGTTTTGCCAATAGGAATAAACTGTTGACCAACAGTATCTGTGAAGACAGCACCTAACGCGGCGGCCATGCCACAGCCACCATCATTGGTGCAGCTTCCCCCTAGACCAATGATAATTTTTTGGCAGTTATAATTATCAATAGCATCTTTTATAAGTTCGCCCACTCCAAAAGTGGTAGTTTGTTCGGCATGACGCTTATTGCCAACTAACGGAAGTCCAGCGGCGGCGGCCATTTCTATTATGGCGGTATTATCAGGAAGAATTCCATAAAATGCAGGAATTTTTTTAAAATATGGTCCTGTTACATTAAGGTCAATTTTTTGACCGCCGTTGGCAGTAATAAAAGCATCAACAGTTCCTTCACCACCATCGGCTACAGGCAGAGAAATAATTTTGGCTGTTGGGAAGTGCAGTAATAATGATTTTTTCATAATAGAACAGATTTCCATAGAAGTCATTGTGCCTTTAAATGAATCAGGCATGATAATAAATTTTTTATTTTTCATAATAATATCCAATATCGGCAATTATTATTAATAGTTGCTAATTTTATTTTAAATTTAATGTAGCTTTGCTGTACTGGAAAGCATTACCTCGGGCATGATAAGTTCTTCAATACTGCAGTTGAGAATATTAGCCAGCATTGGTAATTTATCAGCACGGGGAAAGCAAATACCAGATTCCCATTGAACAATCGCTCCTTGTGTAACATTCATTTTTGCCGCCAAATCAGATTGAGTAATTTTTAGTTTTTTACGATAAACTTTTATATTCATATTCTAACCACTCCTAGAAAAAAATATTGAAATTTAGTGTGCTAAATACAAAAAAAAGCCAGGATATTGTTATCCTGACTTTTATAACAGATACAGCAGATGTATCACTTAATTAACAGAATTGTTTGTTAATTAAAATATAAAAAAGGATGCAAATATAACCATACGGTTATTATTGCATCCCTACCACCCACCAAAATGTTCTGCACATTTTATATTTAGTTATATCAATAAAAGCAACACTAATATTTATTAATTAAATTATATACTATTTAATTAATATAATCAATCTTTTTATAGAAAGTTTTTTAGAAGGGAGGATATAATATTTCCTTGATTATTTTGGATATAAATAGGGGAAGTTATTTATAAAATGCAGGTTTTTGCGGTATGCTAATTTCTACTTTAGTTTGAGTATCACGAGCTTTAGAAGCAGCTTTGGCAGTAATCTGACCTAAATAGCCATCCCATGCAGATGGACCAGTAACTTTTCCTTCTTTGCAGGAATTTATCCATTCTTGGAATTCAATATTGTATGCATCAACAAAGCGTTCTGATCAGTCTTTGCAGATAGGCGTAATGCGTGCGGCATCACTGCGAACCATAGCATTAGCAGGTTCAGGTAAATTAAGAACACCTTTTTCACAAACGACTTCACATTTAATATCATAGCCGTATTGACAGTTGACAAAAGATTCTACATCAATTCTTATACCTGATTCAGTTGTAAGATACATTATTTGAGGATCTTTTAAGTCACCATCAGCAAATTTTGTGGTTTTAGGGAAAACAACTTCAGCACTTGCATAATTTTCCCCAATAAGCCAACGTAAAACATCAATTTCATGTATCATTGAATTTTCAACAGGCATATCAGTGGTAAAGCCAGGAGCTGTAGGATTACGATGGGCACAATGGAGCATTAAGGTAGCACCATATTTTCCCGAAGTTATAAGTTTTTTTAATTGACCATAACCTGGATCATAACGACGCATAAAACCAACTTGAACTAATTGTTTGCCGCCAGCTATTTCGGCATCAACAATTCTTTTACATGCTTTAGCTTCTGGCGCAAGTGGTTTTTCGCAGAAAACAAATTTGCCGGCTTTAATAGCAGCCATTACATATTCTTCATGGAATGGATCAAGAGTAGTTACAACAACAGCATCAATCTCGTTGGCAGTGATCATTTCTTCGCCGGTTGCAAAAGCTTTTAAATTATATTTTTGCGCAATTGATTTGCAAAAATCAATATTTGCATCAGCGCAGGCAACAACTTTTGCGCCTTGAAGCGTTTGGTTAATTCTTTCAATATGGGTGCGGCCGATAGCACCTGTCCCAACTACACCAATCTGTAAAAATTCTTTCATAATAAGAACCTCCTAAAAATGATTATGGATGAAACTTCAATTTAATGATGAGTTCATTATATAATCTTGTTTAAATATAGCAGTCAAAATTATTTAAATAAAAATAAATTTTTTTATAATTTAAATAATTCACTAACTTTATTAAAGTATAACAAAATAGGTGCATAGATGTTATTAAGATATTGCTGTATTAATACCGGGGAATATAGATTAATAAGAAAAAAATATAATGGAATTATAAAATACTGCAATTACTTGAATTGAGACAAAAAATGATGCCTGATGAATTTTTTAAATCATCAGGCATCATTTTTTACAAGATCTTTTAAAGTGTTGACGATAGCTTTTTGGTGTAATGCCAATATATTTTTTAAACATCATGCAAAAATGAACACTGCTGCAAAAACCCAGCGATTCTTCAATATCTTGAATAGGGGCATCGCTTTCTATAAGTAAACTTTGAGCTTCACCAATTCTGCGATGAATAGCATATTGAATGGGCGAAAGCCCGGTTTCTTCCTTGAATACATGAGAAAGACGAGAAGGACTGATATGAAATGTTTTACTGATTTTTTCCAGTGTGAGGTTTTCCTTATAATTATCGTCAATAAAAGCAGTAATATTTCGGACTAAATTGTCATTTTTTTGTTCGGATAAAGTCGTTTTTGCTTTTTGATGGGTTAGTATTTCATTGTACAGCATATATAATAAGCTTATAGATAAATGTTTTGCTATTTGTGAATTTCCTTTATGGAAATAGTTATGTATCATTGGCATTAATGAATTGAAATGACATAAGAGTTCTTTTGATATGACAAATAGAGGTTTTTCTTCGGGCAAAGTCAAGGTGTTTATCGGCAGATGCTTGATTTTTACATTATCATAAGAGTAGCAGTAGGTCTGCATAGTATGTTTTTGTAATGGTGATTCACCATGTAAAATATTAGCATTGCAGATAATTATATCGCCATTATTGACAGCATATTCTCTGCTGCCAATAAAATATCGGCCACAGCCGCTATAGATATACAGCAGTTCAAGTGTTTTATGTGAATGGACCATATGAATATGGTCTTTACTGTAGGTTTCATCAACATAAAAAGAGTTATTTAATTTAATGTTATTCTCATCTAGAAAATTATTCATAGTAAACATCCAATTTAGTTTATAATATGTAGTTCAGGAAAAGTTTTTAAATTGTCCTGTAAATCCTCAATGGTAGGTGTCGTAATGATTTTTAAACCTTTATGCGTTTGGGCAAAATTAAAACATTCTTCAAATTTATCTAAAGTACCAATATGGCTTATAATTTTATGAGCATTTATTTTATTATTGGCTAGCAGATTTAGGGCGGTTTGATTATGATATGGTGAAGAAGATGATGTACCGTATAATGAGAGCTGTTTGTAATGAATAAGGTTTAAATCTAATGAAATTTGTGCGCTGTTTTTAGGCATGCCGCTGAATAAACAAATTTTACCTAATGGTGCTGCTAGCTGCAATGCTAATTATATGGCAGCTTGAGAAGCAACAGTAACAATAATAACTCCGATATTTTGGTAGTAATGATTGTTTAATAATTCATCTGTAGAAGAACTGGATAAATCAACATAGGCATCATAATTAAATTTTTTTGCCAACAGTAATCGTGACGGACTTTTATTTATTAAAATTATTTTATTAGCACCATATAATTTAGCAGTTTCTGCATGTAATAAACCTATTGGTCCGGCACCGATTACAGCCACGGAAGTCATAGGGTTAATTTGTAAGTTTTCCTGGCCATTTAATACACAAGCTAAAGGTTCTGTTAAAGTGGCACTTAGATAATCGAGAGATTCTGGAATAAGATTAATGTTCCCGTTAGTGATTGCTGCAGAAGGAATTTTAACATATTCAGCAAAACCACCATTATAATCACTAGCAAATTTTTTTTATGAATACAGTGATGCTGATTTCCTGTTTTACAAAAATAACATTGACCACAGCCAATAGTCGGTGACACAACTACCCGTTGACCTATCGTAAAATTATCATTATCAGTACTTATATCAACAATTTCACCAGTAAATTCATGTCCTAATATAATTGGCGATTGGATAGCTTCTCGGGCATGCGTAAGTGTTTTTATATCACTGCTGCAAATGCCACAGGTTTGCACTTTTAATAATAATTCGTTATTTTTCATTGCTGGTAAGGGAATTTCTTTTTTTATTATGCCTTGTGTAGAATTGAAAATAACAGCTTTCAAAATAATTCTCCTAAAATAGATAAAATCATTGTTATGCTGGAATCATATGTTAAAGGATATGTGATTCCAGCGTAACACAGTTCGCTTATCTAATAATTAGATAGTGCCATCCCAGGTAGAAACTTCTTTTTCTTTTTTTGCTTCTTCATCAAACCAGCGTGAAGTAACAACCTTGCTTTCAGTATAGAAGCGAACACCATCACGACCAAGGCAATGCAGGTCACCAAAGAAGGATTGTTTGTGTCCGTTAAAAGGGAACATGCCGATTGGTACAGGTATGCCTACATTTATGCCGACCATTCCGCCATCGGTGCGACGGGCAAATTCCCGGGCATAGTGACCATTTTGTGTAAAAATAGCAGAGCCATTGGCAAATGGATTGGCATTCATCATATTTAAACCGTCTTCAAAATCTTTGCAGCGTTTTATACATAAAACAGGACCAAAAATTTCTCTTTGTCCGACAGTCATGTCAGAAGTAACATGATCTAAAATTGTAGGCCCAAGGTAAAAGCCGTTTTCATAGCCGTCAACGATAATATTGCGTCCATCTAATACTAGTTTGGCCCCTTCACTTATACCTTTTTCAATCCAAGCAATAATGCGTTGGCGATGCTTATCATCTATTACTGGGCCGAGTTTGCTGTTTTTATCATAGGCAGGACCTATTTTCATGTTTTTGGCTTGGTCAACAATGGCAGCAACTAATTTGTCGGCAATACTGTCTTGAACAACAATTACAGGCAGAGCCATGCAGCGTTCGCCAGCACAGCCATAAGATGCATTGATTATACTGGCAGCAGTCCTATCGATAGGGGCATCCTCAAGAATTAAAGCGTGGTTTTTAGCTTCGCATAAAGCCTGGACTCTTTTGCCGGTTTTAGCAGCTTCAGAATAAATATGTAAGCCGACAGTTGTTGTTCCAACAAAAGTTATACCTTTTATATCAGGGTGTGATAAGAGCATTTCAGCTTCGTTGCGAGTGCAGGGCACTATATTTACAACACCATCTGGAACGCCGGCTTCTTTATAGAGCTCAGCAATACGCAGTGAGGTCATAGGTGTATTGCTGGATACCTTTAAGACAATAGTATTACCACAGGCAATGCACATTGGGGTCATCCAACCCATTGGTATCATTGCAGGAAAGTTAAAAGGAGCAATACCGGCAAAAACACCAAGTGGCTCACGATAACGGATGGTATCATAGCCGCGCGAGGCATCAAATAAAGCTTCTCCTTCGCTGGCAAGCAGGGAGGGAATACCGCAGGCAAGTTCTGTTGGTTCAATGGCTTTTAAAACATCGCCTTTAGCTTCTTCCCAACATTTACCATTTTCTTTAGCAACCATCATCGTGAGTTCATCTAAATGAGTATCAAGAAGTTCTTTGACTTTAAACATTATTGCAGCTCTTTTACTGGGTGCAGTAGTAGACCAGGATTTAAAAGCGTTTTTAGCAGCAGCTACTGCTTCGTTTACTTCATCTTCCGTGCAGCAAGGCATTTCAGCAATTATGCTGCCAGTACTAGGATCATAAACATTTACAATTTTGGTTGATTTTGAATCCTTAAATGTTCCATTTACGAAATACTGTAGTTTTTTTATTGCCATTGTGTTACCCCCATTAAATAATATTATTATCTATTGAACCTATTAAATAGGCAAATAGCAAACTTACTTACTATTAATTATAATATGGTTTTGTTTTAGTAATAAAATGAGTATGTATTTGTTACAAGTTTAGTATATTTAGTATAAATAGTCAATTGATAATAAAAATAAATTTTCTTTTTTTTATTATTGACATTGCATAAAAAAATGATATTTTATAATCAATAGTTGATCAATAAATAACCACAATATAATCAATTAAAGGTAAAGTTTAGAAAGGGGCATTAAAATGGAAAATTTAGATCAAATTGCTTACAGTATGATTGCAGGGGCAGGAGATGCACAGGCATTACAGTTTAAAGCGCTGGAAGATGTAAAAAAAGCTGATTTTGCAGCAGCAGAGAAGAAGCTGCAAGAAGCTGATGAACTTTTGATAAAGGCACATCAGCTACAAACAAACCTTATTAAAAATGAGGCAAATGGCGAGAAACATGAGTATTCAGTACTATTAGTACACGCTCAGGATTATGTTAGTTCTACAGTTTTAAATAAAAAGATTGTTGAACAAATGATTGATATATATAAGGAACTTCGTCAATAATTTGTTTTACATAAATAAAATAATCTGATTATATATATTTGTTTAAATAGTATTAATATAAAGGTGATATAAATGATAAATGTTGGAATTATTGGAATTGGTCGTATTGGCAGAGTACATGGTGAAAGTATTACAAAATTCGTAAAGAATGCAAAAATTAAGGCAGTAGCCGATCCGTATTTAAACGATGACGGAAAAAAATGGGCAGCTTCATTGGGAATTGAAAATGCATATACTGACTATAAGAAAATATTGGAAGATAAAGATATCTCAGCAGTATTAATATGTTCATCAACAGATACTCACTCTTCCATATCAATGGAAGCTATTAAAGCTGGTAAAAATGTATTTTGTGAAAAGCCAATTGATCATGATGTAAAGAAAATAAAAGAAGTACTGGATGTTGTTGAAAAATCTGGTCTAAAATATCAAGTAGGTTTTAATCGTCGTTTTGATCATAATTTTAAAGCAATAAAAGATGCAGTTCAGGCTGGAAAAATTGGAAAACAGCAGATAATAAAAATTACTTCACGTGATCCTGAAGCTCCGCCAATCGAATATGTTAAAGTATCAGGTGGTATTTTCCTTGACATGACAATTCACGATTTTGATATGGTGCGCTATTTATCTGACAGTGAAGTAGAAGAAGTTTATGCAGTGGGATCAGTGACAGTTGATCCTGAAATTGGAAAAGCTGGCGATATTGATACCGCGGTTATAACAATGAAATTAGCAAATGGTGCAACAGCTGTAATAGATAATTGCCGTAAAGCTGTTTATGGTTATGACCAAAGAGCTGAAGTGTTTGGAAGTAAAGGATCTATAGCCATTGGTAATGATAGCGATTCGTTGGCTGTACTGAGTAATGAAAATGGTGTTACTGGAGAAAAACCAATGTATTTCTTCCTGCAGCGCTATATGATGGCATATGCAGCTGAAATAGACTCATTTGTTGAAGCTATTGTGAACGATACTGCTACAATAGTAAATGCAAATGATGGGTTACAGCCAGTACTTATTGGATTGGCCGCTAAAAAATCAGTAGCGAAAAATCGTCCTGTAACTATTGCAGAAATAAAAAAAGATGCAGGATTATAAAAAGCTCTCCTAAGGTAACTTTTCTAATTATAATTTGCTTGACCACTCCCCTTGTACTATTTAGTTTAAAGTAAATTAATTTTTAGATGGAATGGTTGTGAAGTTTCTACGGAAATAGTAACCATTTATTGCCTATATTATAAATTATCCTCTTTATAAAAAAGCAGCGCAGGGATTAATTAATCCCTGTGCTGCTTTTTTTAGGTGTATATTATTGTTACAAATAGTGTTTAATGGTAAAATTTAACTAAAAAGAATGAATCTTTCCATATTTATAAATAAATGTCATTTGTAGAAAGGATTGATAATATGTCACAAATGGATATTGGTGTTATAGGCATGGCAGTGATGGGCAGTAATTTAGCACTCAATATGGCTGACCATGGTTTCAAGGTAGCAGCTTATAATCGTACAGCTGAAATTACTAAAACGGTTATAGAAAAAAATACGCATGAAAATATGCGGGGATTTTATAATTTGCCCGAATTTTTAGGATCATTACAAAGACCGCGGAAAGTAATGCTGATGATTAAAGCCGGCAAACCGGTTGATTTATTAATTGAAGAATTATTACCGCAGCTTAATAATGGTGACATTATTATTGACGGTGGCAATTCTTTTTTTCAAGATACCATAAGAAGATTCAATTATTTGAAGGAAAAAGGCATAAATTATTTTGGCGTTGGTATATCGGGCGGTGAAAAAGGGGCTAGGTTTGGGCCGTCGATAATGCCTGGGGGGAGTAAAGAAATATATCCCCATATACAGTCTATATTAGAAGCAATATCAGCTCATGTAGATAATGAACCATGCTGTACTTATATTGGTGAAAATGGTGCCGGCCATTATGTGAAAATGGTTCATAATGGCATAGAGTATGCCGATATGCAGCTTATCAGCGAGACGTATTTATTGCTTCGTCATGTTGGCGGATATGATAATAAAAAAATTGCGGAAATATTTAATGATTGGAATCAGGGAGAACTGCATAGTTACCTTATTGGCATAACAGCAGATATTTTTGCAGAAGATGATACAGCTGGTGGACAGATTATTGATAAAATTGTCGATAGTGCCGGGCAAAAAGGAACTGGTCGCTGGACAAGCATTGAAGCATTAAAGCAGGGGATAGATATTTCCATGATTACAGCGGCCTGTAATACAAGAGTACTTTCTAATTTACGAGCAGAACGGAAATTAGCCCAGCAGCAAATTGATACGCCTGTATATAAAAAAGAATTAGATAATGATTTTATAGAAGCTGTGCGAAAAAGCCTGTATGCTGCTAAAATAATTGCGTATGCTCAGGGGTTTTCCTTATATCGGTCGGCTGGTAAAGAATATAATTGGCAGCTTGACTATGGTAAAATAGCTGCAATATTTAGGGCGGGTTGTATTATTCAGGCCGAATTCTTAAGTAAAATTACAAAGGCATATAGTCAAAATAAAAATCTTGAAAATCTAATGTTTGATAAATTTTTCATGGAAAATATAAATAATAATCAGTCTGATTTGCGTAAAATCATATGTACGGCGGTGAATACAGGGCTTCCTGTGCCAGCATTTTCTAATGCACTGCAGTATATTGATGCGCATCGCAGTCCGCAGATCGGAGCCAACCTTATACAGGCACAGCGTGATTATTTCGGAGCGCATACCTTTGAGCGGGTGGATAAAGGTGGTGTGTTCCACCATGAATGGTCAGAGCATTATAAAAAATAATATTTGTTTAATTTCGTATGAATACTAAAGAAAAAATAGGATTAAAGGAATATTTATGATGTTAAGTAATTAAATATATCATCTCGTACAGGGTCAGCCAATTCATAAGTTGTTTTAAAGCCGTTAAACTCTGGAGCTGAAACAGGCTGCCCAACAGCTGTTATTTCGCCAAGAAAATAAAATTCTTTGCTGTTTTTATCTTCATATGGTTTACGTATAAACAGATAGATTTTATTTTTTTCAGTGGTAGCGTTATAAATATGCTGGGCATCAGTGGAGTCGAGTTTACGATTGAGTTTGGAATAAGCTGTTATCTGTTGATTCGATAAAAATTCATTGGTATAGGCAACACGTTTTTTATCAGCGGGGATATAGTTGATAAAGACAGGCATGGTATGGGTAGTTTTTTCATAAAAATAGCCGGCCATGGCATTGGGATTTATTTTATGCGGCCAATTTAAGAGATAGCAAACTTCTTCATAGGTGTATTTTTGATATAAGCATAAACAGGTATTGTTATAATGCTGCTGATAATTGTTGGTATAGCGTTCTTGGGCAAAATTTAATAAAGATAAAAGTTTATGTTTAAATAAAGGATTTTGCAGGCACTGCTGAAATTGCTCGCTGCTAGAGTAATCAGTGCCTGCATTTTTTATAAAAATACAATGCTGATATTTTTCCTGTTCATTTTTAATGGTGAATTTATTGGTAAGATTATTTATCAATGATGTTTTGGCTGCAACAGGTAAAATAAGCTGATAGTTTTGCTGTAAAAAATTTTCCAATCGGATGAATAAATTATTGGGATTGTTAATAAGCAAAATTAAAGCAGCTGTTTCTAAGATGCGTTTACCAGCAGCAAAACGTTTGCTGATATATAATAAAATTTCTTCTTCAATCTCATTTAATTTAATATTATACGCAGGTTCGTATTTTTGCAAAAAAGTATGATAAGAACCAAATTTTTCGATATATTTTAAGATATCAATGCTGCCAAAGTTAGAAAAATCATTAAATGATGGAATATGGTTCAATTTATGTTTTAAATCTTCATAACTTCTTTTTAATAGAGCAGTATCACTTAAACGGGCGGTATCAATTGCGTCATAAATACGTTTTTGGGCAATGGCATCAAAACTTACGGTAGAGGCACCATATAAAGTTTGCTTACCTTCTGTTAGGACACGGCGTAAATTATCCTTATTGTAGGAAGTATCACCAAATAAGGCTATGGGAATCATAAAGTTATTATTGTAATTGCCGATAAAATCAAGAATTACAACATAGTCTTTATTGTTATATTTGCGTAGTCCGCGTCCCAGTTGCTGGGTAAATATGATCGGTGAAATTGTGGGACGCAGCATAATTATCTGGTTAACAGCCGGAATATCAATGCCTTCATTAAAAATATCGACGGAAAATATATAATCAAGACCATTAATGCGGGGGACCTGTTCCAGTTTTTTTATAGCAGTATTGCGGGCAGCGGGAGTGTCAGTGGCAGATAAGGCAGTAGTAAAGAATCCCTGCTGATTAAAGTCTAGAGATAAAGCCGCTGCTTCAGCAACACTGCGGCAAAAAACAAGACCGCGTACCCGTTCAGAAGAATGTCCGTAAAATCTGGCTTTATCAATTATATGATTTACGCGTGCTGTTGCAGTTAGATCAGTAAAGGCGCTATTATCATCAATCGTTTTATTATTGATTTTAATATCAGCAATACCAAAATAATGGAAAGGGCAAAGGAGATTTTCCTGCATAGCCTCCTGCAGCCTGATTTCATAAGCAATATTATAATCAAATAATTTATTGATTATAAAGTTATCGGTCCTATTTGGTGTTGCGGTCATGCCCAAAATAAACTGCGGCTTAAAATATGCAATAAGCTGCTGATAGGTAGGAGCACCTGAGCGATGTGATTCATCGATGATAATATAATCAAAATGTGTCGGGGTAAAATGTTTTAAAACATCAGCCCGTCCGAGCATATTTATGGAAGCAAACAGATAATTGGCAGAATAATTTTTTTGCTGTCCTGTTAAAAAGCCGCTGTTAATATTATTACCAAGAACAAGTTTAAAACTTGTTTCGGCTTGCTTTAAGAGCTGTTCCCGATGGGCAATGAAAAGCAGTCGCTGTGGTTTAAATGATTTCACATCTAAAGCACTTAATATTGTTTTGCCGGTACCAGTGGCTGATATTAATAAAGCTTTATTTTCCTTATTATGCCGCAGGTTTTTTAGGGCGGTTAAAGCTTTTTGCTGCATAATATTGGGATGAAAAACAGCAGTATTTGTGAAAATATTTCCTTTATTTGTTGATGTGATAACTTTTTTATAGTGTTTTTTATATTCTTCCAGCCAATCAATAGTAAGTATTTGGGAATTTTGCCAAAGTTTTTCAAATTCTTTATATGTTTTTTGATGAAAAGATGAAGTGGTTTGGCAATTTAATTTTACATTCCATTCTTTATTGGCTTTTAAGGCATTTTGTGTAAGGTTAGAGCTGCCAATAAGATAGGTGAAACTATTGTCATACTCAAAAATATAGCCTTTTATATGGAAGTTTTCCTTATTGTAAATTCGTATTTTGATATTAGAAAATTGCTGCAGTTCCTCCAGCGCCTCCGGCTCGCTGAAGCAGAGATAGTCTGTTGTTAAAATACAGCCGGAAATATGCTTTTGTTCGAGGGCTTTAAGACAATCTTTTAATAGTAATACACCGCTTCTGGTGATAAAAGCAACGATAAAGTAAAATTTAGTACAGCTATAAAGAGATTTTTCAAGAATGGCGATAACACTTTTTTTGTCAACAGCATCATTATAAATAAGTTCTGAATGCATAGTGTCATTATTATTAGAAAGAAACTTATTTAAGTTCATATAATCCTCCAGAAATTTGTAATGTGTTCAATATATGTTATTATATAACATAGGATGTGATGTTTGTCACCTTGATAAAGATCACAGAGAAAAATTTAATATTTTATTAGAGAAAATATCAATAATTTTACGATGCTTTCTTGACATTTTGATTAAATGGTTGTATATTTTTAATTAGAAATTAGCACTCACTTATTGAGAGTGCTAATAAAGTAAAAAGGGCATTTCGTTCAATGTGAGGTGATGTCATGATGCTCAACGAAAGAAAACGACGTATACTGCAAGCGATTATAGATGATTATATATCAACAGCTGAACCTATAGGTTCGAGGACTATTGCCAGAAAGTATGATTTGGGAGTAAGTCCAGCTACTATTCGCAATGAAATGGCTGATTTGGAATTTTTGGGGTATATCGAGCATCTGCATACTTCTTCAGGACGCATCCCGTTATATAAGGGCTATCGTCTCTATGTTGATGATCTATTAACACCGACAAGACTTAGCAGTAATGAAATGGAATTGATTGGACAGTGGTATGATACCAAGGTAGAGAGTCTTGATGAGGTTTTTCGCGAGACAGCAAAAATTATTTCTCATTTGACGAATAATATATCCATGGTTATAACACCACAGCTGGCTGAATCAGTTTTTCATTATATAAAATTTGTGCCGCTTGATGATGAGCATGTTATTGCAGCCATTATGAGTGATACCGGCTATGTAGAAAATAAAATAATAAAGATACCAAATGGTGCGTCTGTTACAGATTTTGTTCAGATGGCGCAAGTGCTCAACGAATATTTATCGGGCAAGAAATTAAATGAGATAAGCATTGGTGCATTGCATTCCATGCGCACTGAAATGGTTGATACAGCTGCTTTTAATAAGATAATGGATGTAGTAGAGCAGTCACTGGCGGGTGAAAAGCGCAACCAGATATATAGAGAAGGAATGCCGCAGCTGCTTGATCAGCCGGAATTCCATGATATAAATAAAGTAAAAAATATCTTAAAGATGTTAGAAGAGGAACCTATACTGAGGGATATATTGTATAGTACAGCGCAGGGGACTGCAGGGCTCACCGTTACGATAGGAGAAGAGAATAAATATAGTACGATGCAGGACTGTAGCATTATTAAGGCTACTTATCATATCGATGGACAGCCCTTAGGTACAATAGCAGTTTTAGGTCCGACTCGTATGGAATATAGTAAGATAATGACATTACTGGAATTCATGAATGAAAATATGGCGCAAATGCTTAAAAAGTATTTGTAGCTGCTAATATTTAGAGAAAAGATGAGGTAAATATGCCGTATATGAAAGATGAAATGAAGAAAAAAGACAGTGATAGACTGGATGAAATGAAACAGGAAATCAATGAAGCGATATCTGCCGAAGATGAGTCTAAAGCTGCTGAGTCATCTGATAACGACACTGATACAAAGTCTTCGGATGAAAATAACGATGCAGTTGCAGATGCTGATAAGGCTTTAGCTGATGCGCAGGAGCAATTTAAGCGTTTACAGGCTGATTTTGTTAACTTCCGTCGTCGCAGTAATCAGGAAAAAGCAGAAATTTCTAATGTTATATTGCAGGGATTTGTTAAGGATATGTTGCCAATTCTCGATAATTTTGAGAGGGCAGTAGCAGCCGAGGGTGATGATAATGCCTTAAAAGAGGGCGTTAAAATGATTTTTACACAATTTAATGAAGTATTAGTGAAAAATGGCCTTGAAGTAATAAAAACTGAAGGCGAAAAATTCGATCCTAATTTCCATCAGGCTGTCATGCGTGTAGAAGATGCAGAAAAAGAAGATAATACCATTGACCAGGAATTGCAAAAAGGATATATGGTAAAAGGTCGTGTTGTTCGTCCAGCAATGGTAAAAGTAGTTTCTAATAATTAAAGATGAATATATTCCCTGCTAAGGGTAGAAATTTATTATAAATTGACTTAATAGGGGATATTAATAAGTAATCTATTATTTTTATAACACATAAAGATATAGGAGGAGTTTTATAATGTCAAAAATAATTGGTATCGATTTAGGTACAACTAACTCTGTAGTTTCCGTTATGGAAGGCGGCGAACCTACAGTTATCACAAATCCAGAAGGTAGCCGCATTACACCATCCGTAGTAGGTTTTACTAAGGATAACGAACGTCTTGTAGGACAGCTTGCTAAAAGACAGGCAGTATCCAATCCAGATAGAACAATTGCTTCTATTAAACGTCATATGGGTGAAAATTATAAAGTAAATATTGATGATAAAAGCTATACACCACCAGAAATTTCTGCAATGATTCTGCAGAAATTAAAAGCTGATGCTGAAGCATATCTTGGTGAAACCGTAACTCAGGCTGTTATAACAGTACCTGCTTACTTTAATGACAGCCAGCGTCAGGCTACAAAAGATGCTGGTAAAATTGCTGGTCTTGAAGTACTTCGTATTATCAATGAACCAACAGCAGCTTCCCTGGCTTATGGTCTTGATAAAGATCAGGATGAAACTATCCTTGTATTTGACCTTGGCGGTGGTACATTTGATGTATCTATCCTTGAACTTGGCGATGGTGTATTTGAAGTTAAAGCAACCAATGGTGATACCCGTTTAGGCGGTGATGACTTTGATATTGCTGTAATGAACTGGATGGTAGCTGAATTCAAAAAATCCAATGGTATTGACTTATCACAGGATAAAATGAGTGCACAACGCCTTATTGAAGCTGCCGAAAAAGCTAAAATCGAACTTTCCAGCATGACTTCTACCAATGTTAATCTGCCATTTATCACAGCTGATGCCAGCGGTCCTAAACATCTTGATTTAACACTTACTCGTGCTAAATTTGATGAAATTACCGGTGATTTGGTAGCGAGAACTATTGAACCTACCAGAAAAGCATTGCAGGATGCTGACCTTTCTATAAACGATATTGATAAAATCATTCTTGTTGGTGGTTCCACCCGTATTCCGGCTGTTCAGGACATCATCAAAAACGAACTTGGTAAAGAAGCAAACCGTGGTGTAAATCCAGATGAATGCGTATCCATCGGTGCTGCTATCCAGGGTGGTATTCTAGCTGGTGATGTAAAAGATGTACTTCTTCTTGATGTAACACCATTATCCTTGGGGATTGAAACTCTTGGCGGTGTATGTACTAAAATTATTGAAAGAAATACAACTATTCCTACATCAAAAAGCCAGACTTTCTCCACTGCTGCTGATAATCAGCCTTCCGTTGATATCCATGTATTACAGGGTGAACGCGAAATGGCTGCTGGCAATAAAACCCTTGGGCGTTTTGAATTATCCGATATTCCACCAGCTCCAAGAGGTGTGCCTCGTATCGAAGTTACCTTTAGTATTGATGCTAATGGTATTGTTAATGTATCTGCTAAAGATCTTGGTACTGGTAAAGAACAAAAAATTACAATTCAGTCCGACAGTGGTATGAGCAAAGATGACATTGACCGCATGGTAAAAGAAGCTGAAGCACATGCAGCTGATGATAAAAAACAAAAAGAACAAATCGAAACAAGAAATACTGCTGAAAGCATGGTATACCAGGCTGAAAAAGCAATTAAAGATCTTGGTGATAAAGCCGATAAAGCTGCAGTAGAGAAAATTCAGGCTGCCTGCGATAAAGTAAAAGAAGCATTAAAAGGCACTGATACTGAAGCTATTAAAAAAGCTACTGAAGAATTGCAAAAACCGCTTTATGAAATGAGTCAGGCTGCTTATCAGCAGGCACAACAGGCTCAAGGTGCTGCTGGTGCTGACGCCGCTGGAGCAGCTCAACAAAATGCTGGTTCTGATGCTAAGGCTGATGACGATGTTGTTGATGCTGATTATAAAGTTGTCGATGATGATAAAAAATAATTGACTGTTATTAATTTATAAATGTATTAATAAAATAAGTGACCTGATGACTTTAGTATAAAGTCATCAGGTTAGTCTATATATAACAAGGTGGATAAAGTGAGCGAAAAAAGAGATTATTATGAGGTCCTCGGTGTAAGTAAAAGTGCTGCTGAGGCTGAAATAAAAAAAGCATTTAGAAAATTAGCCCGCCAATACCATCCTGACCTCAATAAAGACAATCCTGAAGCGGAAAAGAAATTTAAAGAGGCTAATGAAGCTTATGAGGTTTTATCTGACCCCCAGAAAAAGGCTCAATATGACCAATTTGGTCATGCTGCTTTTGAAAATGGCGGCGGTGGTGGTGGCGCCGGCGGTTTCGGTGGCTTTGGCGGTTTTGGCGGCTTTAGTGATTCAGGCGATTTTGGCGATATTTTCGATGCATTCTTTGGCGGTGGTGGCGGACGTTCCAGCAGACGCCAAGGTCCGCAACGTGGTAATGATCTGCGCTATAATTTGGAAATTGAATTTGAAGAAGCGGCTTTTGGCAAGGAAATTGAACTGGAAATTCCTCGCACCGAAGATTGCAAAACCTGCCATGGGACAGGGGCAAAACCTGGGACACAGCCAGAAGAATGTCCTAAATGTCATGGTACAGGGCAGGTGCAGGATGTCCATAATACACCATTTGGCCGCATGGTAAATGCCCGTACTTGTGACAGATGTAATGGTACAGGCAAGATTATTAAAGATCCATGCCCAGATTGCAATGGACAGGGCAGTGTTCGTGTACGTCGTAAAATTAAGGTGAAAATTCCTGCCGGAGTTGATAATAACTCGCGCATCCGTGTATCTGGTGGTGGTGAAGCAGGCACACGCGGCGGTGAAACCGGCGATCTATATGTTTATATAACAGTTCGCCCTCATAAAATATTCCGTCGTTCTGGTGATGATGTCATTTGTGAAGTATCTGTTTCTTTTGTTCAGGCAGCACTTGGTGATAAAATTGAGGTTCCGACACTTGATGGCAAAGTTGAAATAACTGTGCCTGCTGGTGTGCAGTATGGTACTGTTCTGCGCTTAAAAGGCAAGGGAATTACTCATTTGCGCGGCATCGGCCGTGGTGATCAGCATGTAAAAATAAAAATTAAGACACCGGAAAAATTAACCAATCGTCAAAAAGAATTATTGGAAGAATTTGCTGCTGAAAGTGGTAATTCTCCTAAAAAAGAAACAAAAAAAAAACACTGACCGATAAAATAAAAGATTTTTTTAAATAAAAAGAGAGCCGTTTTAGCGAATGAGTGAAATTAAGTGAATTCGCATAAGTGGCTCTCTTTTTTTATTTTTTTTAGGGCGAAATACTATTTACTTAATATGGCATTAGAAGATTTTTTCTTATCACCAAAAAGCTCACCACGGCAGTGATTAACAACAGAAGCTGCCAGGAACATAAGGGCTAAAGTGATAATAAGCTGTAATCCGTCAGTTAAAAAGATAAAGTGTCCATCGAGCATATGAATAAATATATGGTATACTGCCTGGATTAAAGCAGTGAATGTTACAATAAACATTACAATGGTTGGAACAAACAGCATCCAGCCTTTGCGATTAGTCATGCGCAGGAACACTGCCATACAGATTAAGACTAAAGCACTTAAAAGCTGATTGGCTGAGCCGAATAATGGCCATATATTCATATAACCGATACGGCAGAGCAGATAACCAATACCAATGGTTAGTAAGGTAGCAATATATTTATTAGCACCAGCTTTTTGGACGATATTCATAGAAGCAGCATCATCCGATTGACAGAGTTCCTGTAAAGATAAGCGGCCGACTCTGACAACGGTATCAAGAGTTGTGAAAGCTAAGGCGGAAACACACATGGTTATTATACATACGGCATAAATTCTGGGCATACCCAGCATGCTTAAAAAGCCCGCAACGGAGCCGGAGAAAATTTGAAAAGGCGTGCCATGGGGCATTTGTCCATTTTTAGCAGCAGCACAAACAATTATTAGAGCCGCAACACCTAAAATACATTCCACAAGCATTGAACCATAACCGATAAACAACATGTCTTTTTCATTGGCAACGGTTTTAGAGGAAGTACCAGATGATACGAGGCTGTGAAAACCGGAAACAGCACCGCAGGCAATTGTTATAAATAAAATTGGGAATAAACTTTTGCCATGTACTTCAAAACCAACGAAGGCAGGCATATTTATAGAAGGATTAGCGATGATAATACCGATAATAGCACTGGCAATCATAGCAATTAATAAAAATGTACTTAAATAATCACGTGGCTGCATTAAAAGCCACATAGGCAGGACAGAAGCTATAAAAGAGTAGGTAAGTGCAACTATAATCCAAATATCACGGGAAAAATACATAGGAAAGGCGATACCTAGGCTTATCATGGCAAGTATTAAAATTATGGCAACGATAAAACGTACTGATTCCTTAGGATGGGATTTTTTTACAAAGATGCCAAACAGCAGTGAACCAATAATATAAATCATTGAGATTGAGGCAGCCGAAGCACCAGGCAAAAGTTTGCTGCCGTCAGCAGCAAAACCATTAAAGGTATTGGCAACAATATCAGCAAAGGCAGCAATTACCAGTAACGTTAAAAGCCAGGAAAATAACAAAAATAATTTTCGGCCGGTTTTACCGATATATTGTTCGATGAGAACACCCATCGATTTTCCTTCGTTTTTAACCGAGGCATAAAGGGCCACGAAATCCTGTACACCGCCAAAAAAAATACCGCCGATAACAATCCATAAAAAGGCGGGCAGCCAGCCAAACATCGCAGCAATAATAGGACCAGTAACAGGTCCGGCACCGGCAACAGAAGAAAACTGATGGGAAAAAGCCATAAACTTTGAAGTTGGTGTATAATCTTGCCCATCTTCGTGTTTATAGGCAGGGGTCAAGGCCTGGGCATCTATTCCCCAGGTACGGGCCAGCCATTTGCCATAAATAAAATAGCCAGCTAAAAAAATAATAATTGCAATACTGAGCATTGTTATACCATTCACGGAAATTAACTCCTTTATAAATAAATATATACCGCTATTGCGGTATGTGATTGATAATATAACACTTATATAAAATAAAGTCAATTATTATTTGTTAAGTTGTAAATGAAAGATACGCCGTAAAAATTAATATATTACGGCGGTATAAATAGTAAAGAGAATAAAATTAAATTAAAGTAAAACAACGAAAATTTAGGTTACTATTTTAATAATGACAAAAATAAAAACAGCGCATCATTTTGATACGCTGTTTTTAGAATTCATAATATTTGTTGCAAATCTTTTTCCAGTTTTTCCCAGCCTACTCGGTTTAAAGTATTGGCAAAACGTTCACCTTTATTGGCATTCTTGGCAAAAAAGTTTAAGGCAGTATCAACTGCTTTATATAAAATTTCCTGAGAAAGAATAATTGGCAGCAGATGCTTACCGACAGTTATGCGATTGCCATATAATCCGCCAAAGGATAGCAAAAAGCCTTGTTCGCCGGTCCAAGCTGAGGTAGGGCAGACTTTATTGCATTTACCGCAGTTTATGCATTTTTCTTCATCTAAGGTTAATGTTTTTGCTGATTTATCAACAGTAATCGCTTTACCTGGGCAGGCTGCAGCACACAGACCGCAGAAACAGCATTTATCTTCCAGCCAGAGTGGTTTTAATGCGCCCTTGATGCCGATATCATTTTGTTCGGCTTTTAGACAGTTATTAGGACAGCCGGTTACGCCCATTTTGAATTTATGCGGCAGTTCTTTGCCGCCGTAACGAATATCAAGCTCTTGGGCAACTTCAGCAGTATTTATAAGACCGCAGCGGCAAATGCTGTTGCCATGGCAGGCGGTTATGGTGCGAACTCTTGGACCGCAGGCACCCACTTCCATATCATTTTTATGCAGATAATCAATTACCGTTTCAATGTCAGCAAGTTTTATAAAAGGGATTTCCACACCCTGACGCGAGGTTAGATGAACAGTGCCATTGCCATATTTTTCTGCCACTTCCTGTATTGTTTGCAGCTGGGCAGCCGTCAAATGACCGCCAACTGATTTTAAGCGCATGGAAAAATTATCCGTTTGGATCTGCTGCATAAAGCCATTTTTCTTCAATTCTTTGTAGTTTACATTTGTCATCTTTTTTCCTCCGGTATAATATGTATGATTTCTTTTGTTATAAAGCCATTTTTTATTTTAAAACTATTTAATAGCGGGGTAGAATATTGTAATGATAATATTAGATAGCTTAGAGCAGGATCATAAGCCAATTTTATATCTTCAGTCGAGGGAACTGCCGCAGAAGATGGATGGCTATGCCAATTGCCTAATAATATATAATTGTTTTGCCGCATATCTTTAATGGCTTGAAACTGTTCCTGCGGGGCAAGGGAAAAATGTCTTACACTCTTATCAACATTATTTAGAAAATAAATTTTTTTTACTATAATATTTTCATTTTCTTTGATGCCGGCAATAAGGCCGCAGGCTTCAAGCGGCAATTGCTGGCGGGCATAGGCTGCTATTTGCGAAAAATAATTTTGTTGTAATATAAGCATAATTATTATCCTTGAATTAGATATTATGGCAGGTCATTATCTTAGTGATACTGGGATTTGTACCGCAGATAGCACAGTCATCATTGGCAGAAATTTTTATTTTCCTGAACTGCATGGATAGGGCATTATAGGTTAAAAGACTGCCAGTCAGTAAATTGCCAATGCCCAATATATATTTGATGGCTTCAGTGGCCTGAATACTGCCTATAATGCCGCCCATGACTCCTAATACACCTGTTTGGCGTGCAGGTGGGACTACCTCAGGTGGTGGTGGATTCTTAAAAATACAGCGATAGCATGGACCTTTTCCCGGTACATAAGTCATACTCTGCCCCTCAAAACGACGAATACCAGCATGGGAAAATGGTTTGTGCAATAAAACACAGGCATCATTAATTAAGAATTTTGTTGGGAAATTATCAGTGCAGTCAATGATAAAGTCATAATTTTTGTTATTGATTATGTCAGTAATATTATTTGCTGTTATCATTTCATTGTAGGTTATAATGTCGGCAGCAGGAGTCATTTCATTTAGGGTTTCTTTGGCTGATAGTACTTTGGCTTTGCCAATATCTTTGGTAAGATGGACTATTTGCCGCTGTAGATTGGAAAGTTCTACACAATCAGAATCGACCAGACCAATGTGACCAATACCAGCAGCTGTTAAATACATTGCTGTGGGTGAACCAAGTCCACCAGTGCCTATAATCAAAATATTGCTGTTTAATAATTTTTCCTGCCCGGCAATGCCTATTTCCGGCAATAAAATATGTCGGGAATAGCGTTTTGACTGCTCATCTGTCAGAGACATAATTATTCACCACTCATCATATATTTATAATAAATAAAAAAGACCAAGGTAAATAGATACAAAATACCTACTTGCCCCGGCCTTTAGTTTTCTAATAAGCCATTACATAAAATTTTACTAAACTGTATATAGAATAACATCATATGCTTATACTGTCAATATTATGTTGACATACAATGAAATGATTAATATAATTATGATACATTATAAATAATATAATATATCATAATATGAGGGATGAAAATGGCTGGGGAAAAAATTATCAATAAAAATAATAAACTAAGTTCTGCTGCATTAAAAATAATAACTTCGTTAATGCAGGAAATATTTCACGGAGAAATAAATTTAATAGTGCAAAATTCCTGTCTGATACAAATTGAACGCAATGAGAAAATGCGGTTGGTTGATATATCTAAATATGCTGCATATCACAAAAAAACGCAGCATATAGACTATACACCTGTTTGCGAAAAAATACAGCAGGAATTTTCTGATTTAGCTTTTGGCAATATTGCCATCATAATAAAGTCTGGCAAGGTAACACAAGTAGAAAAAACTGAAAAATATCGGTTTAGTGATTTTACCGGTATGGATGGCGAAGGAATATAAAAACTGGGACTGGCATATATTGTTATTAATGTGCGATAGGCCCAGTTTTTTATTTGTATATTATATTGTTTAGCGCGGGCTGATATTGATAAGCGGCTGTCCCTGTGATAATAAAGCTTTGCGGTTTATTAATACAGCAAAAATATCTAAATCAGCAATATGATCATTTTTTATTGATTCTAAAACTTCAATAGGTTTGATACTGCCATTAGGTGATACTTTTAATTTTAATAATAGACAGTGAGTTTCATCATTATATTGCAAAGGTACAGCAACATAATTCTTAATATCAATATCTTTTTTTACAATGCGTCCCTTTTGTGCTTTTTTGCCGCGACGCTGGCGGGTAAAAGTAATGGAAGAAGCAGCATTGAATTTAGTGATAGCGTCATTTATTAATTCTGATGAAATATCTTCCGGCATAATGAGCTCATAAACAGCCGTATCAGCCAAGGCGTTCATAGATTTAGGATGTTCGGTATTTAGTTTTTTTGCCTGTAATAACTGAATTCCCTCAGGCAAGGCACTGCTTAACTTATCAAAGAATTCCGGTTGACACATGTCACGGGTAAGCTCAATATCAGCATATTCGGCATCAGTAGTAACACCGAGAGCCAATGCCGAAGCAAATGATACTTTCATATGAGGATTAAAGCCTTCAGAATAAGCGGCTGGCAATTTGGCCCGGCGTATACAGCGCTGCAGCAGATTAGCATAATCAAGATGGGAAATATAACGTAACGATTCTTTTTTGCTGATTTCTATGCGAAAGATTGTCATTATTTTTCCCCCCAGTCGGTGACAGCAACATCGAGTTCCTGACAAATTCCGCAGCCTGTACAGCTGCCGCGGCGGCAGTCTGGTGTGAGCTGTTCGGCAGCAGCTTTTTTATATTCATTTATTAGAAATTGTTTATTTACGCCGGGACTGGTATGGTCCCAAGGTAGATTTTCCGCGAATTCACGTTGGCGCAGATTATATGGAGCTGTTTCAATATTGGCATCAGCAAAGGCCTGCATCCAAATATCATTATTGAACATTTCACTCCAGCCATCGAATTTTGCACCATTTTTATAGGCATTATAGATGACTTTTGCTAAACGGCGGTCACCGCGGGCAATAATGCCTTCCAGGCTGCTGGTAGCTGAATCATGATAGTTA
This sequence comes from Pectinatus brassicae, assembly GCF_014201835.1. GTDB lineage: Bacteria > Bacillota > Negativicutes > Selenomonadales > Selenomonadaceae > Pectinatus > Pectinatus brassicae. The sequence continues at coordinate 38,663 of NZ_JACHFH010000004.1, read as the reverse complement.
AAATTAATAGCTTTATCTTTTATAGTGTCTTTTAATAAACGCTGTTTACGCTTAAATTCCTCCTGGGTATTTTGACCAAACCATTGAAATGGTGTATAGGGTTTTGGTACAAAACAGGATACGCTGACAGTGACCTTTACATCGCGGCGGTTTTTTATATTTTTATATAAATTTACTACTTTTTGGGCTAAATCAGCGATGCCGATAATATCTTCATCGGTTTCGGTAGGCAGGCCCATCATAAAGTATAATTTAACGGTTTTCCAGCCATGCTTAAAAGCAGCAGAGCAGGAATCCAGCAGATTTTCTTCAGTTACGCCTTTGTTAATAACATCACGCAGCCTTTGGGTACCTGCTTCCGGAGCAAAAGTAAGGCCGCTTTTGCGGGTCGCCTGTAATTTATGGGCAATATCAATGGAAAAGCTGTCAATGCGCAGGGACGGCAGTGAAAAACTCATTTTTTGCCCAGCGTATTTATCAGTCAGGTCATCAATAAGTGTTGGCAGACAGGAATAATCAGCTGAGCTTAAGGAGGTTAAGGACATTTCGTCATAACCGGTATTATCAATCATTTTTTCAGCTAGTTTAAATAATGTTTCTGAGCGGCGTTCTCTTACAGGGCGGTAAATTATACCCGCCTGGCAAAAACGACAGCCACGGCTGCAGCCACGAAACAGTTCGAGCATAAGACGATCATGGACAATATCTATAAATGGCACAATCGGTTTTTCTATGCTGGGAATACTATCTAAATCGGCTAAAACACGTTTATGGATAACAGCAGGAATATCGTCATATTTAGGTGTGATTTTTACAAAATTATTATTTTCATCATAATGCGGTTCATAAAAAGCTGGAACATAGATACCAGGGATTTTAGCAGCAATACGTAAAAATTCATGACGGTCACAGGTTGAGGTTTCTTTTTTCCAGGCAATAAAAGCGGAAATTACATCATTTATTACTTCTTCACCTTCGCCTAAAATAAAGAAATCAAAAAAGTCAGCGATAGGCTCAACATTATAAACGCAGGGACCACCACCAACAATAAATGGCATGTCGTTGCTGCGATCATTAGCAAATAATGGAATACCGGCAAGATCAAGCATATTTAATATATTGGTATAGCTTAATTCATACTGCAAAGTAAAGCCGATAAAGTTGAATTCATTAAGTGGGGTATAAGATTCAAGGCTATATAGTGGAATCTTATTTTCCCGCATTTTTCCTTCCATATCCGGCCATGGCGTATAAACACGCTCGGCAGCAGTATCAGTACGATTGTTGATAATTTCGTATAAAATTTTAAGACCGAGATTGGACATGCCGACTTCATAAACATCGGGCATAGATAATGCAAACTTACAATCTACAGTATTCAAATCTTTATGGATGGCATTTACTTCGCCACCAGTATAACGAGCAGGTTTACTAACCGTCTGTAAGATAGACGGTGAAAGCTTATTCATATAAAATTCATTCCTATCATTTCATTAAAAAAGCTGCTGCCAAAATCTGCATAGGCAGTAGCTTATAAAAAATACATATTTATTAGATAGCCAATAAATATTTTATTGACCTAGATAAGTTATTTTTGATTTTCCTTAACGGGAGTAATTGTCGGAGCAGCCTGAACATTTTCGTTAAGACCTGTTTGCGCTTCCTGGACAGCCTGCAGGGCACTGTTTAAATTGCCTAAAGCATATTCAAATACATCATTGGCATATTTAAGTGAATCTGTTCGTAATTGAGTAGAATTTTCAATGGTTTTATCCATGATTTCTTTGGCTTGGGTGCGGGCCTGTTCCATTATCTGGTCTTCGGCAGTTATTTTAGTAGCATATTCTTTAGCCTGATCCAGCATATTATCAGCATCTTTTTTGGCTTGATCAAGAATTTGCTGCTTATTGCGAATAACATCTTCAGCACTCTTTATGGTTTGTGGCAATTCTTTGCGCAGTCCTTCAACTAAACGCATTAAGTTGTCTTCTTCAATAACGCATTTATTGGTAAATGGAACACGATTGGAACCAACTACTAATTCTTCCAATTCATCAAGCAGTTCATTTATAGCCATTTATATTTCCTACCTTTACTTTATATTTATAATAATAAAATAAAAACTTACCTTTAATTATATCATATAACCTTAGCAATATCTCTAGTTATTGCTAAGGTTATATTTACTTCGTATGACATTTTCTACACAATCAGGCACAAGTCCTTTAATATCACCATGAAAATTAGCAAGTTCCCTGATAGCTGAAGAACTAACATAAGAGTACTGATGCTCACTCATAAGGTACATCATTTCAACATTTGGTGCCATACGTTTTACCATCAGCATCTGCGAAGTTTCATAAAAAAAATCATTTTGGTCGCGCAGTCCGCGAACAACAACATTAGCTTTTTTTTGGTTTATATAATCAGATAAAAGACCGTCAAAAGCATCAACGGTAACATTATCAATATGAGCGGTTGCCTGCTGTAATAATTGTACACGTTCTTCAATTGATAAAAAGGGTGTTTTGCGTACATTGTTAAAAACGGCAATTACTAGATGATCAAACATTTTGGCAGTGCGCTCAAAGATATTTATATGTCCATTAGTCACCGGGTCAAAACTGCCTGGGCATAATGCAAGTGTCATGATTTAATCCCCTTGATATATTTGTAAATATTGATTTTGGTTGTAGCACCATAGGTCTTGCTGCGTAATAATTCAAAATTACTGTTATCACTATTTAATTCTTCATCTTTGCCAATTTCAGCAATAAAAAGACAGTTATCGGCTAGGATATTACTGGTATTAAGTGTATCCAGCAGTTTCTGGCAAAGTCCTTTATGATAAGGTGGGTCGCAAAATATAATATCAAATGTATAATTCTTTTGTTCCAGTAATTTTACGGCATCAACGGCATCTAATCGCTTGATAACAGCTTTATCCTGCAAACGAGTATGCTGGACATTGTATTCAATAGCAGCAATGCTGTCAGCAGATTTATCAATAAAGACTGCGCTGGCGGCACCACGGCTCAAGGTCTCAAGGCCTAAAGCACCGCTGCCGGCAAAAATATCTAAAACATTGGTGTCAATGATATCATTTTGCAAAATATTAAAAAGCGATTCTTTTATGCGATCTGCTGTTGGGCGGGTATTCATTCCAGATGGAGTTTTTAATTTTGTTCCGCGGGCACAGCCGGTTATTATTCTCATTAAGTCACCTTTTTAAACTATTTTATCATCCTATAGTATAGCAGAAAAAATATATACTGCCAAAATTTATTTGCTTAATAATTCCTGCTTTAATTTTTTATATCTTCTTGTATAATAGGGACCGTTTTGTGCTTCACGCTGATCAAAACCGTAGGCACGCCGGCTTACAGCCATGATTGGCGGAGCTTGAATTCTTTTAGCAATGGCCATACCGGAAAAAAGATTCCACCAGCGTTCTAAGTCATTGATAAAGTCATTGGCTGTGGGGAAATATTTATTTATTAAACCATCAGCGCAGCCAATTTCTTTTTCAATGGTACCATCTTTATACCATTGCAGTATATCTTCCGGAGTGGCCTTATCCCAGCGCTCCACAAAAGAGCGGAAGAGATAATCGTGATAAAGATATTTAATTGGGTCGCCTTTTCCTTCATTGACATTTTGTTCGGCCGAAAGTTCTGCACTGGGAACAATATCAATTACAGCTTGGGGAATGACCTGCTTATGATAAATTTCATTATTTAGATATTCGGCTAATTCATATATCTGGTATTTCCATAAATCAGCCAGTGCAGCTAAAAAGCCGGATTGATCACCATAAAGTGTGGAATAGCCTACTGTAGTTTCGGCTTTATTGGCATTACAGGTAAAACCAGCGCCAATAGCAGCGGCTAAACCAGCTAAGATGCGGGCAGAACGGTCACGTGCCTGAATGTTTTCGGCAACAAATGATGAAATTTTTATTTTTTCGGGGATATTTTGCGAAAAATTTTGTATTGGTGTATTTTCAAATTGATTTATTGTAAAATCAATGACTTCCTGAATAGGCATAACGGCATAAGCACAATTAAGATTTTGGGCCATTTCTTTTGATAAGTCTTTGGTTGTAGCAGAATTGTAGATGCTGGGCATATTTACCAGAAGAACATTTTCTGGTCCAATAATCTGGCAGTATAGGGCAGCAGCAACAGCTGAATCAATACCGCCGGAAATGCCGATGACAACTTTTTTCATATGTATTTTTTGCAGAAATTTGCTGATGCCGTATGATAAGGCTTTATAGATGCAGCTTATATCGTTAGTCTCAATATCACTGTTAATGGGTTGCACAGCTGTAGTTTCATTATTGAGGGCAATATAGCTGGCAGCTTCGCTATAAGCGGGGGTATAAGAGGCAATTGAGCCGTCGACAGCATATACGGTGCTTGAACCATCAAAGGTATATACTGTTTTGCCATTGTTTTGGATACCAATTTTATTTACATAAAAGACAGGAATATTGTTTTTTTTAGCATGCTGCGAAAATACACGATGACGTTTATTGTTTTTACCGAGTGTATAAGGGGAGGCCGATATATTGATAATGGCATCCAGATTATTATTGGCACACAAAATATCAAGCGGCGATATGGGATAATCATCACTCCAGCCGTCTTCACATAATATACAGCCAAGCTTTAACTTTTGGTCATTTATTGTTACAGTAAATGGTTTTATAAGATTAGCTGTTTCAGTGTGTAGTTCAGTGGCCAGCATAGCAGTACTGTAAAAATAGCGGCTGTCATCAAATTCACGATAATTGGGATGCAGTGTTTTTATGGCAAAGGGGTATACGGAATCCATAGGAGCAACAATATGTCCATTTTGTGCCATGAATAAGGCATTATATTTGCGGCAGCGCCCATCACGATTTTTCTTTTTCCAATCGATAGCAATATTACCAAAGATGATAACAATATCAGTAGCAGCAGCAACAAGTTCCTGTCCACATTCTTCACATTCATGCAGGAATGCTGATGAATCCCAGGTATCACCAATAAAATAGCCGGGAATAGACATTTCCGGAAAAATAATTATATCGGCATTATTTCCTTTGGCTTCTTTAACAAAGCTGAGCATTTTTACCAAATTATCACTGGGTCGCCCTGCTTCAACTTCAAATTGACATGAACAAACTTTAATCATAATACGCCGCCTTTTGTATAAATATATAGTAAAGATATTATTTAAGTTATAAAACTTATATTTATTGAAATAAAAGTAAATTTTTGGTAAAAATTTTACCAATAGATAAATATAAAAATAGCATGAAATAGCTGTATTGACAAGTAAAAATGCAATTATTGCCGATATTAACTGTATATAATTTTTATTGTAAGTAAGAAGTTAGGAAATAAATAAAGTGATTACTTTATAAAAATGTTGCTAATTGTATTAAAAGTAACTTAATATATAATAAGAAGTTTATAAGTAAAATTTTACAAAAAATTTACAAAAAAAATTTTTTTATGGTTATGCTGGTTTACTAAAGGGCATGTTTTGTAGTAAACTTAATTAGTTATGAAATTACTTGTAGGTGATTAAATTTGTTAATAAACAAAATGTTATATGTTATAAAAAAAGATTTACAGGCTTTAGAGCAAGGGTTATACCACGAAGTTCATTCTGATGTTGATCTTATAACCGATATCGGTACACATCTGGTTAAGTCTGGTGGAAAGAGACTGCGTCCAGCACTTTGTATTTTGGCGGCCCGCAGCAAAAAAGACTATGAGCTAGAATATGTATTGCCATTGGCAATAACAATTGAGCTTATTCATATGGCTTCATTGGTGCATGATGATGTTCTTGATAATGCGTCAACCAGACGGGGGGCTGCAACGGCCAATGCTAAATGGGGGAATAATGTTTCCATACTAAGCGGTGATTTTTTATTTGCCAGAGCTTTTGCTCTAATAGCAGATAAGGATTATGATAAGCGTGTACTATTGCGTTTGGCGAAGATTATCTGTGGGCTTAGTGAGGGTGAGATACATCAAAATGAAAAACATTTTCGTTTGAGAACGGAAGAAGAATATTATGATGCTATAGCCAAAAAAACAGCTGATTTTATTGCTGCCAGCTGTGAAATCGGTGGCATATTGGCAGGACTAGGACGTGAGGATACTGATAAGCTGTATAAATATGGATTGTATTTAGGGATGGCTTTTCAGATAACTGACGATATACTAGATATTACATCCAATGATGAAAAAATTGGCAAACCCGCCGGCAATGATATACTGCAGGGGATAATTACGCTGCCGGTTATTCAGGCAACTAAAACAAGTCCCGTTAGGGAAGAACTTATAAATATTATAACAGATGAAAATTTAGATAAGGCTATGGTAAAAAGAGCTGTTGCCATAACAAGAGATAGTGATGGTCTTGATTATACCCGTAAAAAAGTTTATGATTATCTTGAAATGGCCAAAGAAAGTTTGCCGGCAGCATTACCAAAAGAAATTCGACAGTCATTTATAGAAATAGCTGAATTTGTGGGAAAACGTGATTTTTAAAAAACAGTATGCTATAATACGAATAGAATTTATGACTAGTTATATAGTTAATAATTTTTGTTTATAATCTTTTGTTTAAAAGGAGCGAATGAAAATGTTTGGCATTGGTGTTCCAGAGCTTATCGTCATTTTAATTATTGGTTTAGTGTTATTCGGACCAGGTAAATTACCAGAAGTAGGGCGTGCCGTCGGCAAAAGTATTAATGAACTGAAAAAAGCAACATCGGGTATAAATGATGTTGCCCAGCAGCCACAACAAAATGAGCAGCAGGTTCAACAGCAGCAAATGCAGGAACAGATGAAACAAATGCAGCAGCAGATGCAGCAAATGCAGGAACAGACTAAAAATGTACAGCCTCAACCAGCACAAACAAAGCAGGATACGACAAACGATAAATAAGCAAAAAGCGTCTTTGGATTTTAAAGACGCTTTTTAATATACAGTATTGTATGGGAGGTCAAAAATGTTTGATATAGGTGTGCCTGAATTATTACTTATATTGGTAATTGGTCTTATATTTTTTGGTCCAGGGAAATTGCCTGAATTGGGAAGAGCTATCGGCAAAAGCATTAATGAATTTAAAAAAGAAACTAATAAAGAAAAAGATGTAACTGATGAAAATAAATCTTTTGCAGAGACGACGATAATTGATGTAAAAGAAGAAAAGAAAAAGTGAGTAATTAACAATGCAAGAAAAATATCCTGCTGAAATAACAACTGAAGAAAATTTACCAGCTGAAGAATTGGCTGATATTCCTCAAGGCAATATGACATTGATACAGCATTTAGAGGAACTGCGTAAAAGAATTATACGCAGTCTTATTGCTGTCTGCGTAGGCGGCGGTATTTGTTATTATTATGTCCAAGACATAATGCATTATTTGACTTTACCGGCGGGAAAACTTTATTACATGCAGCCGACAGAGGCTTTTTTCACGTACATCAAGGTAGCGATATTCGCTGGGTTTATATTGGCATTGCCAATAGTTTTATATCAAATATGGTGCTTTGTACTGCCAGCATTGACAATAAGGGAAAAAAAGGTTTTGCTGCTGGTGGTACCAATGTCATTGATTTTATTTTTGGGTGGTTTGGCCTTTGCCTTTTTCCTGGTATTGCCTGCGGCAATGAAGTTTTTTATTGGATTTACTGACAGCACGCTTTTACCCATGTTTTCAGTCAGTCGATATTTTGGCTTTGTTATCGCATTTATTCTGCCTTTTGGCATTGTATTTGAACTGCCGCTTATTGTGGTTATTTTAGCGAAAATCGGCTTGGTTACTTCTAAATTTCTTATAAAGAAATGGCGGCTGGTAATTTTTTTGACATTTGTAGTGGGAGCTGTAATATCACCAACACCAGATATTTTTACACAGTGTATGATAGCTTTTCCCATGATATTTTTATATTTTTCCAGTTATTTTATTGTACGTTTTGCATTAAAGAAATAAATAGTTTTGCTTGAAATGTGAGGTTTAAATAATGGCTTTTAATGATTTACGTGAATTTATAGATCTGTTAGAACAAAAAAACCTGTTAAAAAGGATAAAGACACCGGTCGACTGTCATTTGGAAATAACAGAAATAACTGATCGCGTCTGTAAGATGGAAGGCAATAAAAATGTTGCTTTATTATTTGAAAACGTAAAGGGCTATGATATACCCGTTTTGATTAATGCCTTTGGTTCAATGGAAAGAATGGCTATGGCATTAGGTGTGGAAAAACTGGAAGATGTGCCTAATGATTTAAGAGAAATATTAAAACTGCCTTATATTTCTTTGCAGAAAAAGATGGATTTAATACATATTCTGCCTATGGCTAAACGGGCAATAAATTTTCCTAAATATGTAAAAAAAGCCTCCTGCCAGGAAGTTGTTCTTAAAGGGGACGATGTATCTTTGGATAAATTCCCTATTTTAACTTGCTGGCCGCAGGACGGCGGTCCTTTTGTAACTTTGCCGCTCGTGTTTACGAAAAATCCTGTTACAGGTAAACGGAATGTCGGAATGTATCGCTTGCAAAAATATGATAGCAAGACAACGGGAATGCATTGGCATATTCATAAAAATGGTGCTGAAAATTACCGTGAATATAAACGCTTGGGGAAAAATCGGTTGGAAGTGGCCGTTGCTATTGGTACAGATCCTGTTTTGACCTATGCAGCGACAGCACCATTGCCGCGCGATGTTGATGAAATGGTTTTTGCAGGATTTTTGCGGAAAAAATCAGTGGAAATGACAAAATGTGTAACGGTTGATGTTGAGGTTCCGGCAACCAGTGAAATAGTGCTGGAAGGCTATGTGGATATCGATGAAAAACGGCGTGAAGGTCCATTCGGTGATCACACTGGTTATTATTCATTGGCGGATGATTATCCGGTTTTTCATGTGACTTGTATCACTCATCGCAAAAATCCGATTTATTTTACGACCATTGTCGGCAAACCACCGATGGAAGACTGCTATTTGGCAAAAGCAACGGAACGAATCTTTTTGCCATTAATGCAGCAGATGCTGCCGGAAATTGTCGATATAAATTGTCCGCTTGAAGGTGTATTTCATAACTGCATGATGGTATCCATTAAAAAGACTTATCCGCAGCAGGCTAAACGAGTAATGAACGCTATCTGGGGTATGGGACAGGCTATGTTTACCAAGATGATTATTGTTGTTGACGAACATGTCGATGTGCAGAATCATAAAGAAGTATGGTGGCGTGTCTATAACAATATCGATGCGAAGCAGGATATTATTACAGTTGATGGACCTTTAGATGTGCTTGACCACTCTTCACCAATGGCTAAGTGGGGAACTAAAGTGGGGATTGATGCTACCAAAACATGGCCGGAGGAAGGTCATACCCGTGAATGGCCTGATGAAATAAATATGAGTGATGAAGTTAAAATGGCTGTAGACCAGAAATGGCAGGAACTTGGTCTTGAATAAAATAGCAGCTCATATTAATAACATAGCGTTGCACCATACGGTATTTGCCTTGCCTTTCGCCTATATGGGAATGTTTTTGGCAACGCTGGCTTTGCCAAGCTTATCTGATTTTATTTTTATAACCTTAGCCATGGTAGGCGCCAGAAGCAGTGCGCTTGTACTTGATAATTTTATCGATTTAAAATATGACCGATTGCAGCCGCGTTTGGCGAAAAGGCCAATGGTTACAGGTGATGTTAAGCCCGCAGAAGCAATAGTATTATTATGTATTAGTCTGGCAATATTTATCTATGCGGCATTGCAATTAGCTCCGATTTGCATTTATCTAGTGCCGGTTGCAGTAATTGTATTAGTTTTGTATCCTTATACTAAAAGATTTACATATTTATGCCATTTTGTTTTAGGTGGCGCTTTGGCTATGGCACCGATTGGCAGCTATATAGCAATAGAGGGAACAATCAATATACCGATTGTAGTACTTGGTATTGGTGTATGCTTGTGGATTGGCGGTTTTGATGCTCTTTATGGCAGTCAGGATGAGCAGTTTGATAAAGAACATAAGCTTCATTCATTAGCAACTAAATTTACGGCGCGTCGTGTTTTTACCATAATATGGTTTGTTCACGCCGCTAGTATAATTTGTTTTATAGTAGTTGGACTTTGGTATCAGCTAAGTTTTTGGTATTATATTGGTATAGCTGTGGCTATAGCAACACTTATCTATCAGCATTCGATTGTTTCATATAAAGACTATAGCCGATTGACGCAGGTTTATTTTATGCGCAATGGCATAGTGTCCATAGTAATATTTATATTTACGCTTATAAGTATTTTAGTATAATAATTTTTAGGAGGCTGTCGATGTCAGCTGTAATTTTATCAGGAAAAGTATATGCAGAAAAATTAAAAGCCGAAGCTAAAGTTAAATTAGATGCTTTGGTGGCAAAAACCGGCATAAAGCCAGGTCTTACCGTAATAATTGTGGGAGAAGATCCTGCTTCACAGGTTTATGTAAGAAATAAACATCGTACTTGTGAAGAAATGGGTATAAATTCTCAGGTTGTGAATTTACCTCAAGATATATCAAAAGAGGAACTTATTGCCAATATAGAAAAACTGAATAATGATACTGCTGTGCATGGTATTTTACTGCAGCTGCCATTGCCTAAAGCATTGCAGCAATATGAAAGTGAAATACTCTATAAGATTATACCAGAAAAGGATGTTGATGGTTTTCATCCAGTAAATGTCGGTAAATTATCCATTGGCGAAAAATGCATGGTACCATGTACTCCGTTGGGCTGCATTAAAATGCTGGAACTTGCCGGTATTGATATTGATGGCAAAAACGCAGTGGTAATCGGCCGCAGCAATATTGTTGGCAAACCGATGGCCAATTTACTGTTAGCACGTAATGCTACTGTCACCGTATGTCATTCCCATACTAAAAATTTGGCGCAAATAGCAGCAAGCGCTGATATTCTTATAGCTGCTGTTGGCAGACCGGAATTTGTTACAGCTGACATGGTAAAAGAAGGCGCTGCCGTAATTGATGTTGGCATAAATCGTATTGCACCAAAAAAATTAGTCGGTGATGTTGATTTTGCCAGTGTATCAGAAAAGGCTGGTTTTATAACCCCGGTTCCTGGCGGTGTAGGATTACTTACAATTGCCATGCTCATGCAAAATACTGTAGAAGCAGCACAGGCACAATTGATAAAAGAATAAGTTAAATATGTGGAGGGATTAGCAGATGAAAACTGATGTGGAAATTGCTCAGGCAGCAAAAATGGAGCATATTGAAAAGATTGCAGCACAGCTTGATCTTGATGCTGATGACTTGGAATTATATGGAAAGTATAAGGCAAAATTATCAATAAATACATGGAATAAGATTAAAGATAATAAAAATGGTAAATTGATTTTAGTTACGGCTATTAATCCGACTCCGGCAGGGGAAGGTAAAACTACTACCAGTATCGGACTTGGCGATGCCCTTCATTCCTTAGGTAAAAAAGCAGCATTGGCTTTGCGTGAACCTTCTTTAGGCCCATGTTTCGGCATTAAAGGCGGTGCAGCTGGCGGTGGTTATGCTCAGGTTGTTCCGATGGAAGATATTAATCTTCATTTTACCGGTGATTTTCATGCTATAACATCAGCACATAATTTGCTGGCAGCAGTTCTCGATAACCATTTACAGCAGGGCAATCAGCTTGACATTGATGTTCGTCGCGTTACCTGGAAACGTGTTGTAGATTTAAATGACAGAGCACTGCGCAATATTATCTGCGGGCTTGGCGGTAAAGCGCATGGCGTACCGCGCGAAACCGGTTTTGACATTACTGTAGCTTCAGAGCTCATGGCTATTTTATGTTTAGCCAGTGATTTGCAGGATGCTAAAGAACGTATTGGTCGTATTGTTGTTGCCTATAATCATGCTGGACAGCCTGTTCATGCCGATGATTTAAATGTAACAGGTGCGTTGACATTACTGCTCAAGGATGCGATAAAACCAAATCTTGTGCAGTCTTTGGAAAAAACACCAGCATTTATTCATGGCGGTCCATTTGCTAATATTGCACATGGCTGCAACAGTGTCATGGCTACTAAACATGCCCTGAAATTAGCTGATTATGTTGTTACGGAGGCTGGCTTTGGTGCTGACCTTGGTGCCGAAAAGTTTATGGATATCAAATGCCGTTTTGCTGGACTTGAACCTGATGCTGTAGTTATTGTAGCAACCGTACGTGCCCTTAAAATGCATGGCGGTCTTTCCAAACAGGAGCTGGCAAAACAAGACCTTAAAGCTTTAGCGGCTGGTATGGAAAACTTGGCTAAGCATATTGAAAATATCAATCAGTTTGGCTTGCCGGCAGTCATTGCTATCAATAAATTTCCGACTGATACTGACGAAGAAATAGCATTTTTAGAAGAAGAATGCCAGAAAATGGGAGCGCAGTTCTCCTTATCGACCGTTTACAGTGATGGCAGTAAAGGTGCACTTGATTTAGCTGAAAAAGTAATAAAGGCAGCTGATGCACCTTCTAAGATGAAACTTATATATAGCGATGATATGTCAGTACAGGACAAAATAGCGGCTATTGCCACTAAAATATATGGTGCTGATAGTGTTGAATATACAAAGGCTGCTGAAAAATCAATCGCAGAAATTAATGAATTTGGTTTTTCTAACATGCCGGTATGTATGGCGAAAACCCAGTATTCATTAAGTGATGACATGGCAAAATTAGGTCGTCCAACTGGTTTTAAAATAACAATTCGTGAAATTCGCCTTTGTGCTGGTGCAGGATTTATTGTTGCACTTACAGGTAATGTTCTTACTATGCCGGGATTGCCGAAAAAACCAGCAGCAGAAAATATGGATATCGATATAAATGGTAAAATAACAGGATTATTTTAATATTATATTGCATTTAAGCTGAGTATATATGATAATATCAGTAAGGATACAAAAGCGGTCGGACTATTAGTGTCTGACCGCTTAGTTTTTTATAAGGAGATTTTTTATGTGGGAACGTCATATAAATCCATTAAATGTAATAAAATCATTGTCAATGGCCTTGGAATTATTATCAAGCCATTTGTCTTTTCATCATTGGCGAGTGGCCATGATTGCTATGGAAATAGCTGAGGAAATGAAGCTGTCCTATGAAGATAGTGCACTTTTACTGCAGGCAGCATTACTGCATGATATTGGTGCAGCACCCAGCTGGAATATTCGCATGAAGCTGCGTCTAAAGAGTCAGACCTATAAAGAAAAAAAAATAGAAAACCGCTATATAGAACATGCCTATAAAGGCTATGAATTTTTAAAGGGCTCAGATAGATTCAGTAATATTGCCAAGATAATATTGCATCATCATGAAAGCTGGCGAGACAGCAAAAATGATAAAAATATACCTATCCAATCGCGTATATTGCATTTAGCCGATTGGGTTGATCTGGCAATCGATTCCGAGAGAAATGTTTTATTGCAGGCAGAATGTATTAGAAATGATGTAAAAAAAATGTCAGGCAGATTATTTATGCCTGAACTGGTAACAGCTTTTTTGGCAGCATCAGGTAAAGAAAGTTTCTGGCTTAATATTGTCAATAAATTTTATGCAGAAACATTTTTTGAGCATAATGAATATTATCGTATGACTATGCCTTATACAGAAGAGGACATAATTGATATAGCTGGTATATATGCTAATATTATCGATGAGGCCAGTGGTTTTACTTATAATCATTCACGCAGTGTATCGAAGATTGCAGTGTTTTTAGCCGAAGAAAGAGGATTTTCGGAAAATGAAATAAAGGATATAATGATTGCAGGATTATTGCATGATATTGGCAAGTTATCAATTCCTAATTCAGTGCTGGAAAAACCAAGTGGTTTAAACGATGAAGAATTTGCCCTTATGCGTCAGCATACTTACTATACGTATCGTATACTTGAGCAGATTGACGGATTTGAGCAAATAGCCCAGTGGGCAGCTTATCATCATGAATATTTAGACGGTAGCGGCTATCCGTTTCATTATACGGCAGAAAATTTGCCAATGGGTTCGAGAATTATGGCTGTGGCTGATATTTTTGTGGCATTGCGTGAAGACAGGCCTTATCGAAAAGGGCTGTCAGAAGATAAAATTTTGACTATAATGAGAGAAATGGTCAATAATAACAAAATAGATAAGCGGCTGGTAAAAATAATAAGCCAAAATTATAAAATAGTTTCATTTCTGGTAAAGGGGAGTGGAACAGGTCAGGATATACGATAAAAAAGCAGCTATTTTCATTATTGAAAATAGCTGCTTTTTTATCGATCTAATATTTAAGTTGTTATTTGCAGTGCATTAACAGTGATATCAACTTTCTGAACGACCATTCCAGTCATATGTTCAATGCAGTCCTTAACTCTTTTCTGCAAATCATGCAGAAGGGTAGGTATGTGTTTGCCATAAGATAATATGACCTTAAAGGATATGGAAATTCCCTGATCTTCATTATTTTTAAAAATATGGCTGATATGGATTGCAAAAAATTTACATATGGACTTTTTGGCAGAACAAATCTGTCTTATAATTGACAAAATAGCGGAATCATCAATTATAAGACGACCATAATAACTGAATATTGGTCGGACAATAGATTTTTCGCCTAATTTACGTCTTTTTGTCCGTGATTTTTTGAAAATTGATTGTATGGGATCAATGAGATAGCCAGAAAAATGTGGTTTAAGCTCAATTGTAGGAACAGGAATAATATGCTTACCCTCTTTCATACGACAGATATAAGCTTTTTTCATTTCAACTTTAGTGGCAATATCCTCAATATTAATAATTTTTACTATTGGTGGCAGCTGCAGTATCTTGCAAATTTTATGAGCCATATTTTCCGATGTACCCAAGACTAAAATGCGACGAGGCTTTTCTTTTTGGATAGCAGCAGTTACTTCTTCGGCATGACCAGGTAAAATAAAAATAGCCCGTCTAACAGCCATAATTTTGCTGGATTCACGTTTGGCAGAATGACCAGCAATAATCTTGCCATCTTTTATTAAAATGCCATCATCAATTATAGCATCAGCGTTATTTTCGTGGGCAACTATCAGCGCACGGTGGCTTTTTCCTGTGCCGCTTGGCCCAATTAATGCAATAACATCCATCGTTCGGCGTCTCCTCAAAATGTTTATTATAAATAGTACTTTAAAATATTATATACTAAATGAAACTTTTTATCAATAAAACATTGTGAGGAGAAATAATAGAAAATAATAATATTTTAGTAAATTTAGCGAGGCTCAACAATTAATTTTATTGCGGTGCGTTCTTCACCGTCAATTTCTATATCAGTAAAAGCGGGAATACATATTAAATCAATTCCATGCGGTGCGACAAATCCTCGGGCAATAGCAATTGACTTTATTGCCTGATTTATAGCCCCGGCGCCAATGGCCTGCATTTCAGCACTCTTGGTTTCACGCAAAACACCGGCTAAAGCTCCGGCAACAGAATTTGGATTGGATTTAGCTGATACTTTTAATACTTCCATTATTAGCACGCTCCCTATAATATAACTAAAATAAATAAATACTGGATATATTAGAATTATTCGCTATAAAAAACATATTCCCTTTATTTATTGCAAATATAATAAATATTTACAAAATGGAAAAGATAAAAAGAAAACGAGCCATTAAAAAGGCTCGTTTATCAATATGCGTTTTATAGCAGTTGTTTTATTAGTTTGGTCATCTACATCGATAAGCATAGCACTAAAGACAGCGGGACCTTCGGCTGCTTCAAAACGTACTGGACGTCCATACTTGAAACGTTCAAGAACAGCATCTTTTTTCATACCAAGCACAGAATCACGTGGACCAACCATACCAAGGTCAGTGATATAGGCTGTGCCTTGGGGGAGAATTTGTTCATCGGCTGTTTGAACATGGGTATGTGTACCAAAAACGCATGTGGCACGACCGTCAAGATACCAGCCCATAGCAATTTTTTCGGAAGTAGTTTCAGCATGAAAATCGAGAATGATGATCTGACATTCATTTTTGATTTTTTTTAGGATGTAATCAACTTTTTGAAACGGGCAGTCCATAGGCGGCATAAAAGAGCGGCCTGATAAATTTATAACGCCAATATTTTTAGCCTTAAATGGATAAATACAGTAACCTTTGCCCGGAGCCGGTTCTGGATAATTGGCGGGGCGAACTAAAAATGGTTCATCATCAATAAAATTTACGACTTCTTTTTTATCCCAAATATGATTGCCAGAGGTTACGATATCAGCACCAGCCCGATAAATTTCATCTAAGGTTCGTTTGGTTATGCCTCGGCCTGAAGCAGAATTTTCGCCATTAACAATGGCAATATCAATATTGTTTTCTTTTTTTATTCCTGGCAGATATTTTAACAATGCTGTGCGTCCCGTACGGCCGCAAATATCGCCAACCATTAAAATTTTCATAAGTTTTTTGTAATATAATTGGACTATATTACTATCCTTTCCTATTATGTGTTGCAAAATCAATAGCGGATAGTTAACAATAGAAAATTATTAACCTATCCGCTTTCTTAATACGGTGTTTAATTATTAAAGACAAGAACACGGCCTTCTTCCCAAATGCCGATAATTCGTTCGCTGACATGATTAAGTTTTACGCTGCCCAGCATATGGTCAATGATATCTTCCTGCATACTTTCATTTTCAGTAGAATTTGTTGAGCCTTTTATAATGGCGTCACCAAAATGTTCGTTCATAAGCGTGCTGATAAGTTTTATTTCATTTTGAGAAACAGTATCCATATCACGCAATATATGCATAAACAGAGTGTTTTCCTGAATATCAGTATTGATAGATACCTTGGCATCTTGTATGTTTTCCAAATAATGGTAGGCAGATATGCTGTTTGTTAATAAAGTCTTGAAATTTTCAAATTCATCGGATACAACCATTTTATCCAGGGTAAAGGTAATTTTTAAACAAGTTGTTTCAGGATCAAAACTTATTGTGCCTATTTCAGGGTAACGCAATAAGATAGATACTAGCAAATTAACTCCATCCATGTTAACCGTATTTTCTTCTTTGGGTTTTTGCATGATATTCACCACCTTTAAGACTAAATATATTAGTCAATATTATTATAACAAGGCTGTATCCTACAAGCAATATGCAGATAAAAAAACAGGCATGGCAAAGTAAAAAAAATTGCACAATACCTGTTTTAGAAAAATCTTATTTAGCGTAATCAACAACACGAGTTTCACGTATAACAGTGACTTTTATCTGTCCTGGGTATTCGAGCTCGCTTTCCACTTTTTTGACAATATCATGGGCTAAACCAACTGAGGTAACATCATCAATTTTATCAGGTTTAACCATTATGCGAATTTCACGACCGGCCTGAATGGCAAATGAACGTTCAACACCGTCAAATGATTCAGCAATTTCTTCCAGACGTGTCAAGCGCTTGAGATATGATTCAAGACTTTCACGGCGGGCACCTGGACGGGCTGCCGAAATAGCATCAGCAGCAGCAACAAGTACTGCTTCAACTGTTTTTGGTTCTTCATCGCCATGATGGGCGCCAATAGCGTTTAATACATTGGCTGATTCACGGTATTTACGAGCCAGATCCATACCGATTGTTACATGGGAGCCTTCAACTTCGTGGTCGACGGCTTTACCAATGTCGTGTAAGAGTGCAGCTCTTTTGGCAAGCTGCACATCAACACCAAGTTCTGATGCCATTACACTAGCTAAATGTGCAACTTCGATGGAATGATTCAAAACATTTTGACCATAGCTGGTACGATATTTTAAACGACCTAAAAGACGAATGATTTCAGGATGCAGTCCATGTACGCCAGTATCGAAAGAAGCTTGTTCGCCAGCCTCTTTGATGCGCTGGTCGACTTCTTTTTTTGATTTTTCAACCATTTCTTCGATACGAGCTGGATGAATACGGCCATCAGTAATGAGTTTTTCCAAAGCGATGCGGGCAATTTCACGCCGTACCGGATCAAATCCTGATAAGATAACGGCTTCCGGAGTATCGTCAATTATGAGATCTATACCGGTAAGAGTTTCTAAAGCCCTTATATTGCGTCCCTCACGACCAATTATGCGGCCTTTCATTTCATCATTAGGCAATGCTACAACAGATACAGTCGTTTCTGCTACCTGATCGGCGGCACAACGCTGTATTGCTTGGGAAATAATGTTTTTTGCTTTCTTTTCGCCTTCATCTTTGGCTTGCTGTAGATATTCTTTTATCATAAGTGCTTTATCATGTTTTATGGCGGATTCAGCGTCTGCTAAAAGTATTGATTTTGCATCTTCCATTGTAAACCCGGATATTCTTTCGAGTTCAGCAAGCTGTTTTTCATGCATAGCATTGACAGCTTCACGAGTTTTATCGAGTTCATTTTCCTTGCGGGAAAGTGATGCTTCCTTTTTTTCTAACCCCTCTATTTTACGATCAAGGTTCTCTTCTTTTTGCATCAGGCGTCTTTCCTGACGTTGAAGATCATTTCTACGTTCACGTGTTTCCCGTTCAAGATCTTGTCTTAAACGATGATTTTCTTCCTTGGCTTCGAGTATAGATTCTTTTTTTCTGGTATCAATTTCTTTTTGTGCTGAATCAATAATACGCTGCGACTCGACTTCAGCTGAACCAATTAGTTCCTCAGCTTTTTTCTTGCGCATAACGTAGCCAACAGCAAATCCTAAGATAATAGCAACAAGAGCTGCTAAAATTATCTGGATAATAACCTTCGTCCTCCCTTCAAATTTTGGTTTGTATTCTTAAAATATAAGAAATACATTATTGATTGATAAAAAATTTACAAGTATTCAAAATATTACTTGATAGTGATTACTTAACCACCTTTGGCAAAGTTTCTGCACGATGCCACTATTAATGCCTGATATAGTTATTATAATTAAAAAAGTTATCAGGTTAACGGTTTTCCAATTATACGATATAAAATATAATTAAAGTTTTATTTACAAATGTATCTGCAAAGTACAGTTTGATAGCTGATTTTATAAGTATTTAAACTATAGTAAAATCCCTGCCATATTTGGTCAAATATACTAGTATCACATAA
Organism: Pectinatus brassicae; assembly: GCF_014201835.1. GTDB lineage: Bacteria > Bacillota > Negativicutes > Selenomonadales > Selenomonadaceae > Pectinatus > Pectinatus brassicae. Next base: position 19,533 of record NZ_JACHFH010000004.1, on the reverse strand, counting down.
TAAATATTTTAAAGGTTTTTCGCCATAGTGTCAAGCAATCATAATCCCCGCTGTGATGCTTGTTAAAGAGATTAAAAGATAACAGCTAAACATGTCTTTTCTATTGCTATAAAAGTATTTAATATGATACAATCAATAACAAAAGTTTAATTTGAATAACTTGTAATACCAGCCAGCCAAAATATGAGGGTGATAATATGATTGATGACAATGAGATAGTAGTAACTATTGATGATATTAAAAATACGGTAAAAGCCAATCAGCCCAATGCTGATTTAGACATTATCCAAAAGGCCTATGATTTAGCTTATGCAGCTCATTTTGATCAAAAACGTGCTTCTGGTGAGCACTATATTATTCATCCTCTGCATGTAGCGGCAATACTGACTCAGATGAATATTGATGAAGTGACAATTGCTGCAGCTATTTTACATGATGTGGTAGAAGATACCACCTTCACTCTCGATGAAATGAAGAAAAAATTTGGCGAAGAAGTGGCGGTATTAATTGATGGTGTTACCAAATTAAATAAAATTCATTTCCAGTCCAAGGAAATTCAACAATCGGAAAATTATCGCAAAATGTTTTTGGCGATGGCCAAGGACATACGCGTTATTATGATAAAACTGGCTGATAGACTGCATAATATGCGTACATTAAAATATGTACGTGAAGAAAAACAAAAACGTATTGCCAGAGAGACTCTCGAAATATATGCACCACTTGCTAATCGTCTTGGTATATCCAATATTAAATGGGAACTGGAAGATTTATGCTTTCGCTATTTAGAGCCCGAAGAATATTACGATCTGGTGGAAAAGGTAAAACAAAAACGCCAGGAACGTCAGCAGTTTATTGATAGTTCAATAAAAGAAATGAGTGCTGAAATACGAAATGCAGCAATTCAAGCGGAAATCCAGGGCAGGGCAAAACATTTTTACAGCATTTGGCGCAAGATGAAGCGTGACCATAAAGATATCAGTGAAATATATGATTTATCGGCTGTACGTGTTCTTGTGAATACAGTGCAGGAATGTTATACGATTTTAGGAATTATCCATAATATATGGAAACCAATTCCGGGACGTTTTAAAGATTACATTGCGATGTCTAAAAGCAATGGCTATCAATCATTGCATACGACGGTTATTGCTGCCAATGGCTATCCCCTTGAAATTCAGATCAGAACATTTCATATGCATCAGGTGTCTGAATACGGGATTGCGGCCCATTGGAAATATAAGGAATCAGGCCGAAGCGCTGATGCCAATAACAGCTATGATAAAAAATTGTCATGGCTGCGTCAGCTAATATCACTCCAGACGGAACTTAGCGATCCTGACGAATATGTTGAAGCCTTAAAGGTGGATATTTTCTCCGATGAAGTATTTGTATTTACGCCGCAGGGCGATGTTATTGGTCTACCTAAAGGCTCAAATCCTATTGATTTTGCCTATCGTATCCATACAGAAGTTGGTAATCATTGTGTGGGAGCCAATGTAAATGGGAAAATTGTGCCGCTCGAATATAAGCTGCATAATGGCGATATTATTTCTGTAATAACCAATAAGCAAAATAATGGTCCGAGTCAGGACTGGCTTAATATCGTAGCATCTTCGGAAACACGTACCAAAATCAGACAATGGTTTAAGCGCCAGCGTCGTGAAGAAAATATTACGTCGGGTATGGCACTTATTGAAAAAGAAATTAAACATTTAGGGTATGAGGCCAAAAAACTACTTAAAGATAATCGTTTATCAATTGTAGCGCAAAAAATGAATATCCAAAGCGATAATGATTTATTGGCTTCGCTTGGCTATGGCGGCATAACAGTTAATGGTGTTATATCACGTCTTATAGAACTGCATAAAAAAGATTTAAAAGAAGTTACACCGCCGGATATTTCGCAGATGCTTGAACAGATAAAACCACAGGGCGAAAAGAAAAAAGGCAGTCATGGAATTTTAGTTGATGGCGAAACTGGGTTTCTGGTTCATTTGGCACGCTGCTGTAACCCAATTCCCGGTGACCCGATAATTGGTTATATAACAAGAGGCCGCGGTGTGTCAGTGCATCGGGCTGATTGTCCCAATATTATTCGTGATGATAATGACTTATCGCGTGTTGTGGATGTTAGCTGGGATGTTGGTCTTGATAAGAATTATACAGTAACCATTGAAATAAGCTGCAATGACCGTCCCGGTGTATTGACCAGTCTTTTGGCAATTCCATCGGAATCAAAGATAAATATACATTCAGTCATGGCCCGTCCTAATAAAAAGAATAAAACATCTACTATATTTATGAGTCTTGAAGTCAGAAGTATGGCTCAGGCTGAAATGCTGATGAGTCGTTTCCGCCGCAATAAGGATGTTTTTCGCGTGGTCAGAGCCTTGGGCGGGATAATAAAAGAATAGGGGAGCTATATATGCGAGTAAAAACATTGGCAAATGGACCACTGGAAGAAAATTGCTATCTGGCCATTGATGAAACTTCTAATGAAGCTATTGTAATCGATCCAGGCTCAGAGCCGCAAAAAATTATTGAGTGGATAAAAAATACAAATATAACAGTTAAATATGTTATTAATACCCATGGACATAGCGATCATATTGGAGCTAATACGGCTGTCTGTCAGGAGTTTTCCGTTAAGCTCGGCATTCATGAGCTTGATGCGCCAATGCTTACTGACGCTAAATTAAATTTATCAGCATTTATGGGAATCGAAATTTTATCGCAAAAAGCCGATTTTACTTTAAAAGAAAATGATAAAATACAGGTTGGACAAAGTGAATTCACCGTAATTCATACACCAGGACATAGCCCCGGCGGCATTTGCCTTGTCAGTGGCGATACAATGTTTTCTGGTGATTCTTTATTTGCCCAGTCAATTGGCCGTACAGATTTCCCCGGCGGATCAATGGAGGATTTAGTAGGCAGCCTGCAAAGCAAGGTATTGGTATTAGATGAAAAAACAAAAGTATATCCAGGTCATGGACCGGCTACGACAATTGGTTATGAAAAGCAATATAATCCGTATTTTTAAAGGGTAAAATATGAAGATACTGGAAATAAATAATACAGAGGATGCCAAAAAAGAAATTGCCGCTATTGACTGCACTGTTGAAGGTGTAAATATGATGGCGGAAAAAGCGGTGTTTCGTGTGGTGAAACTAGCCGATGTAAATACCAAGGCCGCCAATATACTAAAACAGACAATGCTCAGTAAAGGCGGTGAAGCGGCTCTTTCCCGGCATTGTGTTGATTTAAGCCATGCCACATCAGATGTTATACTTATGGCAACATTAAAGCAGTATCGTATGGTAATTCCTGTTCTGTTGATGCAGCCATGGGGATTAAAAAAAATTGCAGCTGATTTAAAGACACTACTAGGACTATAATTTACAATTTTTTTTGGAAGGAGTTTACATTGAAAAAAAGATTTTCCTATCAGACAAAAATTGGTAATATATATATAACTGAAGACAAATCATCTATTGTTGGCATTAATTTTAAGAAGCCACTGACGCCGGCAGAAGAAGTAGAAACCCTATTGATGCGAGAAGCCTTTACCCAGATAGAAGAGTATTTAGCAGGAAGACGGAAAGAATTCCGCTTGCCGTTAAAGCCTAAAGGGACATATTTTCAGGAAAAAGTTTGGGAAGAGCTGCAAAAAATTCCTTATGGGCATACAGTTTCCTATAAGGAGATAGCGCAGGCTATTGGTCAGCCTAAAGCCATGCGGGCTGTGGGACAGGCCAATAATAAAAATAATATTGCTATTTGTATACCGTGCCATCGTGTGATTAGTGCTGATGGTAAATTGTCCGGTTATGCCGGTGGTGTGAAAGTAAAACAATTTTTATTGGACTTAGAGCGGGAAGTTATAAAAAAAGAAGGTATAAAAAATGCAATATAAAGCCGTAATTTTTGATTTGGATGGAACACTGATAAACTCGCTGGAAGACTTGGCTGACAGCGCCAATGCCGTCATGCGTGAGTATAATTTTCCTACTTATTCATTGGATGACTACCGAATGAAAATCGGTAATGGTGTAAAAAAACTAATCGAGCGGGCTGTGCCATCAGGTACCAGCGAAGAAACAACAGCTGCTGTATTGGCTAGATATCGTGAAGTGTATAAGCAGAATAATATCAAAAAAACTGCGCCATATGCTGGAATAAAGCAAATGCTGGCTGATTTGCAGCAGAAGAATATTCCAGTGGCTATCTGTACCAATAAACCTGATGCCGATGCCAAAAATATTGTAAATATATTATTTCCCGATGTTGAATTTGTCGAAGTAATTGGTGATTTGCCAGGATTTAAGCCTAAACCAGATCCTAAAAAAGTACTGATGATTGCCGAAAAAATGCAGTTACAGCCGCAGGAAATAGCCTATGTTGGTGATTCCTCAGTTGATATGCAGACCGGCGTTAATGCCGCTATGCTGCCAGTCGGTGTAACCTGGGGATTTCGTGATGAAGAAGAACTTATAGCTAATGGTGGTCAAGTGATTATTAATAAACCAGCTGAGCTTTTAGATAAAGTGGATTTTATCAATCAATAATAGTAACTAAAATATCCGCTCTTTATTTGCCAAAAGGCAAAATTAGAGCGGATTAATTATCGTATAGATGATATTATATTTTTATTGTATTAGTGAATATGATGCTGTTTGTAAATGGCTCCCATTTAGGGGAGCTGTCAGCGATAGCTGACTGAGGGGTTACTGCATAAACCTTTTGAATTGAATAGGGGCAATAATATATTCTAGCTAGTACAATATAATTAGTATATAACTTAAGAAGAAAGATGGAGTTTTATAAAATATGAAAGAAATACCTGTACAAAAAAATGGCAAATATACAATAACAATAGACCGATTGGGAACAAATGGCGAAGGTGTCGGCCGTGTCGATAACTTTACCGTATTTGTGCCCGATGCTTTAGCCGGCGAAAAAATAGAAGCGCAGGTGCATACAATTAAAAAAACATATGCCATGGGGAAAATTGTCCGCATTATTGAAAAAAGCCCACAGCGTGTAGAACCGCAATGTAAGCTGTACTATACCTGTGGTGGCTGTCAGCTGCAGCATTTATCATATGAAGCACAGCTCGACATTAAGCGTCAGCAGGTAGTTGATGCCGTAGAACGCATTGGCGGACAAAAAAATATTCCTATATTGCCGACCTTGGGCGCAGAAAATCCTTGGAATTATCGCAATAAAATGCAGTTCCCTGTTGGCATTAATAATAAAAAAATAATAATTGGCTGTTTTGCCCAGGGCAGTCATAAAATAATCGATACCGAAAATTGCTATATTCAAAAAGAATTAAATAATGATATCGTAAATGCTGCCCGTGAAGTAATACAAAAACTTGGTATCAGTGTCTATAATGAAGACCGTCATACTGGGACAATGCGCCATGTAGTAGGTCGTGTCGGCAAAAACGGCGAATGTATGATAGTCCTTGTTACTGCTACGCAGGAATTACGCCGCAGCAGAGAAATCGTAAGCCTTTTGCGCAAGCGTCTGCCAAAACTTGTCAGCGTGCATCATAATGTACAGACTTATCGTAATAACGTTATTATGGGCAGAGAAACCAATCTTATTTGGGGTCGCCCAACTATAAAAGATTCTATCGGGCCACTTTCCTTCCATATCTCACCGCGTTCCTTCTTTCAGGTAAATACAGTCCAGGCCGAAAATCTCTATAAAAAAGCCTTGGAATTTGCCAACCTTACCGGTGATGAAACGGTAGTCGATGCTTATTGCGGTACCGGAACAATAACCCTGTTCTTAGCAAGAAAAGCTCGTAAAGTATATGGTATAGAAATAGTAAAACCGGCAATCTATGATGCCCAGAAAAATGCCCGCGACAATAATATAAAAAATGCTGAATTCATCGTTGGTGATGCTACTGCTGTAATGCCGCGCCTTTATAAACAGGGTGTGCGTGCCGATGTTGTAGTCGTTGACCCGCCGCGTGCCGGCTGTACACCAACCGTATTACAAACCTTTGCTAATATGAAACCAAAACGTATTGTTTATGTATCCTGTAACCCGGCATCCTTGGCGCGCGATATCGCTATATTGACTGATTTAGGCTATAAAGCTAAAAAAATCCAGCCGGTTGATATGTTCCCGCAGACTAGCCACGTGGAATCAGTGGCATTACTAGAGCAAAAAGCATCGCCAAAACGTTGATTTTTATTAAAGAAAGTGGGAAGGCTATCCTACAATAGTATAGATTTTAAGTCGTAGACGTTTGATATTGGACGATATTGAACGTCTGCTTTTTTATCCATTTTTATGAAAAAGGACTAGAAAATATTAAGATAAAGTAGGATTAATCTGTTTAGAACGGAGTCTCCTGTTCCCTTTTTTAATTTTAAAAAAACAAACAAGTTATATATGTACTAAATAATTCATGCAATAGGAAAAAGATAAAATTTTTTTAAACCATTGGGAGCCTTCCAACCAATACCACTGTGTGGACGAACAGCATTATAATAAGTTTCAATATAACGAAAAATAGCGGACTGTGCTTGTTTGCGTGTATGGAAATGGTCAACAAAATAAATCTTTTGTTTCATGGATTGGAAATTATTTCGAGAAATTTTTTAGGGTTTTAATGACATCATCTTTATAATCGACCTTTTTATTAAGAATGCGAATTTGAGTTTCAATGTCATGAAATTTTTTATTTAATGTATTACTGTGATTTTCAATAACTGTATCAAGGCCTGATTTTTTTAGTCAAGAACGTAAAGTGTCTATGCAAATGCCAAGTTCTTTGGCAACTTGTTTAACGGGATGCTTTTGTTCAATAAGCATTTTTATAGCACCTTCTTTAAATGCATCATCATAATGTGCATAGTGAGGTGCTAATTTTTTAGTAGATTGTTGTTCCATAGTAAAAAACTTCTTTCTCTTTATTATAGTACCTAATTTTTGTATAGCAAATCGAGAAAGGGGGCATATGGGGAGTAAATAAAATTTGCATGCTGGCAGGCCAATAAAAAGTGCATTTATGTGTAGTCTGTGAAAAAGGGCTATGCCCGAAAAAGAAAAACTACCTGATACGTGGGTGGATATTTATTTAAAAATAAACCTTGATCCACAGGGTAAATGATGGTAAGATAGATAGACTAACATGTGTAGGAAAGAGGATCGATAATGCTTTTAGATAAGACTATATGCGAATTGTTTGCTGGTGTTGGCGGTTTCCGTGTTGGGCTGGAACGTGCTGATGCTGCATGGCAAACGGTTTGGGCAAATCAGTGGGAGCCAAGTAGAAAGAGGCAGGATGCCTTTGAGTGCTATTGCAGTCACTTTGGTGGACATAAGGATATTTATGTAAATGAGGATATTGGAACCATCGATAAGTTTGAGATTCCTAATCATAATTTGCTGGTAGGGGGCTTTCCTTGCCAAGACTATTCAGTAGCTGCAACCGGTGCAAAGGGAATCGAGGGTAAGAAGGGGGTTCTTTGGTGGCAGATTTATGATGTGTTGGAGAAAAAGAAGCCAGCTTTTGTGTTGCTGGAGAATGTGGATCGGCTGCTGAAATCTCCAACCTCCCAGCGTGGCCGTGACTTCGGTATTATCTTAGCATCATTTTGGAAATTCGGTTATAGTGTTGAGTGGCGAGTTGTAAATGCTGCTGACTATGGTTTTGTGCAGCGTAGACGGAGAATCTTTATTTTCGCCTATCGGAACGATACCGAGTTTGGTGAAAGGCAAGCAAGCAAAAATCCTATGGCTATCATGAATCATGAAGGTTTCTTTACGAACACCTTCCCAATGCAGGAACAGGAAAATGTAACTGAAGGGCAGTTGACTTCTCAGGATTTGCTTGATATTACAGAGTGTTTTGCCTTTGGTTTTGAAACGGCTGGCTATATGACTAATGGCCATATAGCAACGACTAAGGCCGTGCCGGTGTATCATGGAAAGCGTATGGTTCTTCGTGATATCATGGATCATGATGTGGATGAGAAGTATTTTCTCGGCGAAAATCTTGCTCAATGGGAATATCTCAAAGGGGCGAAGCATGAAGAGCGCATGGCTAAAAACGGACATAAATATTTCTATTCGGAAGGCCCTATTGCTTTTCCAGATCCGACTGACAAGCCAGCACGGACGATGCTTACAAGTGAATCCTCTGTCAATCGCAGTACGCATGTGGTGGCTGATCTTGACAATGGAAAGTATCGGTTGCTTACACCGGATGAAGCTGATCGAATCCAAGGTTTCCCAAAGGGTTGGACGAATACCGGCATGAGCGAGCGTTTCCGTTATTTCTGCATGGGGAATGCACTAGTCACGGACGTAGTTTGTGAAATGGGAAAGACATTGAATAAAATTTTTGAGGGAAAATATTTTCATAAATGAGGCATAAAATTGGAAGAACTAACTGAAGAAGTGAACTAGGCCGAGACGGTTATGGTGGAGACTATCAGAGAGTTGAATCTCTCTGATATACAGATTAATATGAGTCGGTGTCGACCAAACATGGGGCAAAAAGCTGATAATTATCCAACAGGAATTGTTATATATTTGCAGAAAGTAAATTCGTTGGAAGATTTTTGTATCAGTATTCGTCATTAACTTCGGTATGCATGGCAGAGAATCCATTATCCTAATTATACTGAATGATGGAATTTTTTTTTGGACACTTCAAAATCCATTTAGAAAATAAAAAAGAGCTTCTTTAGGAGCACCAAAGTCTTAAAGGCAATAGAGGATTGAACAAAGTTAAGGCCAGCGCCTTTAGACGCTGGCCTAACAATAACGGTTTACAGCCGTAGAGCAAACCACCCGTTTTACGGGTCGTTATGATTTGAATTTCTGATTGAGCTGATTGTAAATATAGCTGTTGTTCAACCAAAAGCAATGCTTTGGATATGTGTTAGGATCGTCCCAGCCAATGAATCCTTCGGCAACAATGTTGAGCTTTGTACCAACTGGTAATGGGTACCGATCTTGTTTGGTAAGTGCGTGAGGACGCACATGGGAGATTGGATGTTGGCTTTGCTTCGGAAAGTTGTTGGTGGCTCGGCCATTCGAATCAATCACAATTTGGATTCGGCCATTTTTTACAATATCATGGGTTTCCTGCCATACCTCACGTACATCGCCCTCAATATCTTGTGTCGGCATATTCCAAAATTGGCAGCCGGCAAGATGGAAGTTTCCTTCAGCATCAGCCTTGTAAATCACAAAGAAGAAGCGTGTTTCCTGCAGGTAGTTTCCGAAGGTGCTGTTTTTCCAAGTTTCCTCGGCCAAATCTTGATACTTGAAGGCTGGAAAGGAGATATTTTCTTTGATTTTGCCGTTGCTGCCAATTCTGATTGCCTTCATGACGATACCAGCCTTTTCAAATTCTGCAGCATGGTTTCCCTTCAACCCAAGGATTCGGAAGGCAAGCATGGATGGAATTGACTTTGATTTATTTTTAATTTCAAATCGTTTGCAGAGTTCTTCAACCGTTGATCCTTTGAAGGCATCAATCTTGCTAACAACATACTGCTCAAAATTCGTGACAGGTTCTCCGGCACGCATAATCAGCTCATAGGTAGCTTTATGTGGCATGATATAGTTATTTAGCACATACGTCATGTAGCAGCCTTTGAGAGAGAAGGCTCTAGGTTTGGCTGGCTCATCACTGAATGGCTGATCTCTTCGAACCTTGGAGGATGATGCTTTTGTGCATGCACCAAGGTAGAGAGTATCGCTTTCTGATAGTTCGTGAGCTTTGCCAGCACGTATTTTGGACAGAATCTTTGCGTAGTCTGCTCGGATGATTTCCAAATCTTCAGCTGGTGGCGTAAAAAGTTGGACATAGTCAATCGTGCTATTGATATCATTCTGTCCTTTGATGTGCAGATACCATACCAGCAGCATGAGCTTTGCCTTTTTCCATACATGGCTATGATTGAAGTCACGTTCTTTGACGATATCCATATAGTTGATCATCGTAAGAACCAAGCGTTCTTTGGCTTTGTAGCCATTCTTGTTTTGCTGATATGGTGTTACTTTTAATTCGACACCGGCATCAGCGAAGTCTGCTGCGGAATCACTATTGGCAGCGTAGCCGAAGTAGCACTCTTCGACAATATTTCCCATGCCGCCTTTATAGTTTTTGCTTGCATGTTTTGTGGAGTATTCTGCTGATGCTTCTCGTAAAATCCCCTGATTTAAGGCTGCATTGTATAAATCATGGAAGGTTTTGCCAATCATCCCTTTTCCATAGGTTTCAATGCTTTGTGAATCTGTCTGATCATATTGTTCGATAACCATAAGCTATGTACCTCCATGCCTTTATATGCTTTATTATAGCAGCGTTAAAGAGGAGTGTATATAGGTTCTGATTTTATAGAGGTTGGAGAAATAACTTGCTTAAGACCTATTTGAAGATTAAAAAGATGGAGTAGGACGAAGTTTATAAAAATGGTAAAAGTATGCAAGGAAGTGAGTGCGATTAAAAATATAGCTTGGATTGTCAACACTTAGTCGGACAATTTTTATAAGGTCTGTCGTCGAAATTCAGCTGGTGTTAAATAATTTAACGAACCATTAATTCGCTGGTTGTTAAACCATTTTACATAATCTGCCAACTCTCGGCGTAACAGATACAGAGTTTTAAAGTTTTTTCCTTGTACAAACTCGGTTTTAAAAATCTTAAATATTGCTTCAGCAACGGCATTATCGTAGGGGCAACCTTTCATACTTAGCAATTGTTTAATTGAAAATGCTGAAATAACTTCATCAAGAAGTTCATTTTTAAATTCTCTGCCTCAATTTGAATGAAAGATTTTTATTTTTCTTAAATCTGTTTTAACTTTGGGAAATGCATACGTAAATCCATTTGTAATTAACTCGAACATAGGTCAAGTAACTTATTACAACAGCATATGGTTTTTGTCCATTAAATTGGCGATTTAATTCATTTTTTATTGGTTCTTCATTACAGGTTTGGCGATGAGTTTTAAATTGAGCTATAGTATATTTTCCTAGCTTTTTCATTAGGCGCCCAATACGACGACGTGAAACAATATCACCTAAATTTTTTAGTTCCTGCTTAATTTTTCTTGTGCCATATACGTCATGATTATCATGAAAAATTTGTTGGATTTTTTCTTTAAAATCAGATTCAAGATACTTATAAATATCTTGAATATATATTTAAAAAGCTGCCTAACCAGCCAATTATTCATAATCCTGCGCTGATAGAAAATTATCTGCCATGGAGTGACGAAATAAAAAATAACTGTAGTCAATAATTATAAAGTTATAAAATGCCGCTAGTCCTTGTATGTAGAATACAGGATTAGCGGCATTTTTTCTATACACTCTTTGATTAATCGCTTACCCTTTAATCCCCAAAAGAGGATTTTTTTATTAGATTCATAATGTCTCTTCTCATGCTTCGAGGAAATTCAGCAACTGGTTTTCCTATTCTGAAAAACATTTGAATTGTGTTTTCATTACTTGCATAATCTTTATGAATCTTATTATATTCTTCCTTCATCTCAGGATATTCTTCAAGAACTTGACTCATAGGCTGTACTACCAATCCTAATGAGTGTGCTTTTAATACAATATGGCTATAAAGCATACCACTTTTTACTTGTTCTGCGCGGCTATTATTTTCAGTAATAATTAATCCATAAGCAGGGGTATGAGCTACTTCGTTCTTTACAGTCTTAACATACATGTCTGTAACATATTTTTCATTGTTGATAAACGGAAACAAAGTAAGTAGTCCTTGCACAATATGTTTTTTGATTCCAGTTATGCCTTGTCCTTCCACAGAAAAGCCATATCTGTATTTATTCTTTTCGTATTCATTTTTTTTGAATACATATTCTGATTCTTTACTAATACGATGAATACTAGATTCAATCTCTGCTCCTCTCAAAGCATATCCATCTAAATTTTTTTTATTTTTCTCATCTTGAAATATACTTATTTTCTCATTTTTACTCGAACTTATATTTAAAAGTTGTTGCAATTCTTCATCGGTCAATTTATTGTTTTCATACGCCCATCTATTAGTATCTGCTTGAAATATATATTTATAAAGATCATTTTTAGATGAATCAATTGTAGATATAGTTACTTTGGCTACCGGCTTATCCTGCATACTCTTAATAAGATTATTTTCATCATATTCTCCTTCTGGAAAGAGAACATATGTTGCCTTATATCCTATGTAATTTGCAGCAACGCGAACATATTCCAAGAAAGTTCCCTGTGCTATCATCGTTTGACGTGCATCGGTATCTACCATTGGAGTTAAACGACTACTATCCGCAAATAAATAAAAAACATTTTTATCTTTATCAAGATAAATTTTCCATGGTTGCATATTATGACCATTAGCTGCCAATAATCCACATGCTACTAATTTAATTCTTGGATCAGCAAACTGCTTACTATATGACTTCTGCCATGGTTGCAAGTAGGTTGGAGTAAGAAAAACACCATCTGCCATAAATATTGCAATTACAAGTATACCTATTCCCCAGGCAATAATTCGTATCATATTCTCCATCTCTTTTCCATTAATGCAACATGACATTATAGTTTTATTTCTTATTCGCTACTTTACTTTTTGCAGTATCTTTTATCACATTTTCTTTCAACTCTGAATAAATAATATTATTTGCTACTTTTAAATCAACTACTAGTCCTTTTTTTATATTTACATTCTGCCCACTGATCAATACACCTAACAATGAATATTTAACAAAAAAATTTGGTTTTTTACCCTTTACATCGAGTTTTCCTACTACTGGAATAAGTTGTCCATTTTTAGCCTTTATTTCAGAAAAAACTAAATCAATCTCACCAGAACTCCCCCATGGTCCTCTGTGTTTTGCCTTTATTACTGTCGTTTTAACTAAAGTATCTGCAGAAATTACAATTTTACCGTCGGCTTTTATATCATTTTTTGACTTAAAAAATATTTTTTGTCCTTTTCTACAGTTTTTTGAACTAATCGTTTCAACCGATTCAACAGGAATAATAGTCCCCTCATCAAGAATGCTTACCACATTATTATGTACCTGTTCTCCTTCTGAGGCAAATGCTATACCTGAAAACAAAAACAATGATAATACAACGCCTGCAAATGATTTTAATATCATAATTATCTCCCTAAACTTTACTAATTTTTATATATACATTTATTTTTTTATATTATCTGTAATAATTTTTAAAATCTCAGTAAACTTTTTTTTCTGATCTTCATCTAGATATTGAGTCATTTTCTTTGCAAAGCCAAAATAGCCCATATTTTCAACGGCTAACAAATCTTTTCCTTTTTGAGTTAAATATATATGAAATACACGTAAGTCTTTTTGGGATTGTTGTCTAAATACAATGTCTTTCTGCATAAGTCTTTTAATATTTTCCGTTACAGTTGACTTCTGTACAGAAAATTTTTCTGCCAATTGTTTGAATGTAGGACCATCTATTTCTTGTATAGCATGTAGGTAATGAAGCTGTGTTATAGATAGATTAAAGAGAGCCGAATATTCTGTCTGTTGATTATATTCACGTGTAGTCTGTCGCATATATTCAGATAATATATTTATATATTGTACAATTAAAGCTTCTGTTTCCATAATTTTCTCATCTCCTTTTAAATACTATAAACTATCTTAAAAACAAATAGTCTCGTATATAGTTTGTTGGTATGAACTAACTATATACGAGACTATTATATTTGTCAATATAGACAAACTATTTTTCTTTAAATTATTAGCTTAACATTTTACCCCAATCACCATATTTAAGATATTTTTCATACTTTATTATGACTTTATATATTCAAAGACCTTTTTATTCTGTGACTTTACTAGATTCTTAATACTTGCTGAATAGATTGTCAAAAAATAAACTGGACAAAAAAGATAGGGTCATGTATAAATGAATTAAAAAGCAAAGGATGATTTATATGATGGAAAGACGATCAAAAAGAACATTTACTAATGAATTTAAACACCAAATGGTAAAAGGTATAACAGAAGAAAAGCACGGGCTGAAATTATCAAAGAATATGATTAATATCATCTTCATTTGACAAATGGGGCACTTGCATTAATTATACTGGTTCTACAAAAGAAAAAGACAATCGTACTCCACAGAAACTTAAATTAATGAAATTGCGGAAAGATAGAAACCTGCAAAGCAAATAAGATACTACAGAGAGAGGGAAAATGATGGATATAGAAAGTAAAATCAAGTATTGCATGGATTTGACACCGTCTGAATTGCAATTTTCTAAGTATTTTTTAGAAAATCGACAAAAAATTTTAGATTTTACAATGCAGGAAATTATTTTGGAAACATTTGTTTCTAAATCGCTTATACATCGTTTTTGTAAGAAACTTGGATTGAGTGGTTTTAATGAATTAAAAGTACGCTTGGCAAAAGACTCAGCAGATATAAGAAGTCTGGCAACGGTTGATGTTAATTTTCCTTTTTCAGAGCAGGATAGCCAGCAAAAAATTGCTGAAAAGCTTTTACATCTTTATGAGGGCACCGTGCGTGATACCCATGCCTTTATTGATTTGGAGGAACTATGGGAAATTGTCCGTATTTTGTATAAGGCTAAATACATTGATATTTATACACATGCACATAATAGTAGCATTGCTGAAAATTTTCAGGATAAAATGCTCTCTATTGGTCGATTTGTAAGTTGTCAGGAATCATCATATAAACAACGTAGGCAAGGATTGCTTTCAACTAAAGAGCATGCAGCATTGATTTTGTCATATTCTGGTAAGGCAACATTTATTCCCTCAATTATTGAAATATTACATGAAAGAAATGTGCCGATTATTTGGATTGGTCGGGCAGGTAATCTTAAGATGGAACGACAGTCGGATTATCAGCTTTATATTAGCGATCAGGAAAATTTTCGTTCAAGGCTTTCACAATTTTCGTCACATATTGCAATGCAGTATACGATGGATTTGTTATTCAGCTGTATCTTTAAAATAGATTATAAAAAAAATATGGTATATCTAAATGATTCAATAGAATTGATCGATGACCGCAATTTAGAAAAATAATGGAAGTATAAGAAAACCTTATTAGTAAATTATAATTTTACTGGTAGGGTTTTCTTTTGTTTCAAAAAATATCAGATAATTTGTAATGAACATCAATAATTTGAATCTTTTATTCCAGAATGTTTTGAGAATATTGTAACTAAATTAGGGGATTTATATAATTTAGTTGTAAAAAGAAAGATAGGAGCTGAGTAAAATGAAAAAAGGATTAAAAATTGTTACAATCGGTGGTGGTAGCAGCTATACTCCTGAACTTATGGAAGGTTTAATCAACAGGTATCATGAGTTGCCGGTTCGTGAGATATGGTTAGTTGATATTCATGATGGTGAAGAAAAGCTAAAGATTGTCGGTGCACTTGCAAAACGTATGTGGGCAGCGACACAATATCCGGTTGAGGTTCATCTTACGCTGGATCGTCGAGTGGCACTCAAAGACGCAGATTTTGTTACAACACAGTTTCGGGTGGGGTTGTTAGAGGCAAGAATTAAGGATGAACGTATTCCACTTTCACATGGTATGTTAGGACAAGAAACTAATGGTGCTGGTGGCATTTTTAAAGCATTTCGCACTATACCTGTGATGAAACAGATAATAGAGGATATGCAAGATCTTTGTCCAAATGCATGGTTGATTAATTTTACGAATCCGAGTGGAATAATTACAGAAACTGTTATAAAACAATTTGGCTGGGAAAAATGTATTGGCCTTTGTAATGTGCCAGAAATATCAATGATTAAGGAACCGGCAAAGATTGGATGTAAAAGAGAAGATTTACAGTATCGGTTTGCAGGATTGAATCACTTTCATTGGCACAAGGTTTTTGATAAAGATGGACATGATGTTACAGGAAGTTTACTGGAACATATCAATGATAAAGATGGGGGAACACCGAAAAATATCTATCAGGCGGATTTTCCCGTTGATCTTTTGCAGACGATGAATCTTCTGCCATGTGGCTATCATCGATATTATTTCTTGAAAAAAGAAATGTTACAGCACAGTATTGATGAATTTAGAGCAGGGGAGACTCGAGCTGAGCAGGTAAAAAGTGTAGAGAATGCCTTATTTGATTTGTATCGTGATACGAAGCTGCATGAAAAGCCAAAAGAATTGGAAAAACGTGGTGGCGCTTATTATAGTGATGTTGCTTGTGAATGTATCAATGCTATCTATAATAATAAACGTCAACCAATGGTTGTAAGTACAGTTAATTGTGGCAGTATTTCATGTTTACCGGCTGATGCAATTGTTGAAGTAACCAGTTTGATTTCCGCCAAGGGAGCTGAACCACTAGCTTGGGGTGAGATGAAATCACATGAGCGTGGCTGGTTACAGATGATGAAAGCGATGGAAGAATGTACTATTGAAGCGGCAATTAAAGGTGATTATGGAGTGGCTTATGAAGCATTTAATCTTAATCCATTGGTAGAAAATGGTGCAGTTGCTGAAAAGGTTTTAAATGAACTATTGGTAGCACATGAAAAATATTTGCCGCAATTTGCGAATATAATAGCTAATATTAAGGCTAAGGGTGTCTATCCGCAAGATAAGACAGTACAAGATTTATTAGCGAAGGGAAAATAATTGTAAGGGAGCTTGTAGGAAATGCGATATATTTTAGAAAATGAATCTATCAGAGCATCGATTGATACCTATGGAGCAGAGCTTTGTTCATTGTCTGGCATTAAATCAGGCCGTGAATATCTTTGGCAGGCAGATCCTGTGTACTGGAATCGTACTTCTCCGGTATTGTTTCCGTTTGTAGGGCGGTTGCGGAATAATCAATATCGATATCAGGGAAAAACCTATCCGATGAAGCAGCATGGTTTTGCCCGAGATAGAGAATTTACTGTAGTATCTTATTCGGCAACTAAAATTGAATTTATATTACAGGATGATGAAGAGACACGTAATGTTTATCCATTTCAATTTCAACTAGTCATTAGTTATGAACTTGCGGGTAGTAAAATTATCGTACATTGGAAGGTAAGGAATACTGGAAATAAGATGATGTATTTTTCAATTGGTTCGCACCCGGCATTTATATGTCCATTTACTGAGTCGGAAAAAAAAATGCAGGTTATCGTTTGATAAGGAAGGACCATTAAATTATCAGCAATTGGATGATAACTATCTTTGCAAGGAAACATATTATAAGTTGCCCCTTCAAGATAAGACATGGTCCTTTGAAAAAAATATTTTTGATGATGATGTACTGATTTTTCCCGATTATCAAATAAAACAGGTTTCAATTTTAAGGGAAAATGGAAATCCATATTTGACGCTGGATTTCCATGCACCTGTTGTAGGTATCTGGTCACCGCCGAAAAAAAATGCACCGTTTATTTGTATCGAACCATGGTTTGGACGTTGTGATTCTGCTGATAAGGAATATTGCTTGAAAGAACGCGAATTTGATAATGCACTTTTGGGAGGAGCTGAATTTGCAACATCTTATGGAATACAGATTAGCGAATAATATTTAATAGGAGGTATACAACATGAAGCGTATTACTGATGGAAAAGCCTTTGCTGTATTACAACAGATTGGTACGGCATTTTTTTTACCGGTTTCTATTTTACCGGGAGCAGGGTTACTTTTGGGCATAGGTGCATCTTTTACAAATCAGAACACGGTAAATGCATATGGGTTATCTAATTTATTGGGACCAGGAACGATGCTCAATGGACTATTGATGATTATGTCACAGGTTGGCAGTACAATTTTTGGAAATTTGCCAATTATATTTGCAATGGCAGTAGCGTTGGGATTAGCCAAGCAAGAAAAAGCAGTAGCTGTTTTAACAGCGGGTATCTCTTTTTTTGTTATGCATTCAAGCATTAATACAATGTTGAAGATTACTGGACAGATTCTTCCAAATGGAAAAATTGCCGATACGGTTATGGCTGGTGCTATTACCAATGTTTGTGGAATAAATTCCTTGCAGATGGGGGTTTTTGGTGGCATTTTAACAGGAATGATAGTTGCTGTACTGAATAATCGGTTTTATAAACAGCAGTTGCCAGCAGTGTTCTCCTTTTTTGCTGGAGTTCGTTTTGTACCGCTCATTTCAATGTTTGTTTTTATTGGTGTAGGTATTATAGCTTTCTTTATATGGCCGGTGATACAAAAAGGAATTTTTGCTATTGGTAATTTAGTGCTTACCACTAGTTATTTTGGTACATTTATTTTTGGATTTGTTGAGCGAATCCTAATTCCATTTGGTTTGCATCATGTTTTTTATATTCCATTTTGGCAAACTGGTATGGGGGGACCGCTGTTATTGATGGTATTCATGTTTTTGGTGCCCAAAACATTTTTTTTGCGGAACTCGCTTCACCTAATACAAAGGTATTCAGCGTAGATGCTTGTCGCTTTATGACGGGAAAATACCCATTTATGATGGCTGGTTTACCTGGGGCTGCGCTTGCTATGTACCATTGTGCAAAACCAGCCAATCGAAAAATTGTTGGGGGTCTCTTGCTTTCAGCGGCGTTAACCTCCTTTTTTACAGGAATTACAGAACCAATTGAGTTCACATTTTTATTCATTGCACCTGCTTTATATGTATTGCATTGTGTTTTTGCTGGTATATCGTTTTTGCTTATGCATCTCCTTAATATATGTATAGGCACAACGTTCTCTTGTGGTTTAATTGATTTTACTTTGTATGGTTTGTTGCAAGGATCGGCAAAGACAAATTGGCCGATGATTTTGCCAGTGTTTGCAGGTTATTTCATTTTGTATTATGTGGTATTTAAGGCTGTTATTTTGAAGTTTGATTTAAAAACACCAGGACGTGGTGACGATGGAGAAGAAGTGAAGCTTTATACAAAGAAGGATTATAAGGAAAAACAGACTGAAAAGACAGTGAGAACAGAAGTCGGAGGAGTGGAAGAGGATCCTTTGTCTAGAGATATTGCAGCAGGTCTTGGCGGTGTTGATAATGTTGTAAACATTGCTTGTTGTGCAACGCGTTTGAGGCTAACGCTAAATGATCTGAATAAAGTTGATGAAGGAATTTTGAAAAGTACTGGCGCAGTTGGTGTCATCAAGAAAGGCGAGGGAATACAGGTTATTTATGGTCCGCAGGTAAGTGTTATAAAGAGTAATTTTGAAGAATATGTAGATCGTTTACGTAAGTAAAAGTTAAGCAGCAAAAGATAATTTTTTAGCCAGAATTTTACATAGTTGTGTAGATCAGGAGTAGAGGATGATTAATCGAAAATTAAAGAAATTTAATTTTTGTGATGGTAGTATTTGAACACTTTTATAAAAAGGAACTACAAGGGAATATTACAAACAGAACTAATAAATGGCTGAACTATAAGCTTATATACTCAAACTTCGCAGTCGTGAAATAACCTGTGTACCTTGAAAATTCAATAATAATTGGTATAAAAATAGCATGATCCTCTCGTTTTTAGTATAAT
>NZ_JACHFH010000003.1 GCF_014201835.1 Pectinatus brassicae | reverse complement strand
GCACATCCGGTTGTTTAACATTAAAACAATGATGTATTGTTCAGTTTTCAAGGTGCCTGCCTCAACAGTCAGCTTTTATATTATATCTAAACTGTTTAGCTTTGTCAAGAACTTTTTCTCATTCAATCTCTTGATGCTTTTTAAGTTCCTGTCGCTTTCTTAAGCGCAGGAATTATTATATCTCATAAAACGACAACTGTCAATACATTTTCTAGTATTATTTTCATATTTTATTATTTATCTCTGTCATTATATAGTAATTGTCTTTTTTCTTCTATAATAATGCCGTAATAAGCTGTTATCTATATAATTCATGATTAATTGTTATTTAAATCCAATTTATCATTTAATTTGCCCTAATTTATCTCTAAAATGCACTTTGCTCGTAAACCTAATTTTGACACGCAGGCTTTTGCGAAATACAATATATGTAGTTTTATTATTCCTCTTATTAGAAAGGACTTTATTATGAAAAAAACTAATGCCGCCCGTATTTTAGATAAAATGAACATTGCCTACGATATAAAAGAATACGAAGTAGACCTCAATGACCTTAGTGCCGTACACGTAGCTGCAAATGTTGGCATGGATATAAAAATGGTATTTAAAACTTTAGTTGCCCGCGGTGATAAAACAGGTGTCCTAATGGCCTGTATTCCTGGTGATGACGAACTCAATTTAAAAAAGCTGGCTACTGTCAGTAATAATAAAAAAGTGGAAATGGTTCATTTAAAAGAGGTACAAGGATTAACCGGCTATATCCGCGGTGGTTGTTCGCCACTGGGCGCTAAAAAAAATTTTCCTGTCTTCCTGCATGAAAGTGCCCTCGATTTCCCACGTATTGCTATAAGTGCTGGCAAGCGCGGTGAACAATTACTGCTTTCTGCTGCTGACTTAATAACTGCCGCCAATGCTCAAACTGCTGATATAATAAAATAAATCAAGGCCGGGCTATTTTGCCCGACCTTGATTTATTTTATAGCCATATTTTATGCATAACTTGCTTCCATCAATTGTATGCATTTATATAAAAGATTATTGGCTGGTGTTGGTACATTGACTTTTTTGCCAAGTCTTTTTATTGTTCCTGAAAAAAGCTCTACTTCACTGTGCCGTCTAGCCAAAGCATCTTGACGCATCGATGGTATTCCCTCTGGTGTCAGTCCTTCAATTATTTTCGCCCACATTTTAAAATCCTGCATATCAAGCCCGATTCCTGATTTTTGCGCTACTGCTATAACTTCAAGCATGGCTGCAAACATAACATCACGTGCCTCGCTTGCCTGCTGTAAGCCGCCATAATTAGTTTCAAATACCATGCAGGCCTGATTAACCCCAGTATTAAGCATTAACTTACTCCACAGACGACGCGGCATATCCTCAGCAATTTCATATTTAAGTCCAGACATATCAAAGAACTCCGCTACTGCTTTTACTTTTTCATTTATTACACCATTATGACTGCCATAACATAAATAACCCATCTGCTTTGCGTGGGATTTATTGCCCGCTTTCGCTGCATCCATGCCTTGTGCCGTACACAACAGCACATTATCCTTCCCAAAAACTGCTGCTAATTTTTCTTCACTGGTTATACCATTTAGTACCGACAAGATAATTGTGTGTTCGCCAACAAAAGGTTTTATTTCTTCAATAATATTATCAAGTGCCTGATATTTAACAGCCACAATCAATAAATCTGCCTTAGCTGACTTTTCCATATAATTGAAGTCATATTTTTTATCGTTATGATATATACCCTGTTCCCGATATCTTTCTGCACGCTTAGCATCGGCAATTATATTTACAGCCTCTTTACCCATAGCATCAAAAATTTGTGCTGCATACATTGTTCCCAACGCACCAAGGCCTACTAGTGCCGCCGATTGAATCTTCATTAAATAATCTCTCCTATTCATTAAATAACTTCTACATTTATTATATTTTCCAATTGTGATAATTTCATGTTTATATCATTTTGTACAATTGCTTTTTCTCTAAATATATTAAATTCCAAACAAATTATATCATTAGGTAGTCGTTTTATCTGCATATTTCGTATTTCGATACCATCAGCTTGTATTAAGCGACAGATTTTCATTATCTGTCCCGCAACATCTTCCGTCAATATAATAACCGTCAGTGCCCTGTAGTTCATCCAATTATCCATGTGCGATAACAGTACTAGTACAGTAACAACAATAACAGCAGTAACAACTGCCCCCCAATAATAACCAGCACCAACAGCAAGTCCTACTCCGGCTACAACCCAAACACAGGCTGCCGTTGTGAGTCCAGTGATATTAACACGTTCTTTAATAATGGCTCCAGCACCCAAAAAGCCAATACCGCTGACTACTTGAGCTGCCAATCGTGCAGGGTCAGCATTAGTTCTGCCTTCCACACTATTATATAAAAGCTGTGACAGCAGCATTATCAGACAGGAACCTACACAAACAAGAATATTAGTCCTAAGCCCGGCTGTTTTATGTTTATATTGGCGTTCATAGCCGATTACTCCTCCTAAGATCGCCGATAGTATCAATCGCATACAAGCTTCTTCCTGACTCATATTATTGATGTCCTTTCGATAAATTTATAATTTAGCTATCATTGGTGATTTTATTGACTATCTAGCGCCTAATATCATTTTGCAAATAAACATTTAATCAGTATTTCTTATCTTGTTGGACAAAAACATGAATTTCCCGTGTATATGTATAATAGTTATCCACAACTTTGCACATTTTGTTGATAACTTTGTGGATAACTAGATCTGTTTTAGTCAATGTCTTTTATTATAGCTTTTTTATCTGTTTACAATGTTATAATAATATATTTTATCTATTATTTCAAATTCAGCATTTCTGCTAAAAGCATTACATTAAGACCTGTAACTATTAAGCCAATCAATAACAGCATTATTTTTTGCTTTATCGTATTAGCATATTTACCCATTATTTTTTTTGATGAGGTCAAATATATCTGCAAAAATATTGTAAATGGCAGCTGCATACTCAAAGCCATCTGGGAGTAAATAAGTCCATCAAAAGGATTTGTTACAAAAAATATAATTATAACTGCCAGCGCGTATGTTAAAATTACACCATGCCAAGAATGACGATCTTTTATATCATATGGTTCGTTAAATAAACCGGCGTAGATACTGCCGCCAGCCATTCCGGCCGTTGTTGTCGAAGATAAACCAGAAAACAATAAGGCTATTGCAAATAAAAGTGCTGCATGATCACCTAACAGTGGCTTTAAGATATTAACTGCCTGTGCCAAGTCATCCACTATAACATTATGCGTGAAAAACACACTGGCCGCAATCAGTATCATAGCACTATTTATGGCCCAGCCTATACCCATAGAAAAAAGTGTATCCATAAATTCATATTTTAATTGACGTACGATAGCCTTTTCATCCTCAAGATTCCATTGGCGGCTCTGGATTATTTCTGAATGAAGAAAAAGATTATGTGGCATAACCACTGCCCCTAATACACTCATAACTACGACCAATGAACCATGTGGAATCGCTGGGTATACCCAGCCCACAGCGGCCTTGCCCCATTCAATAGGTACCATATACAATTCAATAATAAATGCCAATCCAATAAGCGATACAAAACCGATAATAATTTTTTCCATTTTTTTATAAGAATTAGACCGCAATAAAAATGTGCAAAAAACTGCCATTAATATAGTTCCATAAATTATAGGAATATTAAATAATAACTGCAGTGCTATTGCACCGCCCAATATTTCCGCCAATGCCGTTGACACTGCTGCTGCCATCGCTGAAATTAGCAAAAACCCCGATACCGGCCGTGGCAGATAGCTTGAGGCTGCTTCTGAAATACACAGTCCGCTAGCAATCCCTAAATGGGCTGCATTATGCTGTAAAACTATCAGCATAATCGTTGAAAGAGTTACCATCCACAGTAGCGTATAGCCATACTCCGAGCCAGCCGCCAAATTAGAAGCCCAATTACCCGGATCAATAAACCCCACTGTTATCAGTATGCCCGGTCCAATATACCGCAGGAAATCCTGTGCACTTTTCCGCGTTATTTCTGTCATAAAATATTTCTTTATATTAAGCATCTATTTCCCTCCTAATGTATCTCAAGTATATGGTCTAGTATAACAAATTGATTGTATAAATTAAAATATTATTATAAAATAACTATTATAAATTATACTTTTATATTTACCCTTATTATAAATTCTACATAATTCAGGAGAATCCTTATGTCATACAATACATATCTTTTTGATTTTGATTATACTTTAGCCAACTCGGAAAAAGGCATTGTTATGTGCTTTGAAAAGCTATTTAAACAATATAATTATCCAAAGCAATCCACTACAGCCATCGCTTCTACCATCGGTTTATCTATGCCCAAGGCCATCAGTATTCTTACTGGTGAGACAGACCCCGTTATTATAAAAAATCTGCAGAATGCCTATCGCAAATTTTCCGATATCCATATGACACCGAA
Source organism: Pectinatus brassicae (assembly GCF_014201835.1). GTDB lineage: Bacteria > Bacillota > Negativicutes > Selenomonadales > Selenomonadaceae > Pectinatus > Pectinatus brassicae. The sequence goes on along the minus strand of NZ_JACHFH010000003.1, from coordinate 104,221 downwards.
CACATTCTTATATCCCGAATCTATTCCAACTTTGAAAAAATTAAAAACTGCTGGTTACAATATCGGTATTGTTTCCAATAAAACAGCTCACCGTATCTCGCAAACCCTCAATGAAGCTAAAATTGATGATTTAATTGATATTATCATCGGCACCGAGGAAGCCAAAGAACCAAAGCCTTCTGCTAAACCATTAATTCAAGCATTAAATCATTTTTCCATCAATGCCGCTTCTGCTCTTTATATCGGTGACAGTACTATTGATGCCCAAACTGCGCAAAATGCTTCTGTCGATTTTGCGGCTGTTCTGACTGGACAGACTGGAAAAAAGGACTTTGCTGCTTTTAAATGCATTAAAATAATGGATTCATTGTCTGAATTATAATTACAATTACCGCTTGACAGCAACATAAAACATTGTACAATAAAATTATACTATTAAATATAAAGCTGTTACTTCCCTATGTAATTATGCAAACTTTATTTTTAATTTATAAATTAAATAAAAAGAGGTGTAAATGCTTTGCAAGAAAAAGAGTTGATTATTTCAGAAATAATGATGCCCAATCAAGCTAATGTCGAAGGTAATATTCACGGCGGCGAAATAATGAAAATAATGGATTCCTGCGCCTATGCTGTTACCCGACGTTATGCTCGTACCAATGTTGTAACAGCCCGTGTTGATGAGCTGCAGTTTCATCAACCCATAAAAGTAGGTGATTTGGTCATCTGTTCAGCAAAAATCGCCTTTGCTGGAAAAACTTCGATGGAAGTTTATGTCGATGTCCAAGTAGAGGATTTACGCTCACATATGCCGCCTATTCCGGCACTATCTGCTTATTTTACGATGGTTGCGCTCGACCGTAATTCTAAACCGGCTCATATTCCGCCATTAGAAATCAACAATGAAGAAGAGCAAGTTGAATTTGCTGCTGGTAAAGCCCGTTATGAAGCTTATAAAAACAAACGCCATAATGAAGTTAAAAATACAAATAAATAATAAAAGAGGCTGTGACAAAATGATTCCTCATTTTGTCACAGCCTCTTTTATTATCACCGCAATAACGCGCGGGGAAAGATTATTTCTTCACTATTTTGTTCATTTTTGTAGACAATTGCTTCTACATTAAATACTTTTTCCAGCAGCTGCACCGATAAGATCTCTTCCGGCTGTCCCTGGGCAAAAATTTCATGGTCATGTAAAACGATAACATTATCCGCATAAAGCCGAGCATGGTTTATATCATGCAAAACCATTATAACTGTCATTCCACTATCTTTATTAAGCTTTTTTACTATCTGCATAACTTCCAGCTGATGCGCCACATCAAGATATGTTGTCGGTTCATCAAGCATCAATATATCCGGCTGCTGGCAAAGTGCCATAGCAATCCAGGCTCTTTGCCTTTCTCCTCCAGATAAGGATATCAATTGCCTTTTTTTAAGCTGATACACCGATGTCTGCTCCATTGCCCATGCCGTAATAGCTGCATCATCTTTATTATTCGCCTGGAATATATTCTTATAGGGAAATCTGCCATAAGCCACAAGCTCTTCTACTGTTAAATCTTCCGGTACAACTGGATTTTGCGGCAGTATTGCAATTTTTTGTGCTAGCTGTTTTGCCTTTATTTTAGCCAATGATTTTTCTTCCAACAAAACTTCGCCTTGATATTTATGGATAAATCCTGAAATAATTTTCAATAATGTCGATTTGCCGCAACCATTAGGTCCTAAAATGGCTGTTATTTTATTGCTGGGAAACACTGTATTTATATCATTTAGTATCAATTCCTGGTTTAATGTAACTCTCAAATTTTTAACTGTAATTGCATTCATTATAGCTGCCTCCGTAATAAAAAGAGAAAAAACGGGGCTCCTAATATCGCCATAAAAATCCCCACCGGCAATTCCAAAGGTGCAAAAGCGCAGCGGGCTACCGTATCACTCAAGGCTACTACCGCACCTCCTAACAATACCGATGCTGGCAGCAAAAAACGATAATCACTGCCAATGATCAATCTGGCAGTATGCGGAATAATCAGTCCAACAAATCCCAGCAATCCGGCTACTGCTACTGAACTAGCCGCCAATAATGCCGCTATTGCTGTTAAAAAAATCCTGATACGTTCTACATTCATACCCAACCCCTTGGCAATTTCATCACCTAACTGCAGAACATTTAAATGTCTTGTAAATAACATTGCTAAAATTATTCCAATTATTGTATATGGCAAAATCAAATGCACATGTACCCATGACCGTGCTGCAAAACCGCCCACCATCCACATTAAAGCGCCATGTACTCTGTCACTATAAAGTATCAATAATGCCGAAATACCTGCACCAATAAATGATGCTACTGCCACTCCGGCTAAAATTATTCGCAGCGGCTTTATACCATTCTTCCAAGCCAATATGTAAATACTTATTGCCGCTGCCATTGCTCCTACAAATGCTACTGGTGTAATTAAAAAGCTGTACTGCGGCACAACTATCATTATAAATATTCCCGCTATCCCCGCCCCCGAGGAAATTCCGATTATATGAGGATCAGCCAACGGATTTTTCATAACGGCCTGCAATATTGCACCGGCTACAGCCAAGTTCATACCGACCAGTATAGTGAGCAGTGCCCGTGGCAGCCTGATATTCAATAAAATTTGACTGTTTATTCCAGTATTTCCTGAAAAAGCAGCAATAATATCACTGATTGGTATATGTACTGCCCCCTGGGATATACTAACTAATAAACTTATCACTAATAATATCGTTAATACTGCTAATATTAATATTCGCCATAAAGCTATTGGCATACCGCATTTTTTATTTTGTATTTGTTTCATATTACACCCTATATGTAAAAATTGCGCTTACCGTTTGTGGTAAGCGCTATTATATTCAAGTATTTTTTATTATAATCTATTATTTATTAGCTGTAAACAAATCAGGATATATCTTTTGCGCCATTATCTGGGCCGCCTGAGGATAATGTATACCTGGATTTAATAGAAATAAATGTTGCGGTAGATAATAAACATGCTTATTCTTTACTGCGCTAAGACTTTTCCAAGCATCGTTATTTTCCACATTTTTTTCCATTGCGGCCTTAATAGTTTTCATATCTCCCATGCTGGTTATAAATATCACATCAGGATTCTTCTTTACCAGCATCTCTAAACTATATGGCGCGGATTCAGTATTACCATCCGGCGTATTTACGTCAGCTGCAACATTAGTAAATCCTAACATTTTCGCAACTGAACCGGCAATGGAGTTATCCAACTGCACGGTAACATCCTGGGCTGTACTATGAAGTATTGCCATTTTTATTGCTTTTTGCGGCAATTTTGCTTTAACAGCAACAATCTGATCATCCATTTTCTTAATTACAGCCGCTGCTTTATCTTGTTCTCCCGTTATTTTGGCAAAAATATCAAGACAACGTTTTACCTGCTCATAGCTTTTCATATCCAGTACTATAACCGGAATATTATTGCTTTCCAAAGTAGACACAAATTTATCATTCATGCCTTTCATCGCTATAACAAGATCAGGCTTAAGCCCCACTACTTTTTCAATATTTATGTCATAAACAGCACCAACTTTTGCCAAGTCTTTATAATACTCCGGAACTCCCATCTTTGAAGATGGGCAGCCAATTACTTTGGCATCAACATCATGCAGCGGCTCTAAAAAAGATGTTGATAAAGCGACTATTCGTTCTGGTTTTTTAGTCAAAGACACTGTTCTATTGGCATCATCAGTTATTGTTACATAGCCTTTATTCTGTGCTGTCTTTTTATCACTGCCACAGCCGGAAAAAATTGCAGCAATAAGTGCAATCACTATAAACAAGAATATCATTTTCCTGTTCATATCCATCGTATACACCTGATTCCATAATTCTTATTTTGTTCGCCGTGTTAAAATTGTTGATAAATAATTAGGTACGGCATTAACCTGTTCTATATTATCAATACGCTCTTCATCAGGCAGACCGCAACGACTGACCATAACAGCATTTTTGGCTAAATCCTTTTCTTTGAGCGTCGTGACAATATCATCAAAGTTCTTATATACCTTCATGATAACAGCATTATCAGAAAATGCTAATGCTTGTTTTATCTTATCAGCTTTAGCCGTAGCTGGTATAATACTTATTATATCGTTACCTTCCACCAATGGGTAGTCGGCCGCTCCAGCAATAGCACAAAAAGCTGGTATCCCCGGAATTGTTTCAATATTTATATCCTCAGTTTTCAGCAAACGATAAATATAAATATAAGTACTATAAAACATAGGGTCACCTAATGTTAAAAATGCCACATTTTTCCCCTGTTTTAATAATGATAATATTTCTTTTTTATTATCCTGCCATTGCTGAGGAGATGCTTCGAAATTCTTAACCATTGGAAATACTTGATAAATAATCTCAATTTCTTTTTTAAAGTGCGGTCTAGCAATAGATAGTGCTACACTGCCGTCTTTTTTTTCTGTTTTAGGCGCAATTATTACATCAACTTTTTCTAAGGTTTTAATTGCCTTCATTGTAAGTAAATCGGGGTCGCCAGGGCCAACACCTATTCCATAAAAAATACCTGTCATTAGTGATTCTCCTCAAATAAAATAAATAATATACACAGTTTAAAATTATACAAAATTTTCCTGTCAAAGGCAAAGATTTTTATAAAGCAATACCGCCCCCTAATTAGCAGGGGACAGCATTATTAAAACATTATTGGGGATGGCTCTATAACTTATTTAGCTTCTAATGCCTGCCAAGCTTCATTAGCACGTTCCACAAAAATCTGACGTACTGCCTTATTTTCACCTAAACCATGAATATAAGTTTTTACAGTAAAGCCTTCTTTTTCTAAAATAGATTTATGGGAATCAGGTTCATTACCCGCCATATCATTATTCGCATGGTCACCAGCAACCATCATCATTGGCATGAGGGTTACTTTTTTAATTCCTTTTGCTTTTAGTTGCGGAATTACAGTTTCAAGACTTGGCCAGCCTTCAACAGTATAAATATATGTGTTTTTCATATTAAGCATATTCATGTGATTCTGGATAACTGAATAGTACGCATTATCAGGGCTTGGAGTCCCATGTCCCATAATTAATACAGCTTCATCTTTAGCTGTATTTTTCGGGAACTGAGTAGAAAATGCTTTTAAGAACTCAGTCACATCATCGCGCTGGTTTTCCTGTCCCATCCAATACATAGCGGAAACGCCCAAGGTCATTTTTTTGAAGTCTTTTTTATAAAGATCATATACTGCTGTATCATAAGCATATTCCATACCAGGAATAACGTCCAAAGATGCTATTGCTACACGGGTATAACCTTGTGCTTTTAAATCCTTAAGGGCTTGTTCCGGAGTTGGAATATCAAGTCCTTCGTTTTTCTTGATACGATCGATAATAATATGGGAAGTAAAAGATAAAATTACTTTGGTATTAGGATGAGCTACTTTAATCGCATTTACAGTTGCATCAATTGTTTTTTGACGCGTATCTTTAAATGTCGTACCAAAGCTCATAACCAATATAGCATCTTTATCCGCTGCATTAGCCATCTGAGGATTATTATAAGTGCGAACACCTATTTCTGCGGCCTTTTTAAGTGCTGGGGTAGCATCATGAACCATTGGGTTTAATTTATAACTGGCATAAGAAGTTGCCATAAATCCCGTCATTGTCATACAAGCCATTGATGCGACTACCATTTTTTTCCAACTAAACATTGTTCAAACACGCTCCTATAAATTTGATTTAATAACAAATTTCAGCGTCAATCACTTATTTAGGCACAGACATCCCCATATACAAATAAAAAACCCTTCATTTAATAAATTAAAGAAGGGGGTATTTGCTGGCACCATATGACTATGCTGTCCGAAAATACCACCTACCCATCGCTCGCAGGTACTACAAGATAAAACCATATAGGCAGCTTATCCTACAAGGAAACGACAAGTCGGCCTTATGGATTAACTTTATCTTGTAACGGTGATCGACAAACAGGTAGTTCTCCTGGCTCTGAGTCATAGTTCATCTGCGCCTTCCCATACAGCATCATCGCTGTACAGTGACATCTTGCAGGTTTACTCGTCATTACAGTGGCGGGACCGCGTTGGTATTGCACCAACTTTTCTTTTATGTCTTACGACACCTGTTTCACTGATATTAAGTTTTGTCTCATTTATAATACAATTGATTTTATATATTGTCAATCGAAAAAGCAATATTTTCATAAAAATTATTACCGTTATTATTTTTTTACTAGAGCTATTGGCAAAAACATTGTATAATCTGATATAAGATTATTATGAAAAGGACAATTTTATGGAACAATATTCAGCTTTATTTTTAGGATTTATCAGCTCATGGGGCTATTTAGCCATTGCACTACTGATGGGGCTCGAAAATGCCTGTATCCCTATTCCCAGCGAACTTATTTTGGGTTTTGCCGGTTATCTTGTATTTATGGGTAAATTAACTTTTACGGGAACAATTATTGCCGGGATGATCGGCGGAATGATCGGATCAATAATCACCTATTATATTGGTCACTTTGGCGGGCGTCCATTTATCGACAAATATGGTAAGTATTTTTTTATGAAAAAATCCCATATCGATACTGCCCAGCGCTGGTTTGATAAATATGGCATTAAAGCCGTTTTCTTCAGCCGCATGCTGCCGGTTGTCCGCACTTTTATTTCCCTGCCCGCTGGCTTTGCCGGAATAAATATGAAAAAATTTATAATTTTTACCTTTGCCGGTTCACTGCCCTGGACCATTTTAATAATTCACGTTGGCAAAATACTCGGTGAAAACTGGATAAAAATGCTTTCTATCGGACATGAATTCAGCTTATTAATTTGTATATTAATAGTAGTTTGCATTATATTTTTCTATATTCGTCATTTAAGGAAAAAGAATAATTCCAATTAATATTCTCTCATTTTCAGACAAATATTACTTTTAATATTTTATACAATGGAGTGATTTTATGAAAGACTTATATCTTGATTGTTTCTCCGGCATAAGCGGCAATATGCTGATTGGTGCACTGCTCGATGCTGGCATGCCGCAAGACCAATTAGTTAACGAATTACACAAGCTCAACCTAGATGACAAAGAATATGCCATAACAATAAAACAAGTAAATAAGCAAGGCATCACTGCCTGTTATTTCAACGTAACAACCAATGAGCACAGCCCCCATCGCAATCTGCATGATATAACGATGATAATTTCCCAATCCAGTCTTGCCGATGAGCTAAAAGAAACTGCGGTAAATATTTTTACTAATTTAGCCCAGGCGGAAGCACATGTTCATGGTGTATCTATCGATAAGGTTCATTTTCATGAGGTAGGTGCTATTGATACTATAATTGATATTGTAGGCACTGTAATTTGCTTAAATTATCTGCAGGTAAAAAATATTTATGTGAGTAATTTGCATACTGGTACGGGTTTTTTTGACTGTGCTCATGGAAAAATGCCTATTCCAGCACCGGCTACAGCCTATTTGCTGAAACGCTTCCCATTTAAATCCGGTGAAATAAATAAAGAATTAATCACCCCTACTGGCGCTGCTATACTTAATACATTAGCCTGTGAAAATGCCAGCCAGCAAATTCCCTCTTTTGAAAAAATAGCATATGGCGCCGGTTCCTGGGAATTGGAACAGCCCAATGTCCTGCGCATGTATGTAAAAGATGTTTTAGCTGCTGCCCCGGTAAAAGAAGATTTACTGATACTCGAAGCCAATATTGATGATATGAACCCACAGATATTTGATTATTTAAGCGAAAAACTGTTCATTGCCGGTGCTCTGGATGTCTGGATTGCACCAATAATGATGAAAAAAAATCGACCAGCCCAAATGCTGTCAGTATTGACTAATAATGACAAACATGCCCAATGCTGCAGTATCATATTTACTGAAACTACTACTTTAGGCATTCGTCTGGCACCTGCCAAACGCATTGCTTTAGCGCGTAAAATAAAGCTTGTATCTACCGTTTACGGGCAGGTTCATTGCAAAATCAGTATGCATAATAATGCTATCAATAATATTTCAGCGGAATATGATGACTGTCATCGCATTGCCTTGGAAAAAAATATACCCCTGAAGACCGTCCAGCGCGAAGCGCTACGGCTGGCTTATTATCTTGCTGAAAACGGTTTATAATATATTGTTAAAAAGAGCACTGGCCTAAGCCCGTGCTCTTTTTTCAATATAATCAAATTTTAAACTTAAATACTGCACGTTCCAAACCTTCAGCCATTTTAGCTAAATGTTCACTAGCTCCGGCAATTTCTTCCATCGATGCTGATTGTTCCTGGGTTGATGCTGAAATAGTCTGTGTCTGAGCTGAATTTTTCTTGGCGGCATTATCAATATCATTAACTACTGTTACAACATCCTGGGTGCTGCTGGTTATCTGCTGCACTGCTGCTGAAATTTCGTGAATTTCACCTGACATCCTATTAACCATAGCCAATATTTTTTCAAAACTGCTGCCTGCACCAGCAACAACTTTTGCCCCTAATTCAACTTCATTTTTACCGTCATTCATATAAATAACAGCATTATCGGTTTTCTTCTGCATATCACCGATAAGCTCAGTAATCTGCTTAGCGGCCTCCTGTGACTGCTCAGCTAATTTTCTTACTTCTTCTGCTACAACAGCAAAACCTTTGCCGCCTTCACCAGCACGAGCTGCTTCAATAGCTGCATTTAAAGCAAGCAAATTAGTTTGACCAGCTATGCCGGCAATGACATCAACAATTTGCCCGATTTGTTTGGATTTTTCTTCAAGTTCACCAATTACCTGAGCTGTCGAATTGGTCTTATTTTCAATGGTATGCATCTGCTCTACAGCTTTTTGGATTGATTCACCACCATGATTTGCAGCACCGGCCGTATCCTCAGCCGAATTGGCAACCGTCTGGGTATTATTGGCAACCTGGGCAATAGCTGTAGAAATCTGCTCAACAACATCATTAGCATTATTAGCCGCATTTAATTGTTCTTCTGATGCTTCAGCTACTTTAGCTATGGCTCCGGCAATCTGGTCAGAAGCCTGCGCCGATTGCTCAGAATTAGCGGTGAGTTCCTCCGATGACGACGACAATTGCTCAATAGCATTTGTCAGTTCTTTTATTAAAGAAACTATATTTTCCTTCATTGTTTCGACAGCACGTGAAACCTCACCAAATTCACTTTTATCATTTAGGCTGGCGGCACTGATTTTCTTGGAAAAATCACCCTCGGCCAGAACAACAAAATACTGTTTAAAATCAGTTAATCGTCCAGCTATCTGTTTATAAATAAGAATACTTAATACGGCTATAATTATCAGCGATAGTATATCAATAACAATATACACTGCTTTTGTATATACTGCTAATGTGGTATTGTTTTTATCTATCTGGGCCGCTGTTGTTTCTACATCCTGCGACAGTGCCAATAAATCATCGTTTATTATGTCGTTAAGAGGCTTACCTTTAGATACAAACAGTTCAAAAGCCTCCGCCTTTTTATTCTGCATGGACAACTCTACTACCTTAGTCCTTATGGCACGATATTCCTGTACATGTTCCATTATCTTTTTTTGCAGACTACGCTGCTTATCTGACAAATCAAGCTGCTCAAAAGTCTTAGCATCTTCACTAAATTTCTTGGAGCGCACTGTTATATCATTATTATATTCCTGGTTTAGTGATACATTATTAGACGCCATTATGGCATAAATATCAGCTTCTAATTTACCCGTATGTGCACGAGCGTCATTAATGAGCATTGATGCCTTTAACTGCTGGGCATACATATCCTGTAAAGCATTAGTTGCATGATTTATTGATAAGTATCCTATTATCCCCACAATGAATAACGTTATTATTGAGCCTATCCCCAATATTCCTAATTTTACTCCTACCTTTAGATTGTTAAACCAACTCAAAAAAACCATCTCCCTGATGTAAACTTATCATTCTTTTGTAATTATTTGAATAAAATCTAATTACCGTAAAATTACTCATAATACTACACTAACTATTAATATATCACAAAATATTTATTAAGGCATTATTTATTTATCTACGATAAATCTATTATCAGTAAAATTTCAAAAAAAGACTATCGCATGTCCTTAGTAACATACGATAGTCTTCATTTATATATAATAATTCGAATTATGCTAATTGAATTTTAGATGCCTGAAAGGCTCCCATATAGGGGAGCTGGCAGCAAAGCTGCCTGAGGGGTTAACCCTTCCGACTTGACTTCGTCAAGCCACCTTCCTTATGTTGTAGCTCTTAATGCTTTAGCATTCTAGAGATACAGTACACACAGTGCAGGGACGGCTTTAGAAAACAGTAATTTATTAAGTAGCACAACATGAATAATAATTAGTATTATATCTTAAATTTACGAACAGCTTTCTCTAAGTCTTCTGCCATCTGCGATAAATGCTCACTGGAAGTCGCAATTTCTTCAACAGATGATGCCTGTTCCTGTGTTGATGCTGAAACAGTCTGCGTTTGAGCTGCATTTTCCTTAGCACTGATGTCAATATCCCTTACCACTGTAACAACATTTTCAGTACTGCTGCTGATTTCTTCTACAGCTGCTGAAATTTCATGCATTTCTGTTGATATATTTCTAATCATATTTAGTATTTCTTCAAAACCATGACCTGCTTCAGCGACGACTTCTGTTCCTCTATCTACTTCTTGTTTATTATCATTCATATAAACAACAGCATTGTTGGTTTTCTTTTGTACCTCATTGATAAGTTCTGTAATCTGTTTAGCAGCATCCTGTGATTGTTCTGCCAACTTTCGTACTTCATCAGCTACAACGGCAAAACCTCGGCCTGATTCACCGGCACGAGCAGCTTCAATCGCCGCATTGAGTGCCAATAAGTTAGTCTGACCAGCAATACTGGCAATCACATCAACAATTTGTCCTATCTGCTGTGATTTTTCTTCCAGTTCACTTATTACACCAACTGTTGAATTGGTTTTATCGGCAATTGCTTTCATCTGTGTTACAGCCTTTTGTATTGCTTCTTCTCCAGTATTGGCTGCCTGCGCTGTATCTTCTGCCGAATTGGCAACAGTCTGCGTATTATTAGCCATTTGACCAAGTGCTGAAGAAATTTCCGTAACTACGTTTTGGGCATTATCGGCGGCCTCTATTTGATTTTCCGATACACCGGCAACCTTGGTTATAGCTGTCGCAATCTGATCAGAAGCTTGTGCTGACTGTTCAGAACTAGCTGCTAATTCTTCAGAAGAAGCTGCCAATTGATCAATCGTTTCCGTTAATTCCCTTAGTAAGTTTATAATATTATTTTTCATGATATCTACCGAACGGGAAACATCACCAAATTCACTTTTGTCATTAAGGCTGGCTTCACTTATAGGTTTAGCAAAATCACCCGTTGCTAAAATCTCAAAATAACGAATGAAATCATTTAAACGTCCGGTAATTTGTTTTATGATTAAGATGCTTAATAATACAACAAAGATAGCTCCTACGGCAACTACACTCTTAAATAAATTTTTATGGAATTGCGCATCCTGCTGATTGATCTTATTAAGGTTTTCCGCCCTTGTTTGTATCTCATCTGACAATATCTTTAAATCGCTGTTAAATTTATCGGAAAGATGTTTACCATCATGCATGAATAAAGCAAAGGCCTCTTTATTTTTATTCTGCATTGCCAGCTCAATTATTTTGCTGCGCACATCACGATACTCTTTTAGCTCCGCCAGAATATTTTTATACTGACTACGATTTTGCGATGTAAGTTCTAATTTTTCAAAGGCTGCTGAATTAGCATTAAAATCCTTAGCTACTGCAGCAATATCCTGATAAAATTTCTCTTTTAGTACCGGATGTTCGTTGGACGTAAATGATACTATATAGGTTTTTGCGAAGAAGTATATATTGTTCTAACTGAGGGGGGGATAACACCCAAGGAATAATATTATATCGCAATAAATCATTCAGCCCTTTTTCGGGCCTTTTTTGAAAAGAGATAATTGGTCTTTGCAAGAAACAGGGTAGATCGGACTAGAAGTTATAGTTTTTAAAGTAGAAATTATCGTTTTAATAATTTCCCATGGTTGGCGAAGATTAACTTTTTTGTTTACGATGTAGTCCTGCACTATGCATATCGAGCATCATGGTGGCATTTGCTAGAATAGCGACGCGAAGTGCATGATACATGTTAGGATATTTTCCGGGAATTGAGGTTGGAGAAATGGGGGGACAATTTAATGATGCATTAGTTCGACAGTTAAATTACATTGGCTAGTTCTGTCAGTTTTTTACTAATTTATGTTATAATTATAATATTATTATGAAAAACGGAATTTTATAAAAACATGGAGGTTGGGTTATCAGGCAATCCTTCCTCTGAAAAATTGTCCGGAAAAGCGTTGCCGATCCAGCTCCTCAAGAAAACTGTCCATTTTATTGTAGCCTATCCATTGGCTTGTGAATATCATCCAAAAGGTTTTGAGATGTCATATACTGATCCTAATACAGAATATACATTTACTTCTGCGCCAATTGGTAATGTGAAAGTGGAAACTAGATCTAGTACCAATTATTATGTATATTGCTTATCTTGTGTATATGATATTAATTTGTATACGCAATTCGAAGCTGATGCATGTTTGGTTATAAAAAACACAGCGTTATTCAAAGAAAAGTTGTTTAAAGCATTTGAGGAAAAAATGTCGAATGGGTGGATTGGCTCTTACCGAAAGATAAAATATATAGATCCTTTACAAGACTTTGATAAGAACCGGATTGTTTTTACAGAAAAAGTTTTTGATTATTGGTATCAGCAGGAAGTGCGATTCGCATGGGTACCAGAGCAGATTCAAGATAACAGTCTAGAACATGTTTTTTTGGATATTGGCTCAATGGAAGATTATTGTGAGCTAATTCAATTAAAATAAGAATATTGTCTCTGTAATTGGATTAGATGGATTAAGGGTAGCCACGCTAATGAGAATAATATAGTTGCTGAGGAAATTTAACGTACAGTATGGTAGTAAAGAAAAATTACAGACCTATTTTAATTTGGAAAAGTTTTCTATTCTCCAAATTGTTGAGGTTGCATTCTGTTGAGGTATACAAAAATTGAGAAGGCAGAATAAAAATATCTTTGAGGTTATTATACGCGCGGTCGTTATAGAGTAGTAGATGGTGACAGGAAGATGACTGATGTACGAGCTATCGATATTCTTAAAAATCATGATAGCTAGGGAAATGAATTTTATTGGTTACGATATGGAGCGATTGGAAATTTAATACCGCAAATTATGAGTGAGCCTGTGGGGTATCTGACTTGGCGATGCACACGGTCGAATCGATGTTGCACCAGTTTCATAAATCGTTTAAATGATACAATCGTCATGATTGTATCATTTTTGTTCTGCGCCAGGACGTAAGATGATCGAAAATGATACTATATGTAGGTTGCGTGGATGTAAAATAACAATATATTGAGGCATTTTACTATGTAAAGGAGATTGTTTTAACATCGCTAAGGAAAAATATTATATCGTGATAAACCATCAGGCCCTTCGGGGCCTTTTTTATGCAAATCAATAGAATCCAGTCTGCCAAAAATAGGAGCATGGGCGTGAAAGCTATAATTTTAAAGTATAAACTATTGTTTAAGGGTTTTTTCTTGGAATAAGGGAATAATAGAGGAATTATCTCAAAAATATGGAAATATATAATGGAACTATGAATTAAGACAACTTCGAAACTATTTCTTAATGTGAATCTCGTGGTATACTGGAGGCGATCAATGAAAAAGGAGATAATCATCATGTCACGCACGCGCCGTCATTTCACGTCGAAATTCAAATCCGATCTCGTCATCGAGCTGCTCAAGGGTGAGAAAGACCTCAACACGCTGGCGGCTGAGAACGAAATCCTGCCGAACCTCTTGCGGAACTGGAAGAACGAGTTTCTCAGCAAGGCAAGCATCATATTCGATGATTCCAGAGAGGACAACCTCAATCAAAAACTCGAGACCGAGCGGAAGGAGAAAGCCTCCTATGCCCGCAAAGTTGGCCAACTCACCATGCAGGTGGATTGGTTGAAAAAAAAATCTGAGGAAATTCTTGGACCGGACTACGAGAAACAGTATTCTCCAAAACCTTTCGAGGAGTGAGTGCAAGGAGCTTTCCCTTCGGAAAGCAGCGAAGCTGCTCGGCGTCAACCGCACAAGCCAATACTACCACCCCAAAGAGAACACTCCATCAGATGAAGAGCTGGAATGCAAGCGCATCATCGATCGTTTCCACACGGACAATCCTGCCTGGGGCGCAAGGCAGCTGGCCTCGCAGCTGCAGCGCCTCGGGCATCAGGCCGGACGACGCAAGACAGCTCGCTATATGCGCGAGATGGGCATCGACGTCATCTATCCGAAGATGAACCTTTCCAAGCGGCAGCAACAAGCGCAGGTGATGCCCTACCTGCTGAAGCATGTGGATATTCAGCAGCCTAACCAGGCATGGTCCATCGACATCACCTACATTCCCCTGGAGCACGGTTTCGTTTATCTGACAGCCATCATCGACTGGTACAGCCGCTGCATTGTTGGCTGGGAGGTGGACGATACCCTGGACACCCGGATGGTCATTGCCGCCGTAAGGAAGGCTCTCCGTATAGCAAAGCCGCAGATTCTCAACTCCGACCAAGGATGCCAGTTCACCAGCAAGGAGTACAAGGCTTTTCTCAAGGAACACAACATCCGCCAGAGCATGGATGGCAAGAGCCGCTGGGCCGACAACATCAAGATTGAGCGGTGGTTCCGGACATTCAAGTATGAGGAAGCCTATCTCACGCAGTACCGCAACATCCGGGAGGCTCGCAAGGCCATCCGCAATTACATCAACGTGTATGACTTCCAGCGCTGCCACTCAGCCATCGGGAACGTCCCGCCAGCAGAGCGCTACTTCCCGGCACTGCTGCTCAATGCTGCAATGTCTGCTGCCTGATACATTTAGAAATTTATCGATTTTGGTCTTGACAAGCGTGCCACTATAGATTCTATTTGGAGGGTAAGTTCTTCACAACATAATAGAGGTGCTATTAATTTACTCAATAAAGAGGTATTTGAAAATTTATATGGAAAATTATAAATATGTATAATGGTTTTTAGAAAAACGAATTCTATAGAACTTTGATTTACAAAAGTCCTATAGAATACAGGCAGTCACGCCTCTGGAAACTTCTCCAGAAAAGTGTTGATAATTCAATGCCGAAATAGAGAATTAATAATATTTGCTGTAGCAATAATTGAGACGGCGAACAGGGTGGTTATTTTATGGACGAACAGGAGAAAGAAAAGGCGATCGACTTATTTCAGTTCATCAGGGAAATGAGTTTATTGCGTACCAAAATTATAAATGATATTCATGGACAAAACTGGTACCGTTTTTTTGATAGCATTCCACAGGATGAGCAGAATATTACGCTTAATTATCGGGATCGTGTAGAAGAGAACGATGATATTGGTGGAGCGGAAGAAGTGATTCTTTCTGTACATAAACCAGCATTTCAGTCTTGTCCTGAACCTAATGAGGTATTTAAAGACTGGTTGAATCCAGGATGGGAAAAGTTTTCTATGAAAGTAACCATAAAAAAGAGTCGTGCTTTCCCATCTGAAGATGCTGACCAGAAAATTCGTTATGAGTCGTTTTCATCCAGTGAAATTCGTGTGAGTCTTTATGAAGCCTGGCTGAAACAACGGGACATTTGGGTCCTAAAACAACAACAGATAGATGTCGTGCGCCGTCTTTTTGTTGATTTATATCAATTATATGTAGATTTAGAACGTGATGCTGAAACTATAGAGCTTATGGTGGGAAATGGTCTGCTAATGGATCAGCAGAAGAAGATAGTTAATCATCCTATTTTGCTTAAAAAAGTCAAAATGAAATTCGATGCAGAGCATAATATCCTTTTAATTTGTGATACGAATGTAGAATCTGAACTTTATACTACTTTGCTTAGTAGTATAGATGATATCAATCATACCATTGTACAGAAGCTAAAAGAGGATTTGTATACCGGGGATTATCATCCACTAGATCGTCATGATGCGTATGATTTTCTGAAAAGTGCTATTCATAGCCTGTGTCCGGATAGCCTTTTCTTGTACGAGGAAGAGTCTGTACCTGCTGGTACGTCAGATAAGCTGTTTTTGGCAGCTAAGCCCGTATTTTTTGTGCGTAAACGGGTCGATGGAGTAGACCGATTTATTGAACGGACGCTGGAAAATATTAAAGCGACGGATTATATCCCTACAACGATTATTGACGTAATTGGTGGAGGGAAAATAGATGCTGTGCCAGAACTGAAGGAAAAAAACATAACAGAACAGTTGGCGGAAGTTGGCGGTGAGGATAGAGACATCCTTCTTGCCAAACCAGCAAACAAGGAACAGTTGGAAATTGCGCAGCAGATTGAACGGCATAATGCGGTGCTAGTACAGGGGCCACCAGGTACAGGGAAAACTCATACGATTGCGAATCTGATGGGACATTTTCTGGCAACAGGCAGAAGTGTCTTGGTAACCAGTTACACCAAAAAAGCATTATCAGTGTTGAAGGGACAGTTACCGAAGCCTTTGCAAGATTTGTGTGTATCGGTGATAGATGACTCCAATAATGATATGGAGCGTTCAGTGGATGGCATAACAGAATACCTTTCTCTTTATACAGCTAGTGAATTATTGAAAAAAGCAGATTCAGCCAAAAGGTCTCGGGATGAAATTATTCATAAAGTAGCAGATCTTCGTCAAAAAATCTATGCAATAAAATATAGTGAGTTCAAACCGATTGCCTACAATGGTGAAAGTATCTCGCCTTCAGCTGCAGCCAGGTTTGTTCATGAAAACGCTGAATCATTGGCCTATATTCCGGGAAAGGTGGAATTATATCGTCCTTTACCGTTGAGTTTTGAAGAACTGTCAACGCTTTATCATAGCAATGCAAGAATCTCATGTGACGAGGAGAAAGAACTGGCTTCTGATTTGCCAGACCCATCTCAATTACTATTGCCAGATAGATTCACACAATTATTGTCTGTTATAGAGAATCGGCAGAGAGATATAGAGCAAATGGTAGCTTCTTTGGGTATGCATTGTAAATTTGATGATGCAGGAGAGAAACTTGTTTTAGAATCGGATGAAACATCTATGATACTGCAGACGGCGGAAGAAAGCTCAGTGCAGGCATTGGAAACCTATTTAGCTACTTTTGAATCAATAAAGGATTGGATGACTTATGCAGCTGTCGATGGCAAAAGAGGCGGTGGTGCCCGTAAAAAATGGGAGATTCTTTTAGATAGTATTCAACAAACTTGTGGTTTTGCCGATCAAGTTGCCGAAGAAACTTTTGGTAAAAATGTGGAATTCAGCAATGTATGTGATTTTGGCATGCTGCCGGATACAATACGTAAAATGCAAGAAATCTTTACCGAAAATGGGAAGATATCGCGGTGGAAACGTATGTTACATAAGGATTATGATAAGGTTGACCAGATGGTGTCAATAAATGGACAGGCACTTTCTTCGCCTGAGGACTGTTCTACAGTTTTGCATATCATGAAGTTGCAGGAGCACCGTGAACAATGTTCCCGGTATTGGGATGAGCTTTTGGGAAAACATGAAGTACCGGAATTTATGAGTCTGAATGATGGTGAGGAACCAGAGGTTGTTGCTGAGCGAATGGTGCAGCCAATCAAACGATATCTTGATTGGTATGAAAAGGAATTTGGAAAGCTTATAGGTCTTGTGGAAGATGCTGGTTTAGAACAAGGGAAAGTGTTTTCACGGGGACAGTTTGATTCAGAAATTGAGTCGATGCAGAATGTTTTGTATGCTGTGGCGGATATATTGCCATGTCTCACGAAAATACAAGCAGCCTTTTTGCTTTATTGTGAAGCAAAACAGGAATTGTCTGTTTCATGTGATAATTTAATTGCATTATCTGGGAGACATTCAGTTTTGTGCAATATATTGTATGGAGCGTTTTCCGCCAAAGACTCAGTGAGATATGCTGAGATTTTTGCGGAGTTAGATCAGCTTTATTCTAAATATGCACTACAGATGAATCGTAATGAGTTGCTGCAACGTCTTTATACTGTAGCACCTGAGTGGGCTGATAGTATCCGTAATCGTATTGGCATTCACGGCGAAAGCCAGGTGCCAGATAGAATAGAAGATGCATGGCGATGGAAACAGTATGCAGGAATTATACAGGAACTGACGGCAGAACCATTTGAGGAATTACAGCGTCAAAGTTTGAGCCTGAGTAAAAGTTATCGAAGTATAACGACTGAGCTTGCAGAATATAGTGCATGGTATTATTTGCTGAAACGGACAGAATCAGATTTTACGATGCGGCAGGCTCTGCAGGGGTGGAAACAGACGACTAAGAAGATTGGTAAAGGAACTGGTAAAAATGCGCCCCGACTTCGAGTGGCTGCGCGAAAACTTATGGCACAATGCCAAACTGCCGTGCCAGCTTGGATTATGACGATCAATACCGTGATGAACAGCTTAGTACCAGGGAAAAATATGTTTGATGTAATCATTGTCGACGAGGCTAGTCAGGCTGACGTTTCTGCGTTACCAATAGCATATCTGGCAAAGAAAATTATTATCGTTGGTGACGATAAACAAGTGAGCCCGATGGCTGTTGGTGTAGACTTCGATAAGATGAATGCTTTAGTAGATATGTATATCAAGGACAAGATACCAAACTGGCATCTGTATACAGCAACATTCTCTCTTTATGATGTTGCTAAGACAGTATTCCAGCCACTGATATTGCGGGAACATTTTCGTTGTGTACCGGATATTATCGGGTTCAGTAATATGCTTTCCTATGAGTATAAAATAAAGCCGTTGCGAGATACGAGCGATTGTAAACTTTTTCCGGCAGTAATCAATTATCGTACAGCGGGGATCCGTGAGCAGAAAGTAAATAAAGTGGAAGCAGAATCCATTATTGCATTGATTATGGCTTGCATCGATACGCCAGAATATAAAGGGAAGACAATAGGTGTTATTTCACTGTTAGGAGATAATCAGGCTAAATTAGTACAAAAGATGCTATTTGAGCATCTTGATCCGGTTGTTTTTGAAGAGCGACATATTCTTTGTGGTGATGCGTCGAATTTCCAGGGAGATGAAAGAGATATCATTTTTTTATCGATGGTAGATAACAATGATGATGATGGACCGCTACGAATGACTGGACCGGGGGTAGATGATGCTACCAAAAAACGATATAATGTCGCCGTTAGTCGGGCGAAAGATCAGCTTTGGGTTGTAAATTCATTAGATGCGTCGAAAGATTTAAAGCAGGGAGATATGCGAAAATTATTACTAGATTATGTAACGGATCCGGCAGCTGTAGATGTCGTTATGCAAGAGGTAGAAGAGCAAGCTGAGTCGCCTTTTGAAGAGGCTGTAGCAAAGAGCTTGGTGGCTAAAGGCTATCAAGTGATACAACAATGGCCGGTAGGAGCTTATCGTCTTGATATGGTTGTAGTAGATGGAAATGAGAAGGTTGTCGTTGAATGTGATGGGGAACGCTGGCACAGCGGTGAGGAGAAAATTCGTCAGGATATGGAACGGCAAACCATTTTGGAACGTCTCGGTTGGCGTTTTATACGTATACGTGGCAGCGAGTATTACAGTAATCCAGAGAAAACCATGGAGCGTGTTGTAAATAATGTGCAGGAATTAGGCATTTGTCCGGTTGGGCAAACGGTTACTGCGCAGGCAGACACATTGCTTTTACAAGAAATAAAGCGTAAAGCAGCGGCATATCTGGCGGAATGGTCTGAAACGGAGCATGCTCAAATGGAATTAGTGAATGCTGATCTGGGAAATAGACAGTGTTATTTTGGTTCTTAAAGAGAGAATGGTATAGTGAATTCTTAAAATACTTATTTGTCAAGACATGATTATATGTAGAGCGGTTTTTCTAGAGTATCTTCACATATGAAATATAAAGGTTAGACTAATAATCATAGGAGTGATAAATTATGAGTGATCAGGGATATGTGTATATTTTAATCAATCCATCTATGAAAGGGATTATAAATGTGGGGGGGACGAGGCGTGATCCAGACGAATGGGCGAGTGAGTTATCTGCATCGACGGGAGTGCCTACTCCATTTTTCGTTGGATATCAAGCTGAAGTAAATAATTATACCCATGCTGAAGCATTTGTTCATAAGTTGTTAGATGCGTATCGTGTTAATGATAATCGCGAATTTTTTAATACATCTATAACGGAAGCCATAAATGCGATTATGGAATATATAAAAATTGATGATCAGTACGATGAGAATAATTCTCAATTAGAAGCTGACTGTTTGGATGCTCAGACGTCTGCATATGAGGTAGAGGAAAAGATCGCCGATGATTATTATAATGGGACAAATGGGCAATTTCAGGATTATGAAGAAGCTATGAAACATTATAAGAAGGCAGTGGCATTAGGCTCAGGGAGCGCATGCCAGTCTATAGGGTTGATGTATCGTTTGGGCGAGGGTGTTCATACTGATCTTCGAGAAGCTTTAAGGTGGTATAAAGAAGGATTACGACGCAAGGCATATGGAACTTACTATCATATGTTACAAGTCTATCTTGCGTTAGAAGAGTTTGAAAACGCAAACAAATGTATGCAAAAAATTTTTTTTGAAGATGATTTGTTTTATATGTCAATGGGGACTGTATCATATTTAAAAGCATGTCAATGGAAGAATATAGATAATAATTTTATTGAGCTAGAGCTTATTCAAAGACATATACCGAGAATTAAAGATTATTTGGAGACACAGGCACAGTCGAATGATAAGTATAAAGATATGTATATTGAAATGGTACGTGATTTGAATTCAGCGTGCGATTATTATCATATACAACAGACTGGAAGTGATAATCAAGAACAGTTAAACATGCAGAAAGCACTATTGAAGGCATATAAGTCTGGGCATTATAAACGATGCCCTACGTGTAAAAAGATTTGTTTCGAAAATGCTGTAGTATGTCCTGTATGTGGGAATAAATTGATTTAAAAAATTGAGGCTTCACTACTTTGTGTGGGTAGAAAAGCCATCCCCTAACTAAATAAATTGAAAACCACCTGCATCCGTGGTAATGTAGAAGTTCCTACACCAAAACATTCCGAGGAGGATGCAAGTGGTCTCTACTTCTACATTATGCAAAAATCTTTTAAATGTCAAGAACATCATGATTGAGGATGTAAAACTTTGGACGGACAAAGATGCAGTTCGCCATCTCACAATCAATGTTAAGCCATACAAGAAAGATCAAAATCGTTGCCCTATTTGCGGAGCAAAGTGCCCGGGCTACGACACTGGCCGCATCAGCAGATCTTGGCGAGCCCTTGATTTTGGTGGCGTCATCGTACAGATCGTTGCAGACACCTCGCGCATTGAATGTCCGCACCATGGCGTCCATGTCGCCAGTGTGCCTTGGGCTTATCCCGGCTCTCGCTTTACTAAAGAGTTTGAAACCAGTACCGCTTGGCTGGCAACGCAGCTCAATAAGAGTGCTGTTGCCAAATATATGCGTATCTCATGGGATACCGTCGGCAAAATCATTTCCCGCGTCCGTGAGGACATCGAACCGAATCTTAAGAGCCGTTTGGATGGGCTAAAGGAAATCGGCATTGATGAGACCAGCTACCGTAAGGGACATAAGTACATCACGGTCGTCGTGAACCATGCGACCAATACCGTTGTATGGGCACATAAGGGACACGGCAAAGCCATCCTGACGCTATTCATGGAAGAACTGACGAAGGAGCAGCGAGAATCCATCCGGGTCGTCACTGGCGACGGTGCAAAATGGATTACATCCTGTGTTGAGAAATATCTGCCGAACTGCATCCGTTGTGTCGATGCCTTTCACGTGGTGGAATGGGCGATGAAAGCACTCGACAATGTCCGCCGTCAAAGCTGGCATGAAGCAAAATCTGTTGCCGAAAGTTATGGCAAGCGACGGAAAGGCCATCCCAAAGCAGCTGATGAAGAATATGCAGCAGCTTCCGCCGCCAGGCAGCGATCTCAGGATATCAAGGGATCAGCTTATGCTTTAGGCAAAGCACCTGAGAACCTTACTACGACGCAGGAAGCCAAACTGGAAATGATACAGCTTTCGGATAACCGGCTTTACCGCGCGTATAAGCTGAAAGAAATGCTGCGGCTCCTATTGAAGATGACTAATGTGGATACTGCTGAAGGTGAACTGACACGCTGGGTGAAATGGGCACGGCATTGCCGGATCCCTGAGTTTGTTGAACTGCAACGAAAGATTATGCGGCACAAGGATCATATCCTCAATACCATCCAGTTGCAGGTAAGCAACGCTAGAATCGAGTCCACAAACAACAAGATTAAGCTGATTATTCGACGCTCGTTTGGCTTCCGGAATGAGAGTGTAATCCATTCTGTGTAAACTCCATGGATTAATGCTGGAAATTCAAAAATCACGAAAAATATATGCCAACATAATGGCACTTGTTGCCTCGCTTGTCAATCAGCAAGCAGGCTATTTTTTTGCCATCATTCCAAATCAGCCGGTTCAATACGGTCAGCAAAATAAATGAAAAGCTGGGAAACAATTTTATTCCAATCATGGTTGCGGCCACTCCACTTCTTGGTAATATCTATGGTCGCCAGATAGAGCAGCTTAAACAGCGAATCATCCGTAGGAAAAATCGTCCGGCTTTTAGAAACTTTCCGCAGCTGGCGATTGAAATTTTCAATCTGGTTCGTCGTATAAATCATCTTCCTCATTTCCAAGGGGTATTTGAAATAAGTGGATAGCTGCGGCCAGTTATTCCGCCAGGACTGAACGGAAGAGGGATATTTATCGCTCCATTTTTCTTCCAAGGCGTCCAGAGCCACTTCCGCTTGTTCAAGGGTAGGTGCCTGGTAAATTCCCTTCAGATCTTGGATAAATGCTTTCATGTCCTTATAATAGACGAATTTAGTCGTATACCGAATCTGGTGGACTATGCAGCGTTGTACTTCTGCCGCAGGATAAACTGCGCCAATGGCATCGACAAATCCGGTCAAACCGTCAACAGAGGCAATAAAGATATCTTCCGTTCCTCGGTTCCTGATTTCGTTCAGGACGCCGACCCAGTATTTTGCACTTTCATTGCCGCCAATCCAAAGTCCAAGGACCTCACGGTAACCATCCAGACGAGTTCCAATGGCAACATAGACGGCTTTCTTTACAATCTGAGCATCCTGTCTAACATGAAAATGGACAGCATCCATGAAGACAATAGCGTATTTCTTGGCCAGCGGTCTGTTCTGCCATTCTTTAGCAATCGGGAGAATACGGTCTGTCATGCGGGAAATCATTTCAGCAGAAGCATCTACGCCATAGATTTCTTTTAGGTGTGCAGTGATATCCCTGGTGGTCATCCCTTTGGCATACATGGACAGTACTTGGTCCTCGATATTAGAAACGTCCGTCTGATTCTTCTTCACAGCCTGCGGCTGGAACTCACCTTTCCGGTCACGAGGAATGTCGAGAGGAATATTACCCATTGTAGACGTCACGGTTTTTTTGCTATAACCGTTCCGGCTGTCATCCGTATCCTTGTTTTTATAATCGTACTTGGAGTAACCCAGATGCTCATCCATCTCAGCTTCCAGCAAGGTTTGCAACGTATCCCCGAAGAGATCTTTGAGCATGTTCTGAACATCCTGCGCACCTTCCGGCTGATATGCACTCAGCAGTTTCTGGAGAAAATCCTTACGTTCTGGGGAAAGTTTTCTTTGTCTGGCCATAATAAAACCTCCTAAATTAATATTTATTCTAACATTAATCCAGGAGGAATAGCTCATCTATTCTATTTACACATAATTTGTTACAGTCTCTCTTTTGGTAGTGCTGAAATAATTGTGTAAACCTCCAATGTTAGGTAAAATAAAACTAATATTGGAGGTATTTTATTATGGCAAATAAAGAAAATAACAAACTCAAAGATCTTATAAAAGAGTATGGTATTAAAGACATGAATGATGTCCATAATTTTGTTAAAATGCTTACGGCTGAAACCATCCAGACAGCTCTTGATGCTGAATTGGATGAAGAACTTGGTTACTCCAAATATGACTACAAAAATAAAAACACCAAAAATAGTCGCAATGGCTATTCGACTAAAATTGTTCAAAGTTCCAACGGAGAAATGGAACTTAAAATACCGCGTGATCGCGACGGAGATTTTGAACCACAATTAGTAAAAAAACATCAAACAGATATTTCAACCATTGAAGATAAAGTGATTTTTCTTTACTCACAAGGCGTATCCACTCGTGATATCCAAAAAACAATGCAAGAAATGTATGGCATTGATGTAGATGACAGTCGTGTTTCAAGAATAACAGATAAATTGTTGCCCCTTATTAATGAATGGCAAGAGCGCCCATTGCAAACGGTTTATGCAATGGTTATTTTAGATGCCATTCATTACAATGTCCGTGAAAACGGCATTGTCACAAAAAAAGCTGCATATATCGCCATTGGTACGGATTTAGAAGGACAAAAAGATGTTTTGGGCATTTGGTTGGGAGCTAGTGAATCCTCTAAATATTGGCTTTCTATACTGAATGGGTTGAAAAATCGTGGAGTTCAAGATATTCTTATTGTATCCGTAGACGGTTTATCTGGATTTGTACAAGCCATCAATGTTGCGTTCCCTCAAACAGAAGTACAGCGTTGCGTAATTCATCAGATTCGAGCTTCGACACGTTATGTATCGTATAAAGATGTTAAGCAGTTCACCGCTGATTTAAAACCAATTTATAAAGCCCCAACCGAAGAGGCTGCTCTATTTGCTTTAGATGAATTTGAAGCTAAATGGAACTCAAAATATCCGTTAGGCGTAAAATCTTGGAGAGCTAATTGGAATGAACTCTCTACCATGTTCAAATATTCACCAGAAATACGTAAATTAATTTATACAACCAATGCGATTGAAAATTTCAACCGTCAATTGCGAAAAGTGACCAAGACAAAAAGTGCCTTTGTTTCGGATAATGCTTTGATGAAATTGCTGTATTTAACAACCATGAACATCATTGATAAATGGACAATGCCCATTCGAAACTGGGGAATGATACTGGATAACCTCATGATTTATTTTGGTGATCGCGTCAAAATTTCTTTGTAAAACTTAAATTAATTTCATCCTAATATTTGGACTTTACACAAAAATGTACGCACTCTCACAGTTGGGTTTAAATGGCATGTTAAAACTAAATGCACACGGTCGAATTTACTTTGCACCAGGTTCATAAATCGTTGAATGGTACAATCGTTCTGATTGTATCATTTTTGTTCTGCGTCAGGATCCTCTGTATTCATTAGTCCATAGATATCGGCTTCAATCTGATGGCTCTGTGAACGCGTATTATTGATAAATTGCACTGCCAATAAATTCTGGCTGTACATTTTTTCCGTGCTGTCAGAAGACTGCTCTAATCCCATATAACCGATAACGGCAATAATGCCTAAGGCTATAATGGCGCCTGCTCCTAATAAACTTATTTTTACACCTGTCCGCAAATTGTTGAACCAATTCAAAAAAAATTCATCTCCCTAATTAAAATTCATTAATTTATTACAAGTTTCATTTCCATAAATAATAATCATTTGAAAGTATTATTTACATAGCAATGATATCGCCGTTTTGAATAACATTTTTTACTTATTAATAATGGCAAATACAATGATCGGAGCAAGCGGACTAATCAATTGCTGTTGTATGAAACCAGTTCCCTAAAAAGACCTGCTACATTAAATTCACATACTAAAAAGACAGCTATCCTAAAAGATATAGCTGTCTTTACATTCAAGCAATACTTATTTATTAAGCTTAGCAAAATCTACTTAAATATCTTTCTTAATCATTCATATATATTTTTTAGTAAAACATTAGGAAAACTAATATTCTTGTCCTATCCTAACATATATGAAAATGATAATCAAGTGATATTTTGCCTTTTTTATTTATTCTTCCGATAATGTCGGATGCTGCTGTACATAAACAGCTACAGCATTATATCTGCTTTCACCAACTGTATTTGGTTTTATCGGATACCATACTAAATATAACGGTTTTTGTACCCAGCGCTCTTCACCGCTTTTTTTATAAAAAGTTTCTTCGCCCAATAATAATGCTGGTTCTGTTAAATTTATCTTGCATTGAGTAATGCTGTAAAAACCATCCGTCAGAACATTAGTATTTCTGTTTACCATTTTTTCTTCATAGACCACAATCTGTTTATTTATATTACCGTCTTTGTCTTTATCATAATGCATCGTTGCCTTATTAAAATAATATGTATCATTATTATCATGACCTAAGTCAATAGCTACCCAGTCAGTATCTGCTGATTCATCTTTTGCGGCAGCCATGGCTACTGCTGAAAAAGCTACTAACAACATACATAGCAAAATAACTATTTTTTTACGCATAAAATTACCTCTTTCTATAAAATATATTAACAATACTTATATCACACTTTATAAAAACTACTTTTTATAGGTTTATACTGCATACTAGATTTGATTATATCATAAATTTATTATCTATGCTAAAATTGTAAAGGGTGTTATTATGAATAAAAAAATTTCTTCTGACAAAAATAAAAGCAGTTTACAAATTTTTGGGCGGGTCAGCGGTCTGGGCATCACTTTTGCCTTAATCACCTGCATTGGTGGTTTTATTGGCTATAAAGCCGATATCATTTTTAATGTCAAGCCTATCTTCACCTGTCTAGGCACAGCTTGTGGCTTTATTTTGGCCCTTATCAGTATTTACCTAATAATAAAGAAAGACATTCTATGATAAATTTTACTGTTCCCGCTGATTATCCCCAGCAAAAAGCCCGCTATTTTCTGGCATCTCATGCTAAAGTTTCCACTAATTTATGGAAAAAAATAAAATGGCAGGGACATTTATATATAAATAATCAGGAAGTTCATGCTGCCAGTGCCGTAGTAAACAGCGGTGATACTATCAGCTATGAATTAGCCGTATCTTCACAGATTATACCTTGTGACAAACCACTTTCTATTGTATATGAAGATGACTGGCTACTCGTTATAAATAAACCAGCCAATATGCTTATCCACCCTACTACCAAAGACCACAGCGATACTTTGGTAAATATCGTAGTAAACTACTATCAACAGTCACAGCAAGTAAATATCGGCTGCCATCCCGTATATCGGCTTGACCGTAATACTACCGGTCTTATCATTGTTGCCAAGCAGCCGCAAATACAATATGCCCTGACAACAAGCCATGACAAAATATGCCGTTTTTATCAAGCCCTTGTCCAAGGAAAGCCAAAGCCAGCTGAGGCAATGCTGTGCCAGCCTATCGGACGCAAACCAGATAGCATTATTGAACGTATTGTCAGTAAAAATGGACAATCAGCCCTTACCCGCTATAAGGTATTATTGAGCAAAAATGATTATTCTTTGGTACGCCTTAAACTCTACAGCGGCCGAACCCACCAGATAAGAGTCCATATGAGCCACTGTGGACATCCATTGTTGGGCGATGATTTATACGGTGGTGATTGCACTCTGATTGAGCGGCAAGCCTTGCATGCTTATCATGTAATTTTTGAGCATCCTATCAGTCATAAAAAAATTGATATCAAAATCCCCTTGCCAGCTGATATGCAAAATATTCTTGATTCATATAAATAATTCTATTTGTACTTATGGTACTGTTGCATTTATTTGCAATATGTCCTATACTTCATCATGTAGAGCTATTATGACAGCATCGATAATCGAGCTGTACATTTGGCAGTATCCCTTAGGGAACTGCACTTAGCCCTATCATATAAATTTATACTATATAGCTTTGATCGTTTGCGACAAAGACTGCCATACATAACATTATTAATAATAATGTCTTTTTTGTCTGCATTTATACGCTTTTAAAGCTATATCAGCGGACAGAAAAGGCATTTTTTTGTGTCCGCCAATAATAAAAGGATGGTGGTATTTATAAACATTGGCTTCATTGGTGCCGGCAAGGTCGGCACTGCCCTTGGACTTTATTTCCAAAAACATCAGCTTAATATCAAGGGGTATTATAGTAAAACCGCACTTTCTGCTAAAAAAGCCGCCTTAACAACCACGTCTAAGCAATATACTGATTTAACAGCGCTGCTCACTACTTGCGATGTAATATTTATAACTACTACTGATATGGCACTACCAGTTATTGCTGCAAAAATTGCCCAGATGAAATCTACTGCTACCATCTTTTTTCATACCAGCGGTGCCCATAGTTCTGATATTTTATCGGAAATTAAAAAAGCTGGTAATGCCATCGGCAGTATTCATCCCTTACAAAGCTTTGCCGACATCAATACAAGTGCTCTTCTTTTAGAAAAAACTTTTTTTACTATTGAAGGAATGCCTGCTGCTATAAACACAGCTAAAAATATTTTACAGCAAACAGGTGGAAAGTACTGCGAAATTACCTCTGCGCAAAAGCCTTTATATCATACCGGTGCTTCTATTCTAGCCAATTATCTAATCACCGTAATCAGTTTTGGGATGGACTGTCTGGAACAGGCCGGTCTTAATAAAAGTGATTTATTATCTGCTATTGAACCATTATTACGCGGCACTATTGATAATATCTTAGACAAAGGTCCCACAAGTGCTCTTACTGGTCCGATTGTCCGAAGTGACGTCAATACTGTTAACCTTCAATTGCAGGCAATAAAAAAAAATCTCCCCGAAAAGGAATTTTTATTCCGCAGTTTAAGTTTAGCCACTGTTGATATGATAAAAAACAAACGATTAGATGAACACCAAGCAACAGTTTTTTATAAATTATTAAAAGGATATAACAATCATGAATAATAAATTTACAACTCAATCATTTTTCAAAGCCAAAGAAAATAAAGAAAAAATCACCATGCTTACCGCCTATGATTATTCTATGGCTCAATTAGTTGATAACAGCGGCATTGATGCTGTTTTAGTCGGCGATTCTGTCGGCATGGTTATGCAGGGACATGATTCTACACTGCAGGTAACGATGGAAGATATGATCTACCATTCCCAGTGTGTTGCTCGTGGTCTAAAACATGCCCTGCTCGTAACCGATTTGCCATTCTTGTCCTATCATGTCAGCATTGAAGAAGCTGTACGCAACGCCGGGCAACTTATTCAGCAAGGTCATGCTGAAGCCGTTAAGCTAGAAGGCGGACAAAATATGGCTGCTACTGTAAAAGCCATTGTTAATGCCCAAATTCCTGTCATGGGACATATTGGTCTTACACCGCAGTCAGTAAATATTTTCGGTGGCTTTAAGGTTCAGGGTAAAGAAGAAATTACCGCTCAAAATCTAATCAATGATGCTTTAGCCTTGGAGGCCGCTGGTGCTTTTAGCATCGTCCTTGAAGCTGTTCCTGAAGCTCTGGCTAAATTAATTACGGAAAAGCTCCATATTCCCACTATTGGTATCGGCGGTGGACGCTATTGTGACGGTCAAATACTAGTTATAAATGATATTTTAGGTATGTACAGCGATTTCACCCCTAAATTTGTCAAAAAATATGCCAATTTAAATATAGATATTAATACTGCTGTAACAACTTATATCAGTGATGTAAAAAATAGTGAATTTCCTAAACCCGAGCATACCTTTGGTATCAAAGATTCCGTACTAGATAAACTATATTAATTTAATTTCTAATAATTCGTTAACTTGCCAAAATCCCAATATTAAGATAAAGTATTACAGTACATATTATATTTTATTATTTCTAGGAATAATTTTATTCCTTTTCTTATATATTAAGATTGGAGATTTTGGCATGTTTAATAAGCTTATTAATACCACTAAAAAAAGAATGGCCTTCCTTATACTGTTATTTCTCATTTTATTATTGCCGATCCCTTGTATATGGTTGTATTTTAACTTTACCAATAATACAACAATTTTGCATAACAACCCTAAAAATATAACCGTTATTCCTATTACAGCTAAAATAAACTCACGTATTATAGAAATCAACGTAGATGATGGTACTAAAATAAAAAAGGGCATGATATTGGCTCGTCTTGATGATTCTAATTTACAGTCGCAGTTAAAAAAAGCCCAGCAGAATCTGCTCGATGCTAAAGCTGACTTACAAGCAGCGCAAACACCGCATTCGCCGGCTGAACAAAATACGCTTGTAACTAAAGTTGATGAATCGGTAACTGCGGCTGAAAAAGCTCGTGCTGATTTTGACAGTGCATCTGCTTTATATCAAAAAAATCTCATTGACAAAGCTCAGCTGGATACTAAACAACAGGAATTAACTACTGCCCAAAATAAACTTACGGCCGCGGAACAAAATTACAAGCATAGTACTATCGGCAATCGACCTGAAGACATTACCTATTATGAGCGTAAAAAAAATGAAGCAATGAACCAGGTAAATAGTTTATACACCCAGATAAATGACACCGTTATAAGAGCATCTTCCAATGGCATCGTCAATATAAAAAATGCCCAGGTAGGTCAGCAGGTTCATCCTGATTTGACACTTTTCAATATTGTGGTATTTAAAGAAATATAATCTTCACCCATATAAAATAATAATTTTATATGGGTGATTTTTTTATTAGTTTTTTCTTTTTCATAGCAATTTTCTTCAATTATTGACAGCATTGATAAAAGTAATATCCATTTGTCTTTTTAATTCCATCTATTGTCTTGTGTATATAGATTTTTAAGTTGTAATATTGTATAATTAAACGATGTAAATTACTTTACTATACAGAAAGGTGCTGCTCTCATATGTTTACATTTAAAAATCTAAAATTCGCAACACTAGGTCTTACAGGCATTCTTGCCGCATCAATTATTGCCGGATGCGGTTCACAATCCGCTGATAACAGCAATAGTAAAAAAAATCTCAAAATAGGTGTCGTACAGCTAGTTGAACATAATGCTCTGGATGCTGCCAATAAAGGCTTTATCGCAGGTCTTAAAGAACGCGGCTATATTGAAGGAAAAAATATTACCGTTGACCAGCAAAACGCTCAGGCCGACCAATCTAATCTGCAAAATATTGCCCAGCGCTTTGTTGCCAATAAAGAGGACTTAATCTGTGCAATCGCTACACCAGCCGCCCAGACAATAGCTAATGCAACCAAAGATATTCCAATAGTCGGCACTGCTATCACCGACTATAAAAGTGCCCGGTTAGTAGCTTCTAATGAAAAACCCGGTGGCAATGTAACAGGCACTACTGATATGAGCCCTATAAAAGAACAGATTGATCTGCTTATAAAACTTTTCCCTAATGCCAAAATAATTGGTACAGTATATTCCTCCAGTGAAATTAACTCCGAAATTCAGGTTAAAGCCATGACAGCATATGCTAAAAGCAAAGGCTTAACGGTAAAAACCGCCACTGTATCAACTGTAAATGACATTCAGCAGGCTACCCAAAGCCTTGCCGACAAAGTAGATGTCTTCTATGAACCTACAGATAATGTCATCGCCTCGGCTATGCCTACACTTATAGCTATAACTAATGCTGCTAAACGCCCCGTAATCTGCGGCGAACCCAATATGGTAAAAAAAGGCGGCTTAGCTACTTATGGCATTGACTACTATAAATTAGGACTGCAAACCGGTCATATGGCTGCTGATATCCTTGATGGCAAAAAGAAACCTGCTGATATGCCTATTGAATCAGCCAAAGACTTGAAAATAACTATAAATAAAAAGAATGCAGCACTTCTAGGCATAACCCTGCCTGCTGATTTAACCAAGGATGCTGACATCATCGAATAAATTTAACTAGGAGAATTAATTTGGACTTAATTATCCCTACTATCTCACAAGGTCTGCTATGGTCGATAATGGCCATTGGTGTATATATAACCTTCCGCGTTTTAGATATAGCTGACTTAACCGTAGAAGGCAGTTTTCCGCTTGGTGCTGCCACGGCGTCAGCGTTATTGGTTGCTGGCTATACTCCTATTATGGCAATTTTTATTGCCTGCATTACCGGCATGCTCAGCGGTATTATAACCGGCTTATTGCATACAAAATTAAAGATACCGGCCTTATTGGCTGGTATCTTGACAATGATTGCCCTGTATTCCGTCAATCTGCGCATCATGGGCAAAGCTAACATCTCATTACTGCAAATTGATACCATCTTTTCCTTTTTCCCATTAAATGTTGATAAACAAATGATGATATTAATTATTGGCTTTATTGCCGTTATCATAATTGCTGTTATTAACTATTGGTTTTTCGGTACGGAAATTGGTGCTGCCATCCGCGCTACCGGCTATAATCCGCATATGATACGTGCTAACGGTGTTAATACCGATATGACTATCGTTTTAGGCTTATTGCTGAGTAATGGTCTTGTTGCCATATCAGGCGCTTTAGTTGCCCAAAGCAATGGTTTTGCCGATGTCGGTATGGGCGTTGGTACCATCGTTATCGGCTTAGCTTCAGTTATTATCGGTGAGGTTTTATTCGGTACAAAAAGCTTTAGGAATTCATTGATTTCTGTTATTCTTGGCTCGATAGTTTATCGCATAGTCATTGCTGTCGTTCTGCAATTAGGCATGCCGCCGAATGATTTGAAACTATTCACTGCCGTATTAGTTGCTTTAGCTCTTTCCATGCCGTTATTTCAGGCAAAGCTCAATGCAAAAAAGAGAAAGGCGGCCAACTAATGCTTACAGTTAACAATATCTCTAAAACATTTAATCCCGGCACTATTACCGAAAAAATTGCTTTAACCAATGTCTCCCTGGAATTAAAAGCTGGTGATTTTGTTACGGTTATCGGTGGTAACGGTGCTGGTAAATCAACATTAATGAATTCCATAGCTGGCACTTTTCCAGTAGACAACGGGCAAATAAGTATTGATAATAATGATATTACCAAATGGTCCGAGCATAAACGTGCCAAATATATCGGTCGTGTTTTTCAGGATCCCATGATGGGGACTGCTGCCGGCATGATGATCGAAGAAAATTTAGCAATTGCTTCACGCCGCGGCAAAACACTTTCTTTACGCTGGAGTGCTCCCAAAAGTGAGCGCAATAAATTTCGTGAACTACTGCAGTCGCTTAATCTCGGTCTGGAAGACCGTTTGGAGAGCAAGGTGGGACTATTGTCAGGCGGACAGCGTCAGGCTCTGACCTTATTAATGGCAACAATGGCCCAGCCAAAATTATTGCTGCTCGATGAACACACTGCCGCGCTTGATCCCAAAACAGCGCAACAGGTACTAAATATAACTAATGACATCGTTAATAAACGACAGCTAACGACCTTAATGATCACGCATAACATGCGTGATGCCCTGCGCTGCGGCAACCGTCTTATCATGATGTTCAATGGACAAATTATCGTTGATGTCAGCGGTGATGATAAAAAAAATCTTACCGTCAATGACTTATTATCAATGTTTGAAAAAGCTTCGGGCAGTGAAATGGCCAATGACCGTATGCTGCTTGGCTGATACCAAAAGACGATTACTATCAACTGTAATCGTCTTTTTTTTGCCTATTAATAAGCTTAGCCTTAGTTATAATATTTTCACCAAATTTATTTTTGAGGCTGTCAATCGCTTTATACAATTTTTCCTGCTTAATTTTACTCACATCATTAAATAATGACATTTCTGCCGGTTCAGTAAAATTACTGCCTGTCAAACCTAATAATCTTATTTTATTCAATACAGGCAGCTGTTTAAACAATGTCTGTGCAGTCTTATATAATACACTATCAAAATCGGTACTCTCCGGCAAAGTGATACTTCTCGTATATGTCGTAAAATCATCTGTGCGTGCTTTTATACTTATAGTTCTGGCCTTTATTTGCTTTTGCCGCAAACGCCAACCGACTTTTTCCGCCAAATGAAGAAATTTTTCCATTACAATTTCTTCGCCGCTAATATCCTCGGCATATGTTTCTTCATTGCCAATAGACTTAGCAATATGGCTGCTTTCAACTTCCCGTTCATCTATGCCTTGAGCCAGCTGCCATAAATGAACAGCCGTTTTTTCACCCAAGGCATTCTTTAAACTATTAATATTGCCCTGCAGAATATCCTTGACCTGCCTGTATCCCATATTATGGAGTTTTAACGCTGTTTTTTGACCGACGCCCCATAATTTGCCCAATGGTAATTGGGCAATAGACGATTGTTCCTGCCCGTGCCTTATTATTACCAGTCCATCTGGTTTTTTTAAGTCAGAGGCAATTTTAGCCAAAAATTTATTAGGAGCAACACCGATTGACGCATGAATGCCAGTTTGCAACAATATCCGCTCTTTTAATTGTCGGGCACAGCTATTAATGCTTTTATAGATTTTATCCATACCACTTATATCAAGAAAAGCCTCGTCAATTGACAATGGCTCTACTTTAGGCGAAAACTCAGCAAAAATAGTAAATATCTCAGCTGATACCTGTTTATAACGCTCATGACGCACTGGCAGGAATATGCCCTGCGGGCAAAGCCGTTTGGCCTGAATCCCCGGCATTGCCGAATGAACACCATATTTTCTGGCTTCATAAGATGCTGTACAGACAACACCACGTGCTTTATCGCCGCCTACAATAACAGGCTTCCCCCTAAGTTCCGGATTATCAACCTGCTCTACCGATGCAAAAAAAGCATCCATATCCACATGCATTATATAACGTTTCATAAAATACTCCTGTCATTATCGCCACCATGAAAAAAACAAGTCATAGTCTATAAATATATAGAAATATTATTTTTTGGAAAATATTTAAATCAGCATAGATTATCTGCCGCATTTTCCCTACTGTAAGCAAGGCTTCTTCTAATTGCTGCCGACTAATAATTCCATTGCCAAAGCGCGCCTGAAGTACTATATTTATAAACTCCGGCAATGCGATATTATGCCAGCGTTTTTCCTTGTCCTGCAAATAATACATATACTCGGTATAATCCATCTGCCGCAATGGTCTTATCCCTAAATAATCGGTTAAACGGTTCACATATTGATAAATATCTAATATCTGTTTATTACTGTTATCACTAACAATAATAAGCAGTTTTTTTATTTTGCTTTGGCAATATTTTCGCCAGGCGATAGAACCAATAAACAAAATTATCATCAACAACAGTATTTTCCCATGATATTGCTGCGACTGCCTAGCATCTATAGCTATATTCTCTTTAGCTGGTGCTGCCATTTGTTTTGCTGGCTGCTGTGTTTTTCCGGCTGCTTGTTGAACCTTTGCTTTTGTCGGCCTGGCTGTAGCATTTTCCGACGGTGTAAATTCTACCGGACGCCAGCCCCAGCCATCTTCATAGATTTCTACCCAGGCATGTGCCTGTTTATCGCTAAGAATTATGCTTTTAAGCGGATTAGAATAATTGTCCATACCAATTTTCTGTCCGTCCTTAATAAGCTGTACAGGAACTGCATAGCCAACAACATAGCGGGCTGGTATCCCCGCCTGCCGCAAAATC
Organism: Pectinatus brassicae; assembly: GCF_014201835.1. GTDB lineage: Bacteria > Bacillota > Negativicutes > Selenomonadales > Selenomonadaceae > Pectinatus > Pectinatus brassicae. The sequence continues at coordinate 68,574 of NZ_JACHFH010000003.1, read as the reverse complement.
AAAACTGCTGCTGAAGCAAAATAAGTACAATAGCCCTTGTGCGATTCATTTAAGAAATACTGCACAAAATCATGCTTGGCTGGAACTTTGCCTGGACTCAACGTATATTGATAATTTTTTTGAAAATATGCCTGTAATCGTTCAATAAGCTGTTCTTTTTGCTGTTCATCATAAACTTTTTCCACAGGAAACACCTGCAAAAACTCATCCAAAACGCCTGCCGGCACCTGTCGATAATATTTATATACAAAATCACGATACTGTTTTTCCGCCTGATAATAATAATTTATATATTTATTCTGTGCATGATAAGCATCAATAAATTTCGCTACAGCTCCATAATCAGCTGGCGGCAAATATATTTTTGTCTGATAAAGCTTCTGTCCATTGGTATCATATATTCTATCATAGCGAAAAATCTCACTTGATATATCCGCATCATAAGGGAAAAAATACTGCTCTTTATTGGTAAATATATGCCTGATAGTAAATTTATAATCCCGCTGCAGCCCGGCATTTTCTGCTGCGGCATATTGATTAAGAAGTGCCTGACCTTTAGCATCTCCCTTTAATGCCGCAAAAATAATAGCACTTTGATCATACCATGCACCAGCTGAATAATTATCGAAAACAGCCTGATTATTTATATAGATATTATCAGGTAAATGCTGCCATGAGTTATTAACATAAACAGCACCGGAATAATTACGCAGGTATAAATCCGCGCTGCCCGGCACAGAGGTTTCTATCTGCATAATTTTTTGCCCTGTCTGTGATAAAGTATCAATATCGCCGAGTTTGCCTCGGCCGTTGAGACCATGCAGAATATCATCAAAGCTTGTTGCCCGCCCTGTCGGTGATAGATAATCATTTAAATAGGAATTAGCTGCTGCCGCTATATTTTTTATTATAGCTGGCTGCCTGTATTCACGTGGCGGAAATACATACTGCAGCAGACAGCCTGTTCCCAAAACGATTAATAAAGCTGTTATTGACACTGGCAAGCTCTGCTGTCCACTCCAACTCAATAGGCTAAACCAAAAAATCACTAATAGCGTAAGAGGAATAAGCCCTGGCATCACATTTAAATACAGCCCCCAAAAACACAAAGGCAATGTTGATAAAATAATAACGGCACTGCCCTTTATATCTATCATCAATAAATTTAAACACACGGCTGTCAAACTTATCAATGCATACATTGCTGGCTGATATAATATATTTTTGTCAGCTGCCGCTATTATAAATGGCTGCCAATCCAAATGATATGGCTGCTTGATAATTTCAATAAAACTATTAACTAAATATACTGCGCTTACATATATTTCATGATTATGTACCCAAAACATATATGCCAGCAATAATAATCCCAATCCATAAAAAACTATAATATAAGCTTGTTTTTTTTGGCAATTGACTATAAATAAAATTGCACTAATCGCTGCGGCAAAGATATATTCATCATTATGCACTGATAAAGTACTGTAAGCATACAAACAATGCAATATCGCCATTACCCCTAAATAAAGGACCAAAATACGGCTAATATTCCTGCTCATAAACCTTCCACCTCAGTTAAGCTAAGCACCAGCTCATTTTTATCGATATAAATTATTTTATTATCAATATATTCTATATCATTATCATGCATCATTATTATCTGCGGAGATGGATACAGTTTATCAAGCGATTTTGTTCTTATATTATCAGTTGTTGTTATATAAATTATCTGCTGACAATCAACTGGCATATCACTGCTTATTTTAGACCAATGTTCTATATAATCTGCTGTTTCTCCGGCATTTTTCATAAACGCCGTTATTTCATAATTTAATCCATCTCTATTTTCAATCTGTCGACAATATACTTCATTATCCTGCCCTAAATAATACCAATTAAAAACATTATATTTTTGCAGAAAAAACTGGGCAAATTCATAAAAAAATTCATACATAGCATTATTAAATTTTTCCGTCAAAGGATTATCAAATATTACCAGCTTATTGCCCACTGCAATCTGGGCAGTATATTGCCTTATATAAATATCATCCTGCCTAGCGCTGGCTGGCCAATGAATATGGCGAATATCATCACCCAATTGATATTGTTTTATTTCAGTGAATTCTTTTTCTTTATCCTGCAAAACATTGTATAATTGCGTATTCCTATAGTAATCTGTCTCTGTAATTTGTTTAGGCATTGTTAATATTACCTGTTCAACAGCATATTTTTTGCTGTAAGAAAACAACCCAAATATATCATAATATTTTATTGTTTTTATATTTATTATTGTTTTACCGCATAAGGTACTATTATATTCATAAACGACCTGCCCCCGTCGATTGAACGATATGTCCATCTGACTGACTTTCTGCTGCCAGCGATTAAGTTCTGCTATCGTCAGCGTCATCTTTATCAGTGCTAATATCCAGTTATTTTTGATATTAACAATCAGTGCATTTTGACTACCACATAATATCACTGCTGCTTTAGGCATGATATTAATTTTTATCAGCCTTACTGCTGCTATAAACAGCAGACCAGACAGAACTGGTGCTGCTATTAACAATGCCAATAAATAAAATGCCGTATATTGTGAATATAATATAAAAATTGCCCCAGCAAAAAACAAACATAGACTATAAATAAACCAGTGTATCAGCATTATCTGCTCCCCGTTATCTGCGGCAGGGGAATTTTTCTGATAATATCCTCCAGTATGCTATCCGCTGTTTGCTGCTGCAAACGAGCCTGTCCCGTAATATGCAGACGATGCGCAAAAACCGGTTTTATCACTGCTAGTACATCACCAGGCTGAACATAAGTCCTAGCCAAAAGCATTGCCCTGGCTTTTGCCATTTTGGCCAAAGCAATAGTCCCGCGCGGACTAATCCCCAGCATAACGGCTGAAGTTTCACGTGTAGCCTTTACCAATTGGGCTATATAATTCAATATATCATCATGAATAAATATAGCATCGGTCCGTTTTTGCAGGGTTATCACATCTTCTTTTGTCAGTATGCTGTGCAGCTGTTCTAACGAAATTGAACTTATCCCCTTTAAAATGGCTATTTCTTCTTCGACACTCGGATAACCAATCATCAGGCGAATCAAGAACCTGTCAATCTGTGATTCCGGCAATTGCTGCGTTCCTATAAACCCATTAGGATTTTGTGTAGCAATTACAATAAAGGGCCGCGGTATTTCACGCACTATATTATCAATGGTAATCGTGCCTTCCTCCATGACCTGAAGTAATGCCGACTGTGTGCGTGGTGACGTCCTATTTATTTCATCAGCCAATAGTAAATTACTCATAACGGCACCCTCAATATAACGAAACCCCTGTTTTTGTTTATCATATATAGAAAAACCTGTTATATCTGACGGCATTGTATCCGGTGTAAACTGAATTCTTTTCGGTGTCAGTCCCAACACCTTGGCAAAAGCCATAGCTATCGTGGTTTTTCCTACGCCTGGGATATCGTCAATCAAAATATGACCATCGGCTAAAATAGCCATCAATATATATTCTAAAACATCACGCTTGCCTATTATAACTTGTTCTATTTCATTTAATACAGCTTCTATTTCCTGGTTCATATTTATTGTCCACCCCTGCATATAGATATGCTTTATTATTTTTCTGGTTGATATTTTATAAAATAAAAGCAATCACTCAGCGTGACTGCCTTTATTACCATGGTTACTTATTTAAAATACTATTTTTGTTAACCGGTTCTTTCACCGTAACCGCTGTTTGACGAACATGCTGCGGTATCGCCAGTTCCATTACATCATTGATCGGTTTTATTGTTAATGATATATGTCCCTGCAATGAACTTGTCAATACCGATATATCAGCCCCTGTCGCATCACCGGCTATATTATTTTTGGCATTTTTATCAACTGTATCTGTTTTCGCTAAAAAATCTGTAATTAACTGTGTCAGTACTTTTAGCTGTGGCGTTATATTAAAATCAGCACTTATTATTGATTTTGTTGTTTTATCTATTGTTAGATGCGCTTCAATATCGCCGCTGTTTTGCAGTTCCGGCTGAATTACCGTCATCATATTCCAGACAAAATCTTTTTCTTCATTCGGTATATTCTGCAGCATAGCTTTGGCGTCAACCATATTCGCATAAGAAAATATTTTTTTACTGGAAAAAACTACTTTTAACTGCTCGATATTTTCATCTTCGCTTATTACTGATATTTCCTTAGCTGCTTCCATTATTTTCTTTGTCTTTGTATACTGTTTCTCGTCGGGCGCTGCCACATCATCCAGATAAGCCGTTACATCTTCAGGAATCTTGGTTCTGTTCATAATCCATTTATTATACTTACCATCTTTATCTATAGTAGAGCTATAAGTCTCTATTGCATTATTATTTATTTCACTATACTGCATCATTGAAAAAAGCGGCTGCTCTGCTTTTCCCAATAGGCTCATACTAGCCTTTATGTCACTTTTCATTAAAAGCGGGCTGCTTTGGCATTTCATTATATTTCTTATATAAATACTGCCCAATACATTGCTCACCTGCAGTTTCATATCATACTGAGCACTGATTTTATCCATACTGGATAATGCCTGTTCATATGTTTTACGTGCTGCTTCCTGTTCCGCTATATTCTGTGCAGCAGCGGCTGCAGTCATTACATTTATAAAAATTACCAGCAGCAATATAATTTTTTTTATTTGCCTATTCATCTATGTACCCCCAAATTATTTATGATACCTTATTGTTTATTATAACTAATATTAGTCCTATCAACAACAATAATAAATGAAACATTATATTTCTTTTATTATTTATTTTTCATCGCCATTGTTTGACAAATATATTTTTTCTGTAAATTATAAAGGGTTTTTTTTTTATTTGACGAAATCACATGAATAAGACTTATTGAACTATTAACGGAATAATATATAGTACCAAGAAGGGAGTTGTTTTTTTGGATATTTTTAGTAATTTAAAAGTAACGCATCGCCTAGTCTTACTTACGGTTATATTATTACTTAGTGTTATTTGTGTCAGCCTCACTGGCTTTTATTTTATCAATAAAGCCAAAAATTCCATGGATACTCTATATTCTGAAAAACTTACCGCCGTTAAACTTACCTATGAAAATCGCACACATGGCCGCAAAATTGAAGCAGATGTTGCCGAACTTATGCTTACCAATAATCCCAGTGAAAATGACCGCCTGGCCAAGGATATTGAATCCCGCAGCAGTGCTATCACTGAAAATCTAAAAAAATTCGAACAAATACCGATGGATAGTGAAGAAAAAACTAATCTCAGCAAAGTATATGATGCTTTAGAAAAATACCGCAGTACCCGCATAAAAATATTCGACTTGGCAATGGCTAATAAAAATGATGAAGCCAATGTCTTATTTGATGCTCAGGGTAAACAACTTTCCGAGAATTTTTCTGTCGCTATACGAGCTTTAGCCGATTCTTCTGTTGCCTCTGCTCAGAAAATGAACGAGCAGAACAAAGCTGATTTTTCCTTTGCCATTACTATATTTGCCGCCATAACGATATTGAGTATTATTATTGGCACTTTATTGGGCTGGGCTATTATTAAACAAATAAAAACACGTCTGCATGATTTTTCTGAATATATTAATGTATTGGCACAGGGCAATTTTTCTGTTGCTGTTTCAGAAAAAAGCCTGCACGATAACAGTGAATTTGGCATTGTATCTATCAGCATTGAAAAAATGCGTGACAGCATAAAAAAACTCATCAGCCATTCCGCCTCACTGTCTGACCAGCTGGCTGCGTCCTCAGAAGAACTGACTGCCAATGCCACCCAATCTGCCCAAACTGCTAACCAAACTGCTATTTCTATCACTGAAGTCGCCAGCAGTGCCAATTTACAATCGCAGTTAGCTGCTAATGCTGACAGTATGACTAAACAAATTTCTGATGCTGTCGATCAAGTCGCCATGGATATGCAGACTGTTTCCACTGCGGCTGAAAATACTGCCTCCACTGCCAACGATGGTGAAGATGCCCTTAATCAGGCTATTAAACAAATGAAAACAATTGAAGATAAAACCAATACTACTGGTGATGTTATTGGTGAACTCGAAGAAAATTCCAAACAAATTGGTCAAATTGTTGATGTTATTTCCAATATTGCCGGACAAACTAATCTATTAGCCTTAAATGCCGCTATTGAAGCTGCCCGTGCTGGGGAAGCTGGCAAAGGCTTTGCCGTTGTTGCCGAAGAAGTCCGCAAATTAGCCGAGCAATCCCAAGATGCCGCTAAAAAAATCACCGAACTTATCGGTCAGGTTCAGGCTAAAACATCTAATGTCGTATCCTTTATGGATGACAGCAAGCAGGAAGTACAAACAGGTGCTACGGTAATTGCCAATGCTGGTGAAAGCTTCGAAAAAATTCTTCATATGGTCCGCGATATAACCGCTAAAATCCATAATATATCCTCTGCCATAAAAAAAGTTACCGACCATACCGAAAATGTTGTAACTGCCATGAAAAATATTGATATAGAAAGCAGAAAATCATCGGAAGAAACCCAGACCATTTCCGCTGCTACAGAAGAACAATCCGCTTCAGTCGAAGAAATTGCTTCAGCCAGCCGGCATTTAGCCGAGATGGCTGAAGAGTTGCAGCATGCGATAAAGGAATTTAGCATTTAAACTCCCCATTCAGCTAAACCAATCACCCCATAAAACAATATCAGCCAATTTACCGCAAAGAAAATACTATTATTTCATGCCATATACAATTAGCTGTTTATTTGTAATATTTTTCCTTGTACTATTTCTATCTATATACGATATTAATCAGTAATAAAAAAGGAGTGATTTTTTTGGATTGGCTTAATAATCTCAAAGTATCGCATAAATTAACCCTGCTTATTGCTATTTCCATAATAGCACTGGTTTTATCCGGCAGCATTGGTTATTACGGGCCAACAAAAATAATAATGCCTTAAAAAAAATGTACAATGAAAAGCTCATTGCCGTACAGCTGCTTAATGAGAATCGGGCCTATGCCCGCCATATTCAATCAGTTATGTTTGAATTTATGCTTACTGATGATCCCGAATTAAATAAAACTTTATCCGCTGATATTCAAGATAAAAAACAGCGGTTTGATGAAAATCTCACTAAATATCGTCAATTGCCTTTAAGCACACAAGAGAAAAGCAAGTTGCAGCAGCTTGATAACGCTATCGAAAAATATCGCGCTGTACAAAAGGATATTTTCGCTTTAGCTGCCGAAAACAAGAATACCGAGGCCTATAATTTATTTAATACGCAGGGAAAAATTTTATCCAAAGAATTCACTAATGGTCTAACTGAACTCTCCCAAGCCAGTAATGAAGCTGCTAATAAAATGAGTGAAGACAGCCAAAAGGAATTCACATTTTTAGTCACGGTATTTGTAATAATTATCCTCTTTTTTTCCATTTTCAGCTTATTACTGGGAATAATTATGATAAAACAGATTAGCGGCCGCATTCAGGACTTTATTACCTTTATAGCCTTTCTATCTGATGGCGATTTTTCCCATCAGGTTCCTGAAAAAAGCCTGCAGGATAGAAGCGAATTCGGCAGTCTGTCGCGCGCTATTGACAAGATGAATAAAAACACCAAAGACCTCATTTCCCATATTTCCCAAACTTCTGACCATTTAGCTTCAGCCTCAGAAGAACTTACTGCTAGTGCGGAACAATCCTCACAAGCAGCCACGCAAGTTGCCAATTCCATTACAGAGGTTGCCAATGGTGCTGAGAAACAGTTGGAATTAACTAATAATGCTGACATCCTTGTCAATCAAATTTCTGATGCTATAAAACAGGTAGCCACCAATACTCAAACTGTATCGGCCTTTGCCGATAAAACAGCTATCGCTGCTAACGATGGTGATACCTCGTTAAAACAGGCTGTTACTCAGATACAAACCATTGAAAATACCACTAATCATACTGCCACTGTTATTAGTGAGCTGGCTGAAACCTCTCAGGAAATCAGTCAAATCGTCGATGCCATATCAAATATTGCCGGACAAACTAATTTACTGGCCTTAAATGCCGCTATCGAAGCCGCAAGAGCTGGTGAAGCTGGCAAGGGTTTTGCCGTAGTTGCCGAGGAAGTACGCAAATTGGCTGAACAATCACAGGAATCAGCTAAACAAATAATCGAGCTTATAACAAAAATCCAAAACCGTACAAGCAATGCTGTAGAATACATGAACAACAGTAAACAGGAAGTAACCGCTGGTGCCGCGATTATTTCTCATGCTGGTGAAAACTTCAACCAAATCCTTACGATGATAACAAAGATGACTGACCAAATACGAGAAACCTCATCTTCTGTTCAGGAAATTACCAGCCATACAGAAAACATTGTCAATGCCGTACGCCATATTGACGATGAAAGCAAACACACCTCAGAAGAAACGCAGACCATTTCAGCTGCCACGGAAGAGCAATCAGCTTCTATGGGTGAAATAGCTTCCGCCAGCCGTCATCTGGCAGAAATGGCTGAAGGATTGCAAAATATGATAAATAAGTTCAGAACTTAATAGTTTAAACAGATAAAAATGATTAATCAATCATTTTTATCTGTTTATTTATAGACTGCAAATAACTAAATATGCTATGCTAAATTTATCTAATTTGTTATTTGTGAGGTCATTATTATGAAATTAAAACTTTATGGTTACTATCAACTGCCGCATATAGCACAACCGATATCATTCGTTTTTGACGATGTTTTCGATACTACCTTTATGAAAAAATACAGCCGCTATAAGTCCTTTGACAGTTTTTTAACCAATGGCAAATTTTCTATTTCCTGTCAGCAGGATTTCGAAGATTTATCAGAAACATTAATGGATAAACATGTTGCTAAAAATACTAAATTTAAAACCTGGCAGGAAATGATTGATTTTGCCACTGACCGTTATATAAAAAAGAATATCAAAAAAATATAACTTCTTATCATGTTCAGGAGGATTTTATATGGCTACTGCTGCTTTACATTCTATCTCTCATGTTACCCTTCATAATGGTAAAACTGAGCATTATGACGAAAATGCTATTAGTACCGACATGTACCAGCATATCTTAGATCTATTCCCACTTACTATTGATAAAAACGGGATTGATATTGAATTTGATACTAATACTTATCATATTGAAACACAATATGATAACAGCGGGGGCATCACTAAGATATATGTAAAATTAAAAAATCCGACCTGGGCTAAGGCGCATTTACTAACCTGTGGTTACAGCAATAATGATTATTATATTTTCAATCAGATTATTAAAGAAAAAATTGGTGAACGGCATATTATTATAACACCGCAGCTTCCCTATCTTATCAGCCGAATTGAACCAGGTATTATAATGGATCAGCCAGCTTTACAATGGCTTACCCCTTTTGCCCGCGCTATTGCTTTAGTTGCTCTGGATACAAATAATTATCTGCAATTTATAAAAAAGAAACAGCAGTCATAAAATTTATGACTGCTGTTTCTTTTCTATATATGTCCCGATTTTATAAGTGCTCACCTGTCCGCATTCGCCATTATGACATGTACATTTCAATACACTGTACGGCCCAATGTTTATATCACGGCTAATGGATACATCTCCCTCATCATAAGGTGTTCCGCAAATAGGACATTGTCCGATAAATTCATTAACAGCCGGTGTAAAATACTTATAATAATTAGTATGCTTACAGCTGGCACATGGATAACTATACTTAGAATTAGCATTATACTTACATTTATCACAAATAAGATATTCGCCCATACATTTACCTCTTAGTCACACAATTATATTTCGACTATTTCTATACTTGGCATCTTTTCCAGCAAATTACATTCAACTGCCAATTTATAAAAGAGCTGCAATGCATTTAATCGCACTTCATCCACATCATATTTTATCACTTCAAAATAGTCCATTAGTTGATTTCGTGAAAAAACCGTTTTTTCCTTTACCATATCAAGCATTAATGATTTATTTTTAATGCCATTATCAAAACCGCCGCGCAATCGTTTATATATTGCTGCTACCTCAGCCTTGTGTTCCCGATAAAAATTGCGGTTTACCGCCCAAACAGCATATACCATTGGCAAACCAGTCATTTTTTTCCACTGTTCGCCTATATCGTAATAATATAATCCAGCCTGATGATTGTGGTTTACATATAAAGCATCATCACCTATAAGCAAAGCCGCGGCATAATCATCATTTTCCTCAAATAAATGCCGGGGATCTATTTTTTTTATCTCATAATGCGGCACCAGATTATAAGCTTTTTGTAAAATGATTTTTAATAAACAATGTGATGTCGCTGATTGTGCTGTCAATATTATTTTTTGCTGATTAAGCTCGTTTATCGGCTTGCGCGATACCAATATAATACTTTGCACTTCACCATCAGAAACAATGCCAATATTAGGCATTAGCATCGCTTTATCGCTTATCTGGGCAAAAGCAAATGATGACATTGGACTTATATCCAGCTCTTCATTAGCCATGGCCTTATTTAAATCAGACGGAACAGCCATAACCAAAGACATGTCTTTGTGATAGCCGCATTTAAGCAGGCTATATGTCAATGGCAGGCAGTTGAGAAAATTTATATGTCCTACACGTGGATGCATATTTCATGCCTCCCTCTCAATATTATTAATGTATTTATTTACTTTTTTTGTTTTGTATATCTAATATTCGCTGCAAATCCCGCATCATATGCAAATGTGTTTCATATTCCAAATCATTAGCATCATAAGTCATACGACGTTTTAATTCCATAATACGTCCTTGTAATTTTTGTTTTAATTCATCTGTCATTTACTATCTGTTTCTCCATTTATCAAAAACAATAACTTCAATAAAATTCATTATCAATTATAACAAATCCCTATTTTAGATACAAGCAATGTCCCTTTGTCATAAATTTTCTTGAGTTTTTGTATAAAAAACCATTTTTCATTATAATGGAGTTATGCACAAAGTTATACACATATTGGATAATTCTGTGCATAACTTTATTTGCTTTTTATATTAAAACACTTTTTAATCCACAAGATAATTTCATTTTATCCACAGCTATATTTTCCTTATATTGAATTCCCTAAATTAATTATATGATATTTCCCTTATAACTACGGGATTTACCCTTATATAATAAAAATATCAGACACCAAATATAGTGTCTGATATTTTTATACCACAAGATAAGGTTGTGGATAACAGTAAATTGTTTTTTACAATTTTCCCTAATATTAATCTTCTATTTTATTGCATATTTACTACAAAATAATTTTTATGCAATATATTTATCATTTCTTCTTAATTATATTTTCCATTTTCTTTATATTATTTTCCCAGGATTCCTCGCTGTCATAAACTTGCAATGCGGCTAACTGCTGCATCGTATTTTCACTATATATAATTTGTATTCTTTTGCCTAAAAGCCGTTTGGTTTGATATAGCATCAATCTAAGCGAACTATCATTCGATAATATAATGTAACGCTTAGCAATATCGCTATGTACAGTATTAACAAAATTCCCTACGGCCAAGCCTTTATCTTTATCAACAATTATCGGCATAGCACCATACTGCTCTACCTGTTCAACAATTTTTTCATCGTTAACTATGGCTAAAATACATATATCCTTAATCGGTTTTGCTAAAATCAGCGGTTTATGCAAATCAGCCATATTGTCTACTCTCATCTCATAAGAACTGCCCCAGCCTGTTATTTGATCTGCCAACACCCCGGCACTTTGTGTATGCAAATGAATGAAAACATCATGCATTTTTTTCTTTATTACAAGCATATTGCCATACTTACCCAGTATTTCTTTTACTTCCAATAAGCCAACCTTGCAATTGCGTATCCGCATCTGAACACAATACGGATGAACAATATCTTCTGTGGGGTTAGGCACCGTATGTGTCGTTGTTGTACCTGCCGAAAATACAACTGCCGGCGATACAAAATTGCCATCAAGTCCCGCCTGACATCCCTCCAGCAATACCATTAAAGCTTTAGCTCCAACCTCAATGTGCCTTTGTGCTATTTTTTCCCGTTCCAAGGCATCATCACCCGCAGTTATTGCTGCCGTCAAAATTTCTGAAATAGGTCTATTAGCCCGAACTGCTTTATAAGCCCCCTTGGCCACTGCCTTGGCAATTACAATCATCGGATGCTCCGTATTTCCACTTGATATTCTGTGCGCATATAAAATGCCATATTGAAATGCCTTGCCAAATACGGAAGAGTTTACTTCGTATTTTCCTGCTAACCCTTTTGCTAAACCACGAAAAATTTGTGCTAAAATAACACCGGAATTACCACGAGCTCCTAGTACAGCACAATTACTAACCATACTGGAAACAGCACCAATTCCCTTATTATCATTATTTTTTAACGCTATTGCTGCAGCCCCCATCGTCCTTAGCAAATTATGTCCCGGATATTTCTCACCAGAAAAACTCGCCTTTTGCAGGGCATTTATATTTTCATATTCCAGTAAAAATGCACTATAGGCTCCAGCTATCATTCGTTTAAAATCACTGCCTGTTATAATTTCTTTATTCTCGCCCATATCGCTCACCTCTAATTAATTATCAAAATATATTGACTGTCTTTTATAAATTCCTTATGCATAGCTAATTTACCTTTGCATTTATCATAAAATTTTACAAATTATATTTATAATTTATCATTTTATTTATGTTATAATTAAAAGTAATATTTTTATTAGTTTCACTGTTCGTAAAAATTCATTTATACATATTACAATTTATATAAAAAGAGGTGACAATCCACGATTTTACGTGGGAAAAATATGAGAACAAGAAAAACCCCTGCGGCAACCAAACGGACAAATAATCGACCTACTGCATCACATGCCCAAAATAAGGCTGATAAAGTTTTTGCCCTAGACATTGGAACAAGAAGTGTAATTGGTATTGTTGCCGAAAATGAACAATCCGAGCTTAAAATAATTGCCACTGAGCGCCAGGAACATAAGACACGTTCCATGCTTGACGGACAGATTCATGATGTTCCCCAAGTTGCTGAAATAATAACATCCGTAAAAAACAAGCTGGAAAAACAAGTCGGTCCTTTAAAAAAAGTTGCTGTAGCCGCTGCCGGCCGAGCACTGTATACAATGACTGCCGAAGCCAGTATGGACATAAATGGTATTATTACCGAAGAACAAGAAAAGCATCTTGATTTTATTACTGTTCAAGCCGCTCAGGAAAAGTTGGCGGCTTCCCACATTATTGAGGACAGTTCTTTTTATTATTGTGTTGGCTATAGCACCGTTTACTATATGCTTGATGGCTCCAAAATAAAAAGCCTGATTGGACAACGCGGTAAACAAGCTGTTGCTAGTGTCATTGCTACATTTTTGCCGCGTCAGGTTGTCGATTCCATGCAATCAGCCTTAACGACCGCCAATCTTGAAATGCAGGCTCTGACATTAGAGCCAATTGCGGCTATCAATGTACTTATTCCTTCAACCATGCGTCACTTAAATCTGGCTTTAGTCGATATCGGTGCCGGTACTTCCGATGTTGCCATTACCAAAGATGGTTCCGTTATTGCTTACGGCATGGTACCAATGGCCGGTGATGAAATAACTGAAGCTATTTCTAAACAGTATCTGCTTGATTTTAATATTGCTGAAGAAATAAAACGCCAGCTGATAAATACTGCCGATGAAAAAATCCATTTCACTGATATTTTAGGTATGGAATATACCCTTAGCAGTGAAGAAATTATCAATAGTGTTGATAAAAATATTACCGATTTAGCTGAAGCTATTGCCAAACAAATAGCGGCTTTAAATACCGAAGCCCCGCAAGCTATTATGCTGGTAGGCGGCGGATCCTTAACACCAAACTTAGCAGCTAAAGTAGCTCATACCCTTGATATGCCCGAACCACGTGTAGCTGTACGAACACCTGATAAGGTTGACAATATCAGTAATATTCCTGATGTGCTAAAAACACCTGATGCCGTAACACCATTAGGAATACTAAAAACCTTGGGCACCCAAACCCTAAATCTTATATCCGTATATATTAATGATATCGAATACAATATGTTCAATTTCCGCGAACTTACTATTTCTGATGCCCTTTTAAATGCTGGTATAAATCTTCGTAAGTATAATGGTAAACCTGGCCTTGGCATCATGGTCAACATCAATGGTGAATCAAATATTCTAAGCGGCAGCATGGGCACACTGGCTAAAATAAGCCTTAATGGCAATGAAGCTTCCTTAAGTGATAAAATTGAAGAAAACTGCCATATATGCATTGAAAAAGGCAGTGACGGCACTACACCAAATGTACATTTAGCGGATTTATTTTTAGAAACACAAAGCATTAATCTTTATATAAATGGTGAAAAAATTGCTGTTGAGCAGTCCGTTCTTATCAATGATAGTCCCATAAATGATTTCACTACCGTTGTTCATGATAAAGACAATATTATTTTCCCCGCTCCAGCCAGCATTGCCAATGCTTTAAAATATGCCCATTATAATATAAATAACAATATTTATCACTACACATTAAACGGTATCGATAAAACATACCAAACTTCTCCACAAATATATTTAAATGGAAAAACTGCTTATTTATCAGACATTGTTAAAGAAAATGATGAGATTGATTTTACTGAACCCAAACGCCTGCCCTTATCATCTCTGTTAAATAACAACAATACGACAAGCGATATAACAGTTTTATTCAATGATAGTCCTTGCTTAGTACCCGTAACCTCCGATAATGTTCTGCTTGTCAATGACAATATTGTCCAGACTGATTATCTCGTAAATGAGGCTGACAACATTACCTACAGTGCCGGCAAAAGGAAACAGGCAATAATTAGTGATGTTCTGTTAGCCGCTGATTACACTCCACCTAAACCCGACAGCCGCATGACTTTTCAAATCCTAAAAAACAATCTTCCTGTGGAATTTACTGCGCCAGTAAATGAAAACGATAATATTAAAATCATTTTAACACCTTGTGAATAAAAAAATAAATATTTCTATTAAACAGGCTGCCATACATTATTAAAAAATATATAGCAGCCTGTTTGCTTTTAAAATAAAAATATTTATTTTACGGTAAAGTTTGACAACTTTTATTTCTAGTGTTATATTTATGAATTATAGTTAACTAGTTAATTATATTTCTATGTTTAACTAGTTAACTATAATTATAACAAGGGAGATATTTCATGACAAAAGAATCACTTTGGACTAAAAATTTCATTACATTAATAGGTACCAATGCCTTTTTATTCGCAGGTTTTCATTGTTTGCTGCCGACCCTGCCGCTCTATGCTGCCTCCTTGGGTGCAACTGGCTCACAAATAGGTATTGTTACCGGTATTTTTGGCTTTGCCGCCATCATTGTTCGCCTGTTCACCGATACCGGTGTACGCGCCTTAGGTAAAAAGAAATGTCTTTATATCGGTCTTTTTCTTTCAATAATTGCAACCGTTAGTTACCGCGTATTCACCTCTATCGATATGCTTATAATCGCCCGTATTATCCATGGTTTCGGTTTTGGCTTAAGCACCACTTTTGCTGCTGCTATCGTTTCTGACGTTATTCCTGACTCCCGCCGCGGTGAAGGCATTGGTTATTTCGGCTTAGGCAGCACCGTGGCTATGGCATTATCACCAGCCTTAGGTGTTATGCTATTATCTGATTATTCATCCGTTGCCTTATTTGCTTTTTCCGCTATTGCTACCGTATTATCAGTACTTTGCACCAAAGCCTGCAGTGCCAAAGAAATTATCCCCGAATTACCTACCAGTGCTATGCACACTTCCATTAAAAATAGAATTTATGAAAGTGGTACCGGTATCCCCGCTATTTTAACAATATTGTTTGGTGCTGCTTATGGCAGTGTAAATACTTTTATTGCCATGATGGCCAAACAGGCCGGCATAGCTGATGCTGGTATTTTCTTTATCGTTGGCACTATCTTTGTTTTTATATCACGTCCTTTTGGTGGTCGCTTATTTGATAGTAAAGGTGCCTTTTGGGTTATTTTACCTGGTGCTTTTTTATTTCTCGGCGCCTTATTCATCATAATAAATGCCTCTACTTTACCAATACTACTTGCCGCTTCCGTACTTTATGGTCTTGGAGGTGGTTTACTCCTTCCGGCTCTGCTCACCTGGATGCTCAATGTAGTACATGCTGACAGACGCAGCTCTGCCAGTGCTACCTTTTATAATATGCTTGATATCGGTACCAGCGGTGGTATCATCATTTTAGGCAGTCTTGCTGGTTCAGTTGGCTATATCCATATGTATGTTTATGTAATCGATGCTATGATTGCTTTTATCGCTTTCTTCATCCTGCAGCATTTCTTAAAAACACAGAAAAAAACTTATGTACCTGATAAAACAAATGATTAATTGGCAAAAATACCCGACTATAATATAATACAAATATAGAATATATTCGCAATCTAAAGGAGATGCTTGCCATTACCAAGTCTCAAAATAATCGACTATATACTGATGATGCATTAATCCATAGTCTGCACTGCACTATACGTATTTTTGCTAAAACTTTAAATAATTCCATCAGTGATTTTGATATTTACAGCTCTGAATGGTCTATTTTAAAAATAGTAAAAGAACATGAGGCTATCTCGCAGTCAGAAATCGCCGCTTTTCTTGATATTGAACCAGCGGCTATATCTAAAACATTATCACGTTTAGAAAAAAAAGGAATTATTTATCGTCAAAGACTCAATAATAATAAAGAAAAAAATATTTTTCTTACCGAGCAGGCTAAAACACAATATGACCAATTAGCTGCTGTTGTTGAAAAACATCGCAATGCTGCTTTGCAGTCATTATCTATTGAGGAACGCACTACACTACACAATTTAATAAAAAAAATATACGCTGATATTGAAAAAAATAACGCATAAAAAAACTGTCGCATCCGCGGCAGTTTTTTTATGCATTCTTATGTGTTATATATGCTAATAATTAATCAGTTACAGTAATATTATCTCCCTGTAGCCCTATCCATGCGCCGTCTTTTTGCAAGCCGCTATCAGCATGAGCTATAAGCCATTTATTTACAGCAAACAGCAGTCTGTCTTCTCCTTTTGGCTCGGGTTTAAAGCTAAGTGCTTCATTGGTAGCTTTAGGCAAGATAACGCCACAACGAAATTCTTTTCCATCTACACTGCATGGTGCAAAATGAAGAGTTGTAGCATATAATTCCACTGCTGTACCTTTTGGTACAAAAAATATTTCAATATTTTCCGTATTATAAGTATTATTACTATAATCTATATCCTGCTGCTGCCCAAGCATTAAAATCATATCTGTTCCGGCTATATCAATTTCTGATGAGCGGTGATATTCAACAGCATTAAGTTTTTTATTAAAACCACTGCAATGACCAAATTCAATCGGCATGTCACCATAGATATTTTTTTGTAAATCAGTAAAAATATCCAATTTTTCAAATACCTCTACAGAAGGTTCATAAACCACGGTATTTTCCTTTGTCTGCGCTGCCTGTTCTATTGTTTGAACAAACTTATCAGTAGCTAACTCTAACACACGTCCATATTTATTAAATGCTTTATCTGTTACTTGTTTCATATTTTCACCTCATATAATTAACAACCAATATTTCTAAGTTTTTTACCATCCATTAAATTCTTTTCAATATTTTCTAAAGAAACATTTTTAGTTTCCGGCACAAAATAAATTGTCAAAACAATAAATATTACATTCATCAAACCATAAAGCCAAAAAGTCATCGAAGAACCTAAATTATCAACAAGACTTAAGAAAGTTGCCCCGATAATTGCACAAGAAATCCAGTTAGTCATTGTTGAACAAGCTATACCAAAATCGCGGCTTTTAAGCGGTTGTATTTCCGAGCATAAAACCCATACAACAGGTCCTGCGCTCATGGCAAATCCAGCAATACATAATGTACACATAGCAGCTGATGCATAAGGTATCCAGCCAGCTGTTGAGCCTTGAGACAGTGCATATAAACAGCCTCCTAAAATAAACATAGAAAGTGCCATTACAGCAAACCCTATTTTTAAAGCCGGCTTACGTCCTGATTTATCAACCATATCAACTGCTATAAATGTTGCTAATACAAATACCAACCCATTTATTACTGTTCCAATCATCTGATCCTGAGTTGTCGAAAAACCAGCTAAACTCAAAATTTTTGGTGAATAATACATTATAATATTCAAACCAGTAAACTGCTGCATAAATTGCAGTAAAACGCCTAAAAATACAGCACGTCGAACATTTTTATTGGCTTTAAACAACGACCAGCCGGCCTGCTTAACTTTTAAGGTTTCTTGAATATCTGATAATTCCGATTCTGCCACTTCTTTATCAGCATGCAAAGAATGCAATACCTTCTGCCATCCTTAATCCGTCCTTTTGCTGCCAGCCAGCGCGGGCTATCCGGCAAAGCAAACACCGTTAAAATAAGTACAACTGCCGGAACAGCTATAACTGCCAGCATCATACGCCATGAACCACTGTAACTTAAAGCAGTATCAGATAAAAACGCCAATAAGATGCCTACAGTTACCATTAATTGATAGCCGGAAATAACCTTGCCGCGCGATTCCTTTGATGACATTTCCGCTAAATATAACGGTGCTGTATACGAAGCAATCCCTACAGAAAGACCTAAAATAATGCGGAAACTAATCAACATTGTCACCCCTGCTGCCAGCCCTGATCCCAAAGAACCAATGATAAATAAGGCAGCTCCAATCAGCAAACTTTTTTTTCTACCAATTTTTGAGGATAATATTGACGCTACGATTGCACCTATAGCTGCACCTACCATCATAGAGCTTACAACCCATTCCTGCAGCTGGCTGTTAAGCCCCCATTCTTTACTGATAAATGGCAATGCACCGGAAATAACCCCCTGATCCAAGCCAAATAACAAACCAGCCATACCTGCTGTGAAGAAAATAAAGGCTCTGACTCTTGCTGCTTTCTTCTCTGCCGCACTGTTGACTGCAGAAGTTTTAACTACATTTTCCACCATTTTACTCCCCTAAAATATACTATTGTTTATTCATTAATTATAAAATCACAGTTGTGTTAAATCCTGATAACATTCTTTTAATTGTATATATAATTTTTTATATAATTTATGGCCTTTTTCATAATAAGCATGATTTTCTGTATTAGTCTGGCATATTTTGTCTGTTTGAATAAAGCGTTCACAGGCTTCTGGTACGCTGTTAAATATGCCTGCACCAACACCAGCCAAAATTGCCACACCCAAAGCTGGTCCTTCCTGCGCTGCAATTGTTTTAACAGCACAACCATACATATCAGCCAGCATTTGGCGCCATACAGGACTTTTGCCGCCACCACCACAAGCCATCATTTCATTTACTTTTACACCCATTTCCTGCAATATGCTATTGCAGTCTTTTAAGGAGTAAGACACGCCTTCCATTACCGCGCGTATCATATCTGCTTTGGTATGGATAGCTGATAAGCCAAAAAATACACCACGGCAATCCGGATCAAGATGAGGTGTACGTTCTCCCATCAAATACGGCAAATATAAAAGCTTACGACTGCCCAACGGCACTTTTTCCACTGCTTTATTCATTAAATCATAAGCATCAATATTATCTTTTTGTGCCTGCTGCTTATAATCTTCTGCCAGAGTATCACGGAACCATTTTAAGGATAAACCGGCGGCCTGAGTTACTCCCATTACATGCCAGCAGCCTGGTACGGCGCAGCAAAAAGTATGGACTCTGCCTTTGGGATCTATCTTTACATTATCAGTATGCGCAAAAACTACACCGCTCGTTCCTATTGTAGTGAATGCTTTTCCTTCTACAACAATACCTGTTCCCACAGCGGCAGCCGCATTATCGCCAGCACCACCAACAACTACAGTTTTTGTAGATAATCCTGTTTTTTGCGCAAATGCTTCACTAATAGTGCCTGTAACTTCCGGTGATTCATAAACCTTTGGCAATAATGCCATATCTATATCAAGTTTTTCTAAGACTTCTTTTGACCAATTACGCTTAGGCACATCCAGTAATTGCATACCACTGGCATCAGATACTTCAGTAGCATAATCACCTGTCATACAGAAACGAATATAATCTTTTGGCAGTAAAATATGGCGACATTTTTTATAATTTTCTGGTTCATTATTTCTAACCCATAATATTTTAGACGCAGTAAAGCCAGTAAGTGCCGGATTAGCTGTTATTTCAATTAAACGTTTTGCTCCCACTTTTTCTGTTATTTCAGCACATTCCTTGGCCGTACGCTGATCGCACCAAATAATCGAAGGACGAATAATACTATTATCCGCATCAAGCATAACGAGTCCGTGCATTTGTCCAGAAAGACCGATACCTTTAATATCCTCTTTGGCAACACCAGCTTTTTCTACTACTGTCTTTATCGTCGATTCAACAGCATCTGCCCAATCAGCAGGATTTTGTTCTGCCCAGCCATTTTGTGGCTGATATAAATCATATTCCTGTGCTGCTGATGCTATTACCTGGCAATTTTCATCAAATAATACTGTCTTTGTTGCCGAAGTACCTATGTCGATACCAATTAAATAATTCATATTTCTCTCCTTTTCGTGCTCGAACACATTTATTGTTATTATAATAACATAGTAAATTTTAAGAGTCAATTGTTAATTTAGTGTTTTCTGAAAATTTAATTTTACTTTTTTTTTAATTGTATTTATAGGAAATTAATTATTTCTATAATTTTCTAATCTATAAAAATATTTTTATTCAGAAAATATCGATTATATATAATTGACAATAAAATCATTAGATGGTATTCTTTATATAAACAAATTGTGCTTGTGCACATCAAAGGAGTGCTTTTAATAATGAATTCAATAAATATCCCTGAAGTTAAATGTGGTATTATTTCCGTAAGCCGTGACTGTTTTGTTATTTCCCTATCAGAAAACAGACGCAGTGCGATAAAAGAAGCTTATACTAAAAAATACGGTGAAATTTACGAAGTACAAAAAACCGTAGAAAATGAAAATGATATGCTGGCAGCTGTAAAAGAAGCTAACGAAGCTAATTGCAATGCCTTAGTCGTATTTTTAGGCAATTTTGGACCAGAAACTCCTGAAACACTTATTGCTCAAAATTTTGATGGTCCTGTTATGTATGTTGCTGCTGCTGAAGAAACCGGCAAAAATCTTATCAACGGCCGTGGTGATGCTTATTGCGGTATGCTTAACTGTTCTTATAACCTCGGTTTACGCAAAATAAAAGCATTTATCCCAGAATACCCTGTAGGCACTGCTGATGATCTAGCCACCATGATTGCTGAATTTCAGCCAATCGCCCGTACTCTTATCGGTTTATCCGGCCTCAAAATCATCACTTTCGGACCTAGACCGCAAGACTTTTTCGCCTGCAACGCTCCAATCAAACCACTTTATGACCTTGGCATTGAAATCGAAGAAAATTCTGAGCTTGATTTATTAATTTCCTATCGTGAACATAAAGATGATCCACGTATTGCTGACATCATCAAAGACATGGCTGCAGAATTAGGCAAAGAAGGCAATCCATATCCTGATTTATTAGAACGCATGGCTCAATATGAATTGACATTACTTGACTGGGCAGAAAACCATAAAGGTGCCCGTCAATATGTAGCATTCGCTAATAAATGCTGGCCAGCATTCCCTTCCCAATTCGGCTTTGAACCTTGCTATGTTAACAGCCGTCTTGTCTCCCGTGGTATTCCGGTTGCCTGTGAAGTAGATATTTATGGTGCACTAAGTGAATACATCGGAACCTGCGTAAGCGGTGATGCTGTAACATTACTTGATATCAATAATTCCGTTCCAAAAGATCTTTTTGCTGAATCAATTGAAAAAACTACTGATTATAAACTCGAAGATACTTTCATGGGCTTCCATTGCGGTAATACTCCATTATGCAAATTAAGAAAAGGCGGCATAAAATATCAGCTTATCCAAAATCGCTTACTCGAAAACGGCGAAACTCCTGATATTACCCGCGGTACCCTTGAAGGCGACATTGCTGATGGTGAAATTACATTCTTCCGTCTCCAAAGCACCGCTGGTGGACAATTGCGTTCTTATATCGCCCAGGGCGAAATCTTTCCAGTTGCTACTAATTCCTTTGGTGGTATTGGTATCTTTGCTATCCCGGAAATGGGCCGTTTCTATCGTCATGTATTGATACAAAAACAATATCCGCATCATGGTGCTGTTGCTTTTGGTCACTATGGCAAAACCCTTTATGCTATTTTCCAATATTTAGGCATTGAAGATATTGCATTCAACCAGCCTAAAGGTATGCTCTATCCAACTGAAAATCCCTTTGCTTAATATATGCTAAAAAAGAGATCCGTCAGCTCTTCCGAGCCAACGGATCTCTTTTTATTTATCAGGGCGTTATTTCACAGCCCATTTTTTTATATTTGTACGATATCACCACTATGGAATAAATATAAATATCTTTCTGTAACTTCCTGCTGTAAAATGGCTGCAACAGCCTCACTGTATAAATTTATCTGAACTTTATACTTTTCCCTGGCCTGCTGCGACGTACAATTATCAGTTTTATAATCAACTAATATCAATTTATCAGTTTCACTGAATAATAAATCCACTACCCCCTGGATAAAAATCTTGCTGCCAGCCTCAACATCATAATATTTATCAGCTTCCAGCATGCGGGAAAACTGCATCTCACGCCGCACATTATTTGAAGCTAATACCCTTTTACCCAAAGGTGAATAAATAAAATTCCTTATCGCACGGCGATTTATAAGCGATACCTGCTCCGGCATAATTATTTGATTTTGTGCCATTTTATCAAGTTGCGCCTTTATCCCGGCATCGCTAAAATTACCATCGAGCTCAAGATGCTGCATTACACTATGCACAATAGTCCCGTATTCTGCTCCGCTAAGCTGCATTTTATCTTGCAAAAAACGCGGCCGTACATAATCATTTTCCTTAAAAATATTAACAACATTTTCTGCCGTTTCGAAACGCCGTTTTATCTCCGTCACTGATAATTTCGAAGGAATTTCCGTATTATATGCCCATGGATACCGCCATTCCAATTGCTGCCTGACCCATTCTTTATTATCCGTTGATGCCAGTGCTGTCATGCTTTCAACTGCTGTAAAGATATCCGCTGCGACTTGTTTTTCCTGTGTCATTATTGTTTCCAATGTTTGCTGCAGATTTATCTGCCATATCGAATCAGCATAAGGCAATTTCACCACATTCTCTGGCATATCTTTATTAATTTCATATAATACACCTGCATCTTTATGACGGGCTAACGCCATACAAATCCAGTCTAGATATGTTGCAGCTTTTAAAACTTTATACTCCGGCAAAGTAAATGCTTCCGCTGTATTTTGACACCACCCAGCTGCTTTATTTTTTATATTTTTTACTGAACCTGTCAAAATTAATTTTTCCCTGGCTCTGGTCATCGCCACATATAATACGCGCAGTTCCTCAGCTTTGCTCTCATTTATTATCTGCTGAGCAACAGCCTGCCTGGCTAATGTCGGGTAACGAACATTATACTTTGTATCATATACATACGGTCCTATGCCATATTTTTTATGAATAAGCAAATCCTGCCGACTATCAGCCATATTCATTCTTTTACCCAAATCAGCGATTATCACTACTGGAAATTCCAAGCCTTTGCTCTTATGAATTGTCATTATCCTGACAACATCTTCATTTTCCCCTAAGGTTCTGGCTACAGATAAATCATTGCCTTTTTTTTGCATTCGCTCAATGAACTGTAAAAATCGGAATAATCCCCGATAGTCAGTTTCCTCGTATGTTGCAGCACGATCATACAGCATACGTAAATTAGCCTGGCGCAGCAGTCCTCCCGGCATTCCGCCGCAGTAATCATAATAGCCGGTATCATCATATAACTGCCAAATAAGCTCCGGTACACTTTTCTGTCTGGCTAAAGAACGCCACTTAGTAAGCTTCTGCAAAAAATCCGCTATTTTGTTTTTTAAACTTTCTTTTATGTTTGCTGCAGCTTCACATGTTTTTAGCAATGCATCGAATAAATCTCCCGCTGGCATACATAAGCGTATCTGTGCCAGCTCTTGTGTTTTTATATCTACTATTGGTGAATACAACACCGCTGCTAAAGGTATATCTTGACGGGGGTTATCAAGGATTTTCAGCAGTGCCAGCATTACTCGTATCTCTGTTTCGGCAAAATAACCATTGCTGACTGCCGCATATGACGGAATATCATTGTTGCGCAAAGTCTCCAACATAATATCGGCTTTACCGCTCACCGATCTCATTAAGACAACAATATCCTTATAGGTGATTGTCCGATATGTATTGCTATTTTTATCATAAACTTTCGTTTTACTATTAATAAGCTCTTTTATTCGCTTAGCTATTGCTTCTGATTCTGCGGCAAAGCCGGATAAGGCACTTTCAGTATTCTCATCCTCATCATTATCAAGTTCCCCATCTTTATCCACAATCAGCAGTTCTACCGGACCATCGAGGGAATTTTCATTTTCTGGATAATCAAAGCCATAATCTAATGCTTCTTTTTCACCATAATCTATTTCGGCTGCTTTAGCCGTCATAAGTTGGGCAAATATAAAATTTACCGCCTGCAGTATATTTTTGCGGCTGCGAAAATTCTTAGCTAAGTCTATACGCTGATGATATTGCTTCTCCTGTGGATACTGCCTATACTTGCTTAAAAACAGCTCCGGCTCAGCTAAGCGAAAACGGTAAATGCTCTGCTTAACATCACCAACTAAAAATTTATTATGATTATTTCCAGCTGCCAGCGATATTATGGCTTCCTGTACGCCATTAGTATCCTGATATTCATCAACCATCACCTGCTGGTATTTTTTTTGTATCTTAACGGCACTGCTTGTTGGTATAAGATTTTCTGCTGTTGACTCCTTATCCGCAAGAATCTGCAGAGCAAAATGTTCCAAATCATTAAAATCGGCAATATTTTTTTCATGTTTGGCAATATTAAACATTTCCATAAATTCCAATGTAATATTGCCCATCAATTCTGCCATTTCTTTTTGTGCTGCTAAATCAGCGAGTAATTTTTCCGGCGGCATCTGAAAAAAACTTTCCTGCAATGAGCCTATTATTTCCTTTATCTTTTGCCGTTCATTTTTTATCCAGTCTTTAAGTTCTTCCGGCATATCTTTATCTAATTTTATCCGCTCAAACTTAAGTATATTTATGGTATCGTAAATGATCGTCCATTTTTCTAAGAAAACGCTGGCTAAATCTGTCAACCGCTCATAATCCGACTCAATTGTATTCACTTCATAACCGCAGCGGCTGATCTTTTCAGCCATATTCCTGTTTATGGACAAACATTCATCCAACCCCTGCTGCAATTGCTGCTGTACGATTTTTGCCCATAGGGTTGTTTCAATTTCCTGCTCTGGCTTTATGTCAAATGCACCAGCTATACTCTTCAGCCATTTTTCTGGAAAAGGCTGACTGACAGCATATTCATAAAGATTTAATATTATTTCATAAACATTGCCATCGCCCTTTTCATTGCCATAGGAATCAACAAACTGTAAAAACAGCGCATTATTTTCTTCTTCATATTTATTTTGAATTAAGACCTCTAACACGTCATACTTAAGCAGATCAACTTCCTGCTGACTGGCTAAACGGAATTTAGGGTCGACATTTATTTCATTAAAATACTGACGGACAATTCCCTGACAAAAAGAATGCATAGTTGAAATAGCTGCTGCATTTAATAAGATAAGCTGACGTTCTAGTTTTTTTACCTTTTTTATATCATTTTGCTCGGCAGCCAGTGTCAGCTGCGCTTCCAATTGTCTGGCAATACGCTGGCGCATTTCTGTTGCTGCTGCATTAGTAAAGGTAACAACGAGTATTTTATTTATGTCAATATTATCCTTTAAAACAAGCTGAATTATTCGTTCTACCAGCACCGCTGTCTTGCCGGAACCAGCAGCCGCTGCCACAAGTATATCCTTATTACGTACCTCTATCGCTTCTTGTTGCTCTTTAGACCATGGCATATATTTTCTCCTATAATATATTTTGATTTATTATTTTATAAATTAAAATGTACATAATTCTTGTATTAATTATAGCATTTGTTTACTGACAAAAAAATGTACTAATTGTGTATTTTGTATACTTGTTTGCAATAATTGTAAGTATTACTAAAAAAATATATAATTTATATAGCTTTACTATAAATTAGCTCTTACATACAGGCTATTCAATAATATTATTCGCTGTAAAAGATACAGTGAATATGCTATCATGTAATAAAGCTATTATGAACATTAAGCTGTTAGATATTTTATAATATTCATTTGATACAAAGGATGGTGTTTTTATTGAAGATTGCTATAATCGGTACTGGCGGTATTATAACTACCTGCCTCGATGCCTTAAATGAAATTCCTGAAATTACAGCGGCTGCTATTTATGCCCGTCCCCAAAGCAAATATAAAGCCGAAGAACTCGCTAAAAAATATAATATAGAAAAAATTTACACTGATTTTGCTGAACTGCTGGCCGATCCTGCTATTGATTTTGTTTATATTGGCATTATTAACAGCTTGCACTATCAATATAGTAAAGAAGCTTTATCGGCAGGAAAAAATGTCATTTGTGAAAAACCATTAACTTCTAATATTGCTGAACTAAATGAATTAATTGATATTGCCCAGTCAAATAACCTTTTCTATTTCGAAGCTATTACCCTGCTGCATTCACCTAATTATGCTTTTATACGGCAGAATTTAGCTGCTATTGGGCGGGTACGCATGGTACAGGCTAATTATTTTCAATACTCCAGCCGCTATGATAAATTTCTTGCTGGCAATATTTTACCAGTATTTGACCCCAAATATTCTGGCGGCTGCCTATATGATTTAAATATATACAATCTGCATTTTGTTATTGGTTTATTCGGTCCGCCAAATAAAGCCGTATATTATCCTAATATTGCCCATAATGGCATTGATACATCCGGTGTTGCCGTACTCACTTATCCTGACTGCATCGCTGTCTGCAGTGCGGCCAAGGATTCCGAAAGCATCAGTGGTGTCATAATTGAAGGAGAAAAAGGCTATCTGCAGCTGGCCGGTGCCCCTAATGAATGCCGTAATATCAGCCTGCATCTAGCTGATATGCAGCAGGATTTTGATGGTCAGCAATATCATAGCCGTATGACCGATGAATTTATTGCTTTTAATAAAATATTCACTACGAATAATTTAAGCGAGTGCTATAAATTATTGGAACATTCCCGTACTGTTATGCAGGTTTTGACCGATTTGCGCTTAAATGCCGGTATAGCCTTTCCTGCTGATAAGTAATAATTATTAATAATATCATTAACTTGACTTATAGAAATCAGTGATATAAAATTAATTTATTCTGCGGCAAATTGCTCTATGCTCCCCAAAAATTAGTTGCTTCATTCAGTAACTATATCGTATTAAGTTTTGTTTTTCACAATCTATTGAAACTATCTGACTAGGAGTGATATTTTTGTTCAAGCGAATTTTAATTGCTAATCGCGGCGAAATTGCCGTTCGTATCATAAGAGCCTGCAAGGAAATGGGTATCCAATCCGTTGCCGTCTATTCGGATGAGGATAAAGATTCTATGCATGTAAAACTGGCTGATTTAGCTTATAATGTAGGTCCTGCTGATGCAGCTATGTCGTATTTAAATTATGATTCGTTAATGCAGGCAGCACTGGATACCGAAGCAGATGCTGTTCATCCCGGCTATGGCTTCTTATCCGAAGATGCTGATTTTGCTGAACGCGTAACTAAAGCCGGCATGACATGGATTGGACCCCATCCAGAAACAATCCGCCAAGTAGGTGACAAAGATATTGCCCGGACAGCTATGATCCCTTCTGGTATTCCTATGTCCAAAGGCAGCGACCCACTTATCGACGAAGATGATGCCGTTATGAAGGCTGTTGAAGTCGGTTATCCGGTAATTTTAAAACCAGTTGCCGGCGGCGGCGGAAAAGGCATGATCGTTGCTAATAATGAAGATGAATTAAAAAGAATTCTGCCAATTATTAATATAAAAACCATCAAATATTATTTTGAACATTATATTGAACGTTCCCGCCATATCGAAGTGCAAATAATCGCTGATAATTATGGTACTGTTTTACAATTAGGCGAAAGAGAATGTTCCTTGCAGCGCCGCAACCAAAAACTGCTGGAGGAATCACCTTCAATAGCGTTGACGCCAAGCATGCGCAAGCGCGTTGGTGACCTTGCTATAAGAGCTGCTAAAAGCGTTCATTACAGCAATATTGGTACCGTGGAATTTCTCTTAAACTTACAAAATAATGACTTCTACTTCATGGAAATAAACCCGCGTATTCAGGTAGAACACGCTATAACCGAAGCCGTTACTGGCATTGATTTAGTCCGCACCCAAATCCGCATTGCCGCCGGTGAACCCCTTGATATCAAGCAGGAAGATATCCATTCCAGTGGTCATGCCATTGAATGTCGTATAAATGCCGAAGATCCCGAAAATAATTTTCTGCCATCACCTGGCCTGGTAAATTTCTTTATTGAGCCCGGTGGTCCCCGTGTTCGCGTTGACAGCGGTATTTGTGCCGGTTTATCTATTTCACCTTATTACGATTCAATGATTGCTAAAATAATCGTCCATGGCAATACACGCGGTGACGCCATTAAAATAATGCAGCGTGCCCTTGATGAATTTACCATTGAAGGGATTAAAACAACTATTCCGCTCCATAAAAAAATTCTTACTAATGAGTATTTCCGTACTGGTAATATTGATACACGTTTTATCAAAGATCATTTCTCTAAATATCATTACACTAAACCTACTCCAGAAACAGCTCGTGAAGAAGAAAAAGAATTTGTTCCGGCTCCAGAAAAACCAGCTTCCAAGCAGGCTGATCCGGCTGAATGGTCCCAGGAAAAAGTTGATGAAGATATGCGTATAGCCATTCGTTCCGGCTTATATTACATGTAAAAAAATGACTATGATTTCGTAATTTACGAAATCATAGTCATTTTATTTTATATAGATATTAACTGCTGATTTTATCGATTTAATATGCATAGGCAGTATTGGTCCAGTTTCTCCATCAATGTCACTCTCTACCTGTTTATCACAATTAAGTATTATATTTTCCGCCTGTATATATTCAATGTTTTTATTATTTATAACGGCCTTACCAGCAACAGTTTCTGCCGTAAAAGCCACAAGTTCCGGTAAGCTGCACTGCTTTAACATTATTAAATCAAGCTTGCCATCATTGAGTTTAGCCTTAACTGAAACATTTTTCAAACCAGCTACCACATTACTATTAACAATAAGCACAAAAAAAGCGCTTATCTGTCTTTTTTGCCCATCGGTTTCCAGTGTCATATCCAAGGCCCGAAATTTAGGCAATTCACCTATACCGCGCAAATAATATGCTAATTTACCAAAAGTCATTTTAAGCCTTCTGTCGACATCATGGGCTACTGAAGTAAGCATGCCGGCACTGGCTACATTAATAAAATATTTATCGCCTACACAGCCAACATCAACCGGAATAATCTTTTGCGCTGCAATTGAATCAACATACTCTGCTACACCAGTAAAGTTCAGAGACAGGCTCGAGGCAAAATCATTAGATGTCCCACTAGGCAATATCGCCAGCGGAATATCAAATTTATTTTTTATTACAAGATTAACAACTTGGTTAAGCGTTCCATCGCCGCCGGCAATAATAATACCATCAGGCTTTATACCATTAATAACTGTACAAAAATCCTCATTAGTTAAACTGGTTCGATAAGGAATCAATATACAGCTGCGTTCTTGAAATAACATGATCAGCATATCAAGCTTTTTCTTAAACATAGCATCCCCTGATACCGGATTATATGCAAGAACAAATTTTTTCATTTTATTACTCCTGAGATATTTCTTTAAAGATACCTAAACGACGCAATATCCTTATTGCTATCCTGCCTATTACCGGAATTGCAGCCATATCACTTTCCAATATACCTTTTTCCAGTAAAAGAACAACTATATATATTACAGCGCCTATTATAATCGACCCCAAGGTTGCTATGGCGTTGTTATTTAATTCCATTTTAATAATATTATAGGCAAAATATATTGCCAGCCCCATTACTAATGCCGCTATAATATTTTTCATAATCTGCTTTATTTCTATCTTGTAGTTTATATATTTATAGAGGAAATATAAATTTATAAAGGCGGCTATCCCAATATCAGCAGCTGTTGCCCAAGCCGCCCCCATAATGCCTAAGGATGGCTGTGCCGTCAATGTCCAATTTAAAATAACTTTGACTACTGCTGCAATAATCATATTTACCATGGGAATCGTCGGATGACCGAGGCCCTGTAATACCGCTGTTGTAATCTGATGCAGTCCCAACAGAACAATGGATACAGCTGAAATACATACCGCCGGACCGGCTCCTGGTGCATTATAAATAAGTGTTGCAATCGGTGTTGCCAGTATAAAAACAATTATAAACGCCGGAAAACAAATAAAGTTAGCTATTCTTATTGCCGCTGCCGTCCGTCTAAAACAGCTGTCAAAATCTTTAAGCACACGGCTTTCCGATATAGCAGGAACAATACTGACTGCTAATGCTGCCGTCAATATTGTTGCGAGATTAACCAACGGGACGGCCATCCCTGTCAAATAACCAAATAAGGCTGTAGCCTGATTAACGGAATAACCAGCAGCTTCAAGCCGCTGTGGTACTATCATTAAATCAAGATTAGAAACTATCGGCAGCATAATACTGGCCGCTGATACCGGCAATGACAATTTAAAAATTCTTTTCATTATATGCCAGAAACTTTCCTGCGGCTCAGAAGATGGCGGCGCCAAAACAGGCCCATATTGCTTATCAATATCCTTATTAAGCTTCCAGTGGAAGTAAACAAGAACCAATAAACCGGCTACAGCCCCGGCTACAGCCCCTAAGCTGGCTCCAGCTGCAGCAAACTGCAATCCATAAGGCAAAAGCATCTGAGCAAACAAAATCATTGTTATAACGCGAAAAATCTGTTCAACAATCTGTGACACGCCTGTCGGTGTCATTCTCTGCCAACCTTGCAGATATCCCCGTGAACTGGCCAGAATTGTAACAAAAAATATTGCTGGTGCCAAGGCCACAACAGCATAATAAGCACGTGGATCACGAATAAACTGCCAGTCAATAAGCCATTGGGCGCCAAAATATGTAAGCAGACTGCACAGCAGTCCCGTAAAAAACATTAAGCTCATTGATATATGAAAAACCCGCTTGGCGCCCCAGATATCTTTTACTGCCACACGCTCAGCCGTAATAATCGATATTGCTATTGGCACCCCTGCCGTGGAAATATTAAAGGCAAGAAAGTAAATAGGAAATGCCATCTGATACAGCCCAATACCTTCACCGCCTAAAACGCGTGAAACAAAAATCCAGTTTAATGACCCTATAACCTTTACTACTATACCCGCTACGGTTAATATTAATGTTCCTTTCAAAAAGGACGCACTTTTATCTTTTGTTTTTTCATTAGAAACTTTATTATCTATAGTTAGCACCTGCTTCATTTAAATAAATCTTTTATTTTATTTTCTTTTTCATTCAAATTATATATAATATATGTAAAACAAATATTTTATATTGTCGTAAACATAATTTATAAGCCTATATAAAATAAGTTTATTAGCTTAAAAAATTATAGCATTTATCACTAAACTACGCCAGCATAATTTGCAATCCGTGCTTTTTTTAAATACTAGTTTTAAGCAATTTACAGCTGATAAAATTATAATTTGTACATAAAAGGACAATGGTTATGAATAAAAACGTTATTGAATTTAATACAAATATCGGACAGACCAAACCTGAAACTATTATTAATATCTCGGCCCAATGTCCTTTTTGCGATTATGAGCATCTTGAAAACATCATTGACCATTGCGGCGAACTGACTCTGTTGGAAAACAAATACAATGTCCTGGAAAATTCCTACCAGACGGTTTTATTGGAAACGCGTCACTGTGGTACTGATATGCCCGATTATAGTGATGAACATATGCATAAACTCATCCGTTTTGGCGTTAAGCATTGGTTCAATATGCTCGATTCCGGCGAATATAAATCGGTGCTTTTTTTTAAAAATTATGGACCGCAGTCCGGCGGCAGCATGCGTCATCCACATATGCAAATAGTTGGCCTTAAAACTGCCGATGAATCATTAATGTATGAAAAAAGTGATTTTACCGGCATTGTTATAAAAAAAGCTGGGCAGGTGGAATTAAATGTTTCTACCTCGCCGCGCATGGGATTTTGTGAATTAAATATTACAACCCAGGATAATACCCAGATTGATTTCGTCGCCGATTTTATAAAAATAGCAGTTGATTATCTAATGCACCATTTTAACAGTCGCTGTCACAGCTATAATATTTTCTTTTACCGCATCAACG
Organism: Pectinatus brassicae; assembly: GCF_014201835.1. Classification (GTDB taxonomy): domain Bacteria; phylum Bacillota; class Negativicutes; order Selenomonadales; family Selenomonadaceae; genus Pectinatus; species Pectinatus brassicae. The sequence goes on along the minus strand of NZ_JACHFH010000003.1, from coordinate 35,908 downwards.
GTTTAATAACCGTTAAAATAATGCCGCGTTTTCCAACCTCGCCATTATTTTTAGGCTATAATCTGCGTCTGCGCCCTAACAATTTAGAAACTATTGTCAGCGAAATGAAAAATTTATATTTTAGTAAACTTCACTAAAAATTTATCGCACATTTTATTAACGTGCGATAAATTTTTAGAGTTAATTATCAATATATTCAGTTTTTTCTAGCAAGGAGGTTAGTATGCCCATTTTTAGGAAACAGCTGCTTATTGTACTAATCATTATAGCAATAGCTATCATCAGTATTATTTATCAGATTACATCAACTCCGGCTATTTCGCTCCACCCCAATCCCGCAGCTGCAAATACCATCACGGAAAGTAAGCCCAATATTATTATTTATGTCTGTGGCGCTGTCAACAATCCCGGCGTAATTGAACTGCCTGCTGATTCCCGTTTAGCTGATGCTGTAAAAAAGTGCGGTGGTTTAAGCGCAGCCGCTGCTGCTGAGAAAACTAATTTATCACAAAAGCTGCATGATGAAATGCAGATAATCATTCCAGCTAAAAATAATATTGCTATTGCTGATAATAGCCGCAAAGAAAATTCATCCGATAAAATAAGCATCAACAACGCTGACAGTACTGCTTTAATTAAATTGCCCGGTATTGGTCCGGCTATGGCTCAGCGTATAATCGAATATCGTCAAAAAACGGGGGCTTTTAAAACAATTGACGAACTGCAAAAAGTCCGTGGCATCGGTACTGCTAAATTCACCGCATTAAAAGACAAGGTCTGCCTATGAAGTATGGACAGCATCCGCTTATCTTCAGCACCAGCATGTTGTTTTTTCTATGCCTTGGTATTATTGCCGCTGATTATCTGTCCTTGCCATTACTTATGCCAAGTATTATTTTATTGTCGTTATTTATACTATGCTTTATTTCAACCTGCTGCAAATCAAGCTATACCTTTATCGGCGTAACTTTATTAGTATTTATGCTCGGCTTTGTCCGCTATACCGCTGCAGCACTGACTGACAATAATAATATTGCGCAATTTATCGGACAAGACCATACTGTAAACGGCATGGTCACAGCTGAAGCCCGCTGGCATCAATCTGCTGACAAAATTTATCATGTACGCTACATTATAAAAGCCCATCAAATAGACAGTAAAACGTTAAGCGGCTCTTATTATCTTTATACCAAGCAAAAATCACCTGCTTTCGCTTTGCCCGGTGACACTATAACTGCCTCTGGAAAAATCAGTGCTATAAGCAGCTACAAAAATCCAGGACGTATTGATATACAAAAACAAGCCCAGGAAAATAATATTTTTGCCTCTGTAATTGCCTATAACAATGTAAAAATTACGGCACAACCTGACGCTATGCCATTATTACGCAAAATCACATTAATAAGACAGCATATACGCTCTACACTGGAAAAATATATGCCACCAGCTGATGCCGCGGCTATTTTTGCCATGCTGTTTGGCGGTTACCAAGGCATTGACCCGCATTTATTGGAAAGTTTTACTATTACTGGCATTGTGCATATATTATCAGTATCGGGCTCACATATTACACTTATTGCCGGTGCAATAATTTTTCTGGGACGCTTGTTTCATTTAAAAACCTGGCTCACCTTTGTGCTTTTACTAATTATTATAAGCATCTACTGCCTATTTTCCGGTATGGTTCCGCCAGTCATACGTTCTGCTGCCATGGGCATAATCACCTATGCTGCCTTGGCATCTAACCGGCAGAATTCCTCCCATTACATCCTGGCCTTAACGGCTGTTATTATGCTGTTAATTTCTCCCGGATTATTATTTGACATAAGCTTTCAATTGTCCTTTGCTGCCACAGCCGGCCTATTATATATAGCACTACCTCTGCAGAAAAAATTGTTGTTTCTGCCTGCCTATATTCGCCTGCCTTTAGCCTTGACTTTAGGTGCTCAATTATTCTGTCTGCCGCTGCTCGCATGGTATTTTAATACCATTTCCCTAAGCTGCCTATTCAGCAATATCATTGCTGTACCTATTGTTGAAGCTATAATAATGGTGGCATTAGTTGGCATCATTATCAATTTATTTTGGTCCTTTCCCGCTGCAATTATTTTTGTAGGCTGCAGTCTGTTACTTGGTCTTGTCCATGAAATAACGGCATTATTATCACTATTGCCAGCCAGCAGCATTTATCTGCCCTATTTGACTATTTATGGCAGTATCATATATTATATAGTTCTAATAGTACTTTTTAATGATAGTTATCGTCATTTCTTTATTAAAAATTTTCATTGCTATCGTCAATTAGTAATTATACTATCGATTCTGCTGCTGATCCCATGTATATATATTTTTTTGCAGCCCCGCCGTCTAGCTGTTCATTTCATTGATGTGGGACAAGGTGATGCCGCTCTTATAATTACACCCCATCACCATGCTGTTATGATCGACACTGGCGGCATTACCAAAGGGGATTTTGATTTAGGCAGGAGAGTTGATATACCATATCTGTATCACTATGGTATAACTACGCTGGACGCCATTTTTTTAAGTCATGTCGATGGTGACCATTCTGCAGCTGCCGGCAGTATTCTTCAGCATATTCCCGTACAATATGTATTTATTGGTCAGGAAAACGGCAGTAAATATGCCGCATTATGGCACATCGCACCGCAAAATATCATTATGCATAAAGTACTGCCTGTACAACAAAATCAATCATTTATCCTTGATGATGTGCATTTTGATATTCTTTTTACCCAACCTTCATCTGATAAAACTGTTAATGAATCATCTGTTATAATTAAGGTTCATTATAAAAATTTTAGTGTATTATTTACTGGAGATTTACCTATACAAGAAGAAAATAAATTATTAGCACAGTATCCTAATTTACATTGCACTGTGCTAAAAGTTGCCCATCATGGCTCTAAAACTTCCTCAAGTCCTGAATTTTTGGCTGCAGTAAAACCTCGCTGGAGTATAATATCTGTTGGCGCCAATAATAATTACGGCCATCCCAATGAGAATGTAATAAAAAATCTGCAGTCTGTTAACAGCCGAATATACCGCACCGATAAAAATGGTGCTATAGTATTTTTAACCGATGGCAATAGCTGCAGCATTCACCCTTATGTAAAATAAAAGGACGTGTTAAGTTGCTGTATGGTGAAGCAATAACTCAAATTAAAAAAAATAATTTAAAAAATTTATATTTAATTGCCGGCGAAGAAAAATACCTTGCCGATAAATTTTTAAAAGCATTATTACAGAAAATTTTACCTGATAATAATATAAATGATATAAACAAATTTGATAACAATGCTACTATTAATGATATTATTGAAGCATGCAGCAGCATGCCTTTTTTCACTGCCAAAAACATTGTTGTCGTCCATAATAATAATCTTTTCAACAAAAACAGTGAAAAGCACGAGCAGCACTTCATCGACCTGCTTGAAAATATGCCTGATTTTACTACCCTTATCATTGAAACCGACGAAAAATTAGACAAACGACGTAAACTTTATAAAATCATTGATAAATATGGTCTTATAATGGAAGCCCTGCCTGTACGCAGCTATAACATCAGTGAATGGCTTAAAAGCAAATTCCGGGAAATCGGTAAACAGCCAGATACAGAAAGCTTTCAATATCTTCTTAGCACCATCAGCTTAATGCCACAGGTATCTCTAGGCTTTCTAGATAAAGAACTTGATAAATTATCATTATATAGTGACCGCCGTGATGTCCGTAAAAATGATTTAATCAATATTCTGTCCGGCCTGCCTGAAATATCAGCTTTTGCTTTGGCAGAAGCCGTTGGCAGTAAAGACGTCAGCCAAGCCTTATTTCTTTTGGAAAAGGAACTCAATTCCGGGGTCAATGCTATCAGTATTTTAACTATACTGACCCGTCACATCCGTCAATTATGGAAAATAAAATACTATTTAGGCCGTCATTTCAATGCCAATGATATCGCTAAAACAGTTGGTCTTGTTCCCTTTATTGCCGAAAAACTTATAAGACAGGCACAAAAATTCAATATCCAAACGCTGCAGCAGGCTATTATCGCTTTGGCGGAAGCCGATTACCAGCTGAAAACAGGCACTGCCGCACCAGCATTATTAGAGGATATAATAATAAGAATCTGCCGTTAGCAGGCTTTTCAGCCTGTTTTTTTTATTAACTGCATTATTGGTTCAATAATTTCTCTGTTTTCTCAATATATACTTTGTAGTATAATTTAGTATAGAGTTTTATTATATAGATTTTTAAGTTAACAATTATCTGTAAACCATATCGGACAAAATGTACAGATAAAATGACAGTACGACTGTCTTTACTTTTTTTACATAGCAGCACTATGTTATTTTTTTTAGAGGAGCAATCGTTTTGAGTAATACCTTAGACAAAATAGAAGCTAAAATAAATGCCGGTCAACGACTAAACAAGGAAGATGGTCTGGCCCTGTACGCTTCTAATGATTTAACAAGAATCGGCACTTTAGCCGACAAAGTACGCAAAAAAATAAGCGGTGATTATGTTTATTATAATGTCAACTTACATATCAACTTAACCAATATCTGTATCGGGCAATGTAAATTCTGCGCCTTTGGCTGCCAGGGCAGCAGCAAACAGGCTTATGCCCTGACCGAGGAAGCTATGCTGAACAGGATAGCTAATGCTGCCAAGGATCCTTCCATGAAAAATCTCCATGTTGTCAGCGGACTGCATCCTAATCTCCCCTATGAATATTATCTTAATATGATAAAATCCATAAAGAAAAATTTCCCGCAGATGCATATCAAAGGATTTACTGGTGTAGAAATAATGCACTTTGTTAAAATAAGCGGCAAATCAATCAAAACTGTTTTAGCTGAGCTTATTGATGCCGGCTTAGAAGCAATGCCCGGTGGCGGTGCCGAAATTCTTGATGATGACATCAGGCAGAAACTATGTCCCAACAAGGCTACTGCTGGTGAATGGCTTGAAGTTGCCCGCACCGCTCATAAATTAGGCATAAAAACAAATGCCAGCATGCTCTATGGTCATATTGAAACCATCGAGCAACGTATCAATCATCTTTTAACCCTGCGTGATCTACAGGATGAAACCGGCGGCCTGCAAACCTTTATCTGTTTTCCGTTCCAGCCAAACAATACAGCATTAGAGGACAGTGTCAGCCGCACCAGCGTTTGGGATGATTTAAAGACCATGGCTATAAGCCGTTTGATGCTCGATAATATTCATAATATAAAAGCTTACTGGGTAATGCTCACTTTGCCAATAGCCCAGTTGGCACTTGGTTTTGGCGCTAATGATATAGATGGAACTGTCGGCGGCGAAAAAATCATGCATGCTGCTGATGTTCATTCCCAAAAAGCCCTGTCCAAAGAAACTTTAATTGCTGCCATCAAGGAAGCCGGCCGTGTTCCGGCTGAATGTGATTGTAATTTTAATATTGTTCGTACTTTTTAAAGATAAGCGAGGAATAAAATGGATGCATTAGCGATTGCCAAACAAAAAGCCCATGATGGTGTACGACTGTCATTTGAAGAAGCTTTATTATTGTACGAAAACGCGTCCCTTTTGGACCTGGCCCAATGGGCACGTCAGGCTAAAGAACGCCATAGTAAAAAAAATGTTTATTATAATATCAATCGTCATATAAATCTCAGCAATACCTGCACGGCCAACTGCCCATTATGTGCTTTCTCCGTAGAAGCAGGTGATAAAAACGGCTATTTAATGAGTCTTGATGATATTGCCACAGCTGTAAAAAATGCTCAAAAAAATGCTCCGGGCTTAACTGAAATACATATAGTCAGTTCCCTATATCCCAATATTAATTTTTCTTACTATCTGGATGTTATAAAACTTGTAAAAAATTTGCTGCCCACTGTCCATATTCAGGCCTTTACCCCGGTAGAAATAGTGTATTTTGCTCAAATCAGCCACAAATCGATAAAAGCCGTTTTAGAGGAACTAAAAGCAGCAGGTCTTTCCTCGCTGCCCGGCGGCGGTGCTGAAATTCTGGACGATAAAATCAGAAAAATCATCTGTCCGGATAAGGCATCTACAGCCGAATGGGTAGAGGTTGTTACAACTGCCCATAAATTAAATATTCCCACCAATGCCTCAATATTATATGGCCATATCGAAACCCTGCCCCAGAGGCTGCGTCATTTATTTACCCTGCGTGATATTCAGGACAAAACCAACGGCTTTAACGCCTTTGTTTCCTTTCCTTTTCACCCATTGCACACCCAACTGGCGGCAGAGTATATCATAAAGCCTACTACTGCTTGGGAAAACCTTAAATTCATTGCTATCGCCCGCCTTGTTTTAGATAATATCGACCATATAAAGGCCTTTTGGATAATGCTCAGCGAAGAAATTGCCCAATTAGCCTTGGCCTTTGGTGCTGATGATTTAGATGGAACTGTCGGCAAAGAAAAAATCATTCATGCCGCGGGTGCTGATTCCGGTAGTCTTATGAGCACAAGCCGTTTGGCTAAAATCATCACTCAGGCCGGCTATTTACCAGTAGAACGCAATTCCTTATATCAACCACTATCCAATAAGGAGTCAATTAATGAATAGAATAACTGATGCTAAAGCCATCTCGTTATTAAAAGATGGCGATATACTTACTTTGGCTCAACAAGCCGATAAAATCCGGCAAAAATTGCATCCCGGCAATATTGTTACCTTTGTAATTGACCGTAATATCAATTACACTAATATCTGTGTAAATGAATGCCGTTTTTGTGCCTTTTACCGCCGCCCCGAACAAGCAGGTGCCTATCTTCTATCAATTGATGAAATATTGGAAAAGGTACAAGCTACCATTGATGCCGGCGGCACGCAGATAATGCTGCAGGGCGGCCTGCATCCCGATGTTGATTTTCAATATTATATTGATATATTACGTGCCATAAAGAAAAAATTTGATATTGTTATCCACTCCTTCACCGCCACGGAAATACTGCATTTTAGTAAAATAACAGGCTATTCATTCACCGAAGTATTAAAACGGCTGCAGAATGCCGGCCTTTCTTCCCTGCCCGGTGGTGGTGCGGAAATTCTCGTTGACCGCGTACGAAAAATTGTCAGCCCGAAAAAAATAATGACTGACGACTGGCTTGAAGTAATGCGCTGTGCCCATAATATTGGCATGAAATCAACCGCTACTATGGTATTGGGATTAGGTGAAACTATCGAAGAACGCATCGAACATATGCAGAAAATCCGCCAGCTGCAAGAGGAAACAGGCGGCTTCCGCGCTTTTATTATGTGGTCGTTCCAGCCTGGTCATACTGAACTCGGCGGCGAAAAAATATCCTCCTGGGATTATTTAAAAACCTTGGCTGTATCACGCATATATTTTGATAATATCAGCCATATCCAAGGCTCCTGGGTAACGCAGGGAAAAAATATCGGCCAGATGTCTCTGGCTTTCGGGGCTGATGATTTAGGCAGCATTATGCTAGAAGAAAATGTCGTTAAAGCAGCTGGCACCTCCAATCATATGTCGGTCAACAGCATGATTGATACCATTCGCAAGGCTGATAAAATCCCCGCCCAGCGCGATACCGCCTATAATATAATAAAAAAATTAACTGATTAATACTTTAGATAGGAGTCTTTTACTTGCCAAAACAAACTATTCCCCAAGCTGATTTTGCCATCATCGGTGGCTCAGGTACATTATCCAGCAACTTCCCAGCTCGTGTTACTGATGCTGATGTAAAAATTATTGCTGATAACCTTATATTCGATACACCTTATGGACAAAGCAGCGCCCTGCGACTGTTTGAAGTAGCCGGCAAAAAAGTCATCACCTGCAAAATGCATGGCTGGCGCAGCGGCGTAAATCGTGCTGATGCCTCACGCCAGTTATTTTGGGTATTTCGCGAAGCTGGTGTTAAACGAATTATTTCTGAAGGCGGTGTCGGCACTGTAAATAAACTGCTCGATACCCGCGATTTTCTGATCCCTGATGATTATTTAGATTTATCGGTAAGAAAAGATGTCGGCCTTGAAGGTAAATACTTATTAGTAATGCGCGATGCCTTATGCCCGCAAATGCGTAAGGCATTAATTGAAACAACTAATAAACATTTTGATGGACGTATCTTCACCCGTGGTACTTATGCCAATACTGACGGGCGTCATTTTGAAAGCCCCGCCGAAATCGCCATGATGAACGGTCATGCCGATATTGTCGGACAGAGTATTTGCCCGGAAGTATATTTAGCCCGTGAAATTGGTGCCTGCTATGCCGGTCTTTATTATGTAGTTAATTATGGTGAAGGAATAACTAAATCCTGGTCGCATGATATTCTGGAAGATATTTTCTATGATGATGCCCCCATGATTGCCAACATTATTCTCGATACCATTCGCAGTCTCAGTGATGAGCGCGAATGCGAATGCCTTGATTTACGCAAAGAAACTCTGCTCAAAGGCATCTACGACGAATAATCCTAATTTTTTCTACCATATTTCGTAAAATATACACCTATAAGCCAATAATAGTAAATACACTCTGCTGGCAGAAAAATTTTATTTATGTTATACTTTGAACAATATTGTATATTATAGTTGACAGATGGAGGCCTTTTCATGTCACTTGAAAAAAAATCAGCGCATGATTATACCATAAAAATAATTACTGATAATAAGGATAATACCCACAGCTTCCATATCAGCAGTAATCTTTTTAAATATGGCATAATATCTGCTGCTATTTGTATTTTATTGCTGCTTGGCGGTTTTACCTTTGCTGGTTATACTTTCTTCACCAACAAAGCCAGTCAGCAGACTATTTCTGAACTGCAAAAAGCAAATGCGGTACAGCAGGAACAGCTTACTGGTCTAGCCCAAAAAGCCACTCAGATGCAAAATTCCTTAGATAAGCTCAATTCCAGTGAACAGGAATTAAAATCGCTCACTAATATCACCGTTCCTACCACTGATGACCCTTCTGCCCAAAACAGCGGTCAAGGAGGGCAGGGTGGTCCATTTATTGCTCCTAATGTGCAAAACATCACTGAAGTTCTCAATAATCTTGAAAAACGCATGACCTTACATCAAGATAATATGAAAATCCTGCATGAAGCTATTTTAGCTAAACGTGAACAGCAGGAACAAGCAGCCAAGATTGGATTGACTACGCCATATGGCTGGCCAGCCCAAGGCAGCATCAGCTCACCTTATGGTTTTCGCTGGAACGGTTCTGATTTTCATCCTGGTGTTGATATCGCTGCTGATTATGGTACCCCCATCAAAGCAACAGCCGATGGTGTTGTTACTACAGCTGGCTGGAATTCCGGCGGCTATGGCAATATGGTTGAAATCAATCACGGTCATGGTGTTATTACCCGTTTTGGACACGCTTCCAGTGTCGTAGTTTCTGCCGGTCAACATGTAAGCCGCGGTCAAATTATTGCTTACGTTGGCAGTACTGGTTTTAGTACTGGTCCGCATGTTCATTATGAAGTCAGAATAAATGACCGTCCGGTAAATCCGGCTGGCTATCTATAATAATACGTTAACCCCCAGATATCTCATCCGGGGGTTCTTTTTTTAAACGTTGGCATTACAATTTTACAATTATGTTGTTTTTTTATAATATTGAACAAAATTATATATATTTTAACATCAATTAAAAACTTTTTCCTTATTTTTTTATATTCTTTCAGTATTTTGTATACTGCAATACAATTCAATACATATTTTATATCAATATTACTTACAAGTCTTATAAACCATTGTTATAATTACAATTATACAATACGTTATTTTTATCACATTTTATTTAGTACATGCATAAAAATTTCAAAAAGTATTTTTATGCATGTTTTTTTATGTTTTAATCGTTTTATTTTCATGTCAATAGGCAATGAATACAATATTTTATAGCAAAACAAGAATTTTTTTGTTGACAGTATAACAATACATTAATATAATTATATATGCATCTATATTCTAGATTGCTGTAATGTATGGCATTTAATAATAACATATGTTTTTTGGCAAAGGAATTTATGTTTTTCATTTGCGACAGGCACTTCAGCAATGTTGCTGATGCATCATATATTGGTTATAAACCAATATATGATTTTTTAGTCTGTAAATCAAATCGTTTGTATTCGATACATTGCTATTGTGTATTATTTTGGGGGCGAACATATATGTGTAGAATAGGTTCAATAAAAAGTAAAGTGGCTTTTAGTCCATCAAAAGCCTTATATCTGATGCTGCCGCAGCAAGAAGGACATGATAATTCCGGTTTTGCCATGGTCATGCAGGATTTATATGGTATTTTCACACCATATAAAGATAAGCCATTATTATCATTGGCCTGCACCCAGCGTGGCGCACAAATGGTTGAGGACTTTATGGACAGCCACAATTGGGAGCAGGTAGCAGAATGGATTCCTGTACCTAATGACCAACCAGGTCTTGATATAAAAGCCATGCCATATTATATATTCCGTAATTATGATTATCCGGAATATTACCGTGATAAACCCATGGCCGAAAAAGAAGAACTTCTCTTAGATATGCGCCTTAAACTGCGTGAGATTTTGGAAAAAGCCGGTGAAGGATACGTGTATTCTTTCTGGCCGGATGTTTTAACCCTTAAAGAAATAGGCGATCCGCGTGATATTGCTACCTATTTCAGACTTTGGGATGATAATGGCTGCCTGATGGCAAAAAGCGTTGTCGTGCAGTGCCGCCAAAATACCAATTACGACATTGTTCGCTATGCTGCCCATCCATTCTTCTTACAAGGCTATACACTTTGTGCTAATGGCGAAAATACTTTCTATACTAAAAATAAAGAATTCCAGAAATCTCTACACCGTGGTTACGTCGGTTTTGAATCCGATTCGCAGAATTTCTTATATACACTTCATTATGTATTACATGAATTAAAATGGCCAATAGAATACTATAAACATGTAATTACACCGTTGCCATTTACTGAAATAAATCAGCGTGAAGATAAAGATGTACTTACTTCTATAAGACAGTCCCTTGCTCATTTGGAAATTAATGGTCCTAACACCATTATTGCCAACCTGCCTGATGGTCGCATGCTTACCTGCTGTGATTCCAAAAAGCTGCGTCCTGTTGTAGTCGGCCGAACTGATACAATGGTGGCTATTGCTTCTGAAGTATGCGGTTTGAATGAAATCATGCCAGACCGCGATATGTCCCAAGATATTTACCCTAACGAGCGTGAAGTCGTCGTTATTGACAATGACCTGGAGGTACAAAGATGGAAACAATAAAAGTTAGAGATATCACCAAATCCGACCTTAAATGGAATATTGAATATATTGCTGAACGTTGCACCATGTGTGGCAGTTGTGTTTCCACTTGTACATTCGGAGCTATAAAAGCAGGCGTTATGCGTGTCGATAAAATATTTTCACAAAATATCAAACCTGACCCACAGAATACTCATAAAACTATCCCAGTCATTAAGCAGGTAAAAACTTTAGCTAATGCCTGTGTTGGCTGCGGCATGTGCGCTAAAGTATGTCCTAATGATGCTATTAAGCCTGTACGTAACACTGACGACAATAGACAAACTTTAATGGCTCATGATGCCGGTCCGGTAAAACGCGGTGGACGTACCAATTTAAATGCCCAGCGTACTCTTGATCATATCATCGTTGGACGTATCAGTCAGATGACTGACCCATCGCTTGATTCTATCCGTCATACCTTTGATGTGCGTTCACCTTTCGGTCGTGTACTGCCAGCAAAATCACTGCCCTTCATCTTAAAAGATGGCAAACTTACCATGGCACACAAGGCTCCACCTGTACAATGGATTTATCCACTTATTTTTTCTGATATGTCTATTGGCGCATTATCTACACGTGCTTGGGAGGCAGTTGCTATGGCCGTTGCCTATCTTAACGAAAAATGCGGTTTGCCAGTCCGCATGAGCTCAGGCGAAGGCGGCATGCCCAGTAAATTATTGGAATCTGAGCAATTAAAATACATGATTTTACAAATTGCTTCCGGTCATTTTGGCTGGAACAGAATCGTCAAAGCAATTCCTAAAATGAAAACCGACCCAGCTGGGGTATTAATAAAAATCGGTCAGGGTGCAAAACCTGGTGATGGCGGCCTGTTACAGGCAGCAAAAGTTGCTGAACATGTTCAGGCCATCCGTGGCGTACCAAAAGCTACCTTATCTTCCCCGCCTAATCATCAGGGACTCTATTCTATCGAAGAATCCGTACAAAAAATGCATTTATCATTAAACGCTGCATTTGGTTTCCGGGTTCCCGTTGCTATCAAATGTGCCGCTTCTGCTACTTCGGTTTCCGTTTATAATAATTTATTACGTGACCCTTATCAAATCTGCGGTGGTTTCTTCATTGATGGTATTCAGGGTGGAACTGGTGCTGCCAATGAAATTTCGCTTGACCATACAGGTCATCCTATCGTATCCAAAATACGTGACTGCTACTTAGCCGCTGTAAAACAAGGCTTACAGGGACAAATTCCACTTTATGGCGGTGGTGGTATCGGCATGACCGGTAATGCCGCAGCTGATGCTTTCAAAATGATTTGTTTGGGAGCCAACGGTGTGTTCGTAGGTAAAATGCTTATCCAGCTGTTGGGCTGCGTTGGCAATGAACATGGCCGCTGCAATGCCTGCAATACTGGTAATTGTCCTACCGGAATCTGCACCCAGGATCCTCGTCTTGTAAAACGTCTTGATGTTGAATACGGCGCAGAAAGAATCGTTGATTATGTATTAACCTTTGATAAAGAATTGCGTAAATTAATGGCGCCTATCGGCAACAGCTCATTGCCAGTCGGACGCAGTGACGCATTGGTTTCCACTGATGCTGCCATCGCCAAACAATTAGGTATTCAATACGTATGCTGAGGAGGAGCCGTAAGATATGTTTAAAATAGATACTTTAACCGGACATGACCGCATGTCTACACAGGATTTACTATTAGAAATAAGCCAGGCTGTTACTAATGGCGAAACTAATTTTGAAATAGCGGCCTCTGGTCAGCACGATATTGGCGGACCATTATGGTCGCCTGAAGGAAAAACACTTCGTTTCCATGTAACAAATGCCGGCCAGCGCCTTGGCTCGATGTGCCTTAACAATACAGAAATAATTGCCGATGGCTCTGTTTCTGCTGATGTCGGCTGGCTTAATGCCGGTGGTAAAATCGTTGTCAAGGGTGATGCCGGTGACACAGCTGGCCATTGCTCGGCTGGCGGTAAAATATACATTGGCGGTCGCGGTGGTACCCGTACCGGTTCCTTGATGAAACATGACCCTTTATATGAAGAACCAGAACTCTGGCTGTTAAAAAATGTCGGCAGTTTCTCGTTTGAATTTATGGGCGGCGGCAAGGCCATCGTCTGCGGCTATGACAGCGAACAATTTACTTCCGTGCTCGGTGAACGCCCCTGCGTTGGTATGGTTGGCGGTACCGTATATTTCCGCGGCAAATCACATAATCATCCCGATGATATCATTTTAGCCGAATTAAACAATGATGATATTGCTTTTCTTGACGGCGGTATGGATGATTTCCTCAATGCTATCGACAAACCACAGCTGCGTAATGAGCTTTGTGACTGGTCACAATGGCACAAACTTACGCCGCTGACATTTGAAGCTAAACAGGCACAAGGCAATGAACATTATCCTTTGCATGATTTTCGCACTAAAGACTGGATTAAAAACGGCTTATTCAGCGATGTTGCTGTCGATGATTTCGCTGTAAAAAATCTTGTCGAAACAGATTTATATCGTCAGCGTGTGCCGCAGTGGAACAATGCCAAATATGCCGCCCCGTGCGAATTTGCCTGTCCGGCACATATTCCTACCCAGCTTCGTTATAAATTGCTGCGCAAAGACAAGCAGGAAGAAGCCCAAAAGCTTATTCTCGAATATTCACCATTTCCTGGTTCTGTCTGTGCTTCTGTTTGTCCTAATCCGTGTATGGATGCCTGTACACGCGGCAAAATCGATGAATCCGTGCAGATTGGTAAATTAGGTTTCCAATCCGTATATACAAAAATAGATGTTCCCGCCAATAAAACTGGTAAAAAAGTTGCTGTTATCGGCGGTGGTGTAGCCGGTCTTGGTGCTGCCTGGCAGTTAATCCAGCGCGGTCATGATGTAACCGTTTATGATGATGCTGACTCTATCGGAGGCAAGCTGGAACAGGTTATTCCGCGAGCTCGTCTGCCGCATGAATTATTGCAGACTGAATTAAAACGCATCAGCGATGCTGGCGTAAAATTTGTTACCAAATGCATGGTCGACAACGAAAAATTTGCTGAATTAAAACAAAATAATGATGCTGTAATCATCGCCAGTGGTGGTCATAAATCACGCTTTTTCCCTTGGGAAGGCAAGGAAAAGCTCACCATGGGGTTATCCTTCTTAAAAGCAATAAATCGCGGTGAAAATCCTAAAGTCGGTAAAAATGTCATTGTTATCGGCTGCGGCAACTCCGGTATGGATACAGCCCGCGGAGCTTATGATATGGGCGCTGAAAATGTCACCTGTATCGATGTACAAAAACCAGCTGCTTTTGCTGAAGAAATCGAACATATTGAACAATTGGGCGGTAAACTCATCTGGCCGTTTATGACCAGCAAAATCACCAATGAAGGCATCTATGATGATAAAGGTCATTTCATTGCCGGAGATATGGTCATCGTATCTATTGGTGAAGCCCCTATTCTTGATTATCTGCCTGAAACCGAGGAAATTAAAAAATTCCGTGATTGGCTCGTACCACAAAAGGACGGCTCTATCATGGAAGGTGTATTTGCCGCTGGTGATGTCATAAAACCCGGCCGCTTAGTTGATGCCATTGGTTCCGGCAATAAGGCTGCTTATTATGCTGATGCTTATATGATGGATAAAGAAGTTCCGGCTTTTCCTGAAAAAGCTGAAGTTGCAGCCGATACATTAGGCAGGGAATTCTTTGCTAAATGTCATCATAACGATATTCCTGAACCAATTGGTGATGTTGATCGCTGTGTAAGCTGCGGCACCTGCCGTGACTGCAAAACCTGTGAAAAGGCCTGCCCGGAAAATGCTATTACACGCATTGAACATGGCATGGGTATCATCGAATATAAATCAGATCCCGCTAAATGTATTGGCTGCGGTATTTGCGCTGGTATCTGCCCATGCGGTATCTGGGAATTAATTAAAAATCCTGAACCAATAAAAATGTATCGCACTGGTCAGGCTGAATAAAGCTATCTATAATATATCCTATAGATAATAACAGCCGTTGGCATAAATGCCAACGGCTGTTATTATTTTACTTCTATGGTAAGCACTGCATCTGACTGCAGATTTTTCTCTAATTTTTTTACTTTTTCATCCATATTAGTTATTACAACTATTGTTGTTAATTTCTTCCCTTTTTCAACTATATAATCTTTATCAAAACTTATAAGCCGTTCGCCTTTTTTTATCTGAGCTCCCTGTTCTACATAGCTTGTAAACCCTACACCACCGAGCTCCACAGTATCAAGGCCAATATGAATAAGCAATTGTACTCCCTGGTTTTCTATGGCAATCGCATGCTTTGTTTTAGACAAAAGTACGATTTTACCATCACACGGCGCTGTTACACAGTCAGACTGCGGTTCGACGGCAAAGCCATCACCCATCATTTTAGAGGAAAAAACCTCATCTTGTACCTTATCTATATCAATTACTTCACCTTGTACCGGCACACTGACTTCCAATAACTTCTTTTTAAATAAGCCAAACATTTTTTACTCCTACAATATAAATATTATACTTTTAAAATACTAGCATCTTTGTAACTATATCATTTTATCCACAAATTAGTCAACAGAATATATTGTCCTGCCTTTAATTATTGTCTTAGCAATATTTACATTATCATCAAAAATTATTATATCAGCCTGTTTACCTGCATCCAATGAACCCAGTTCATTATATATCCCCAGCTCTTCAGCTGGATTTTTAGTAACCATAGCCGTAATTTCTGCTAAATCAGCACCAGTGTTTTTCGCGAAGTTATCCACAGCTTTATCCATTGTCAATACACTGCCGGCAATTGTTCCATCAGCCAAAGCTGCCAAGTTCCCTTTGACATATACCTTCTGTCCGCCCAATTCTGATTCTCCATCCCCCAGCATACAGGCCCGCATGGAATCAGTGATCAATATGATATTATTATTATCTTTTGCTTTATAAATTAATCTTTGCATTGCTGGATGCACATGAACATTATCGGCAATAAGCTCACAATTGGCATCACTATCAAGTGCCGCTCCCACTATCCCCGGTTTACGATGATGGAAAGGCGTCATTGCATTACATAAATGCGTTATATGTTTAATGCCATATTTATCTATGGCCAGACGCGCCTGTGCATAATCAGCCATACTATGACCAATTGATACGATTATATCATTAGCCTGACATTGTCTGGTAAATTCATCATCGGTCAATGTTTCCGGTGCTATCGTAATTATTTTTATAATATCCTTATATGGCTCAATTAAAGAAAAATCTACCTTGATTATATTTTTAGCTGCCTGTGCCCCTTTTTGCTGCTGATTAATAAACGGGCCTTCCATATGACAGCCTAAAATCATCGCGCCTTCAACTTTATTTTGCATTTCCTGTATCTGCGCAAAAGCCTTATAAATAGTTGCCATATCATAAGTCATCGTTGTCGGCAAAAATCCTGTCACACCTGTTTGCGCCTGCGCTTTACTCATCATTAATAATGCATCTTTATTATCATCCATCGTATCAACACCAACACAACCATGAATATGTTCATTGATAAAACCCGGTGATACAAATTTTCCCGCAGCATCAATGATTTCAGTATAGTCGGCAGCAACAAACTGTTCTTTAGGCATAACAGCTATTATCTTTTCTTCGTAGACAATGACAAAATCTTCTGCTGTGATAAATTCTCCATTTTTATCAGGAATAATTACCTTCCCATTAATAATTGCTTTCATTAAATCTCTCCATATAAGAAACAAGCACTATTACCAGTAAAACCGGCTATAGTGCCCATCATTTATTATTTCTTCATATTATTAATTTCATTGGCGATAAATTCAGCCTGTGTTCCAATAATAACCTGTACACTATTGCCTTTTTTTACAACACCTTTAACGCCTAATTTTTTAAGTGACACTTCATCCACTTTGTCCCCATCATTTACCTTAAGGCGCAGACGAGTAATGCAGGAACCAACTTCACTAAGATTATCAATACCACCTAAGCTATCCACAATTGACTGGGTATATTCACTCATGTCTTTATCGTCATCAGTATCTGTTTCTTCATCATAGCGGCCAATTGTCGGAATATCAAAATGGCGTATAGCCCAGCTGAATATAAGGTAATATACTACACCAAAAACCAGCCCAATAGGTATTATAAGTATTGGCTTTGTTGCCAGCCCCCAGTTTAAAGCATAATCAATAAAACCAGCCGAAAAACCAAAACCATGCAATATACCAAAACTATATGATACGGACAACGCCAATCCTGTCAAAATAGCATGTACAAGATATAAGCCTGGTGCCAAAAACATAAACATAAATTCGATAGGTTCGGTGATCCCCGTTAAAAATGATGTAAATGCCACCGAAAAAAGGGCCCCGCCGATCTTGGCCCGATTTTCCGGCTTAGCTGCACGATACATGGCTAAAGCCACTGCCGGCATACCAAACATCATCATTATATAAAAACCGCCCATAAACATACCAGCATGTGGATCACCAGCAAAGAAACGATTTAAATCACCAGTTACCACCGTACCAGCCGGTGTCGTATAATCACCAAAAACAAACCAGATAAAACTATTTAAAATATGATGCAAACCAATCGGAATAAGCAAACGGTTAAGCACACCATAGACAAAAGTACCGACTACACCAGCACCGATTATCCATTCACCTACGGCATGAATAACAGCCTGACAAGGGCCCCAAATAACGCCAAAAATACCTGCCAATATTATTGAAACAAAGGCTGTAGCAATCGGTACAAAGCGCCGCCCGCCAAAAAATCCTAGAAATTCCGGTAGTTTAATGGCATGAAAACGATTATATAAGATTCCCGCTTCAATACCACTTATGATACCAGCTAATACACTCATATTTAAATCTTTATTAATTGCTTTTAATCCGGCAGTCAATACTAAATAACCAATAGCACCCGCCAGTCCGGCTGCACCATTATTATCCTTAGCCAGACCTACTGCTATACCAATGGCAAAAATAAGTGCCAGATTATCAAAAACCGCTCCACCAGCTTTAGTTATAAAGGGAATGTTAAAAACATCCGGTGCACCAAGACGTAAAAGCAGTGCAGCTGCCGGCAACACTGCTATAGGCAGCATAAGGGCTTTGCCGATACTCTGCAATTTTTCAAACCAACTATTCATTTCTTTTTCCTCCTAAAAACGTTTACGACACTATTTATAATAAATATTTTTAATTAATGCTCATGGCAGTATCAGTAATCGTTATCTATAAACATGGATTATTTATACCCAGCTAACCAATCCTCAAGTATTTTATCACAATCTTTCCATTAATAAAATACTCCCTTTTCTAATTACAAAGTTCCTTTGGCAAAAGCGCACTGGCTTTTCTATCCACAATCATCATCACATCACGATGCAGCTGTAATATTGATGCTGGTGCTGCCGGTGTTATCTTGCCGCATACAGCTTTATAAACAGCCTCAGCTTTATTACTGCCATTTGCTAGCAAAACTACCTTTTTCGCCAGCATAATTGTTTTTATACCCATACTGATGGCACGACGTGGTACATCTTTTTCGTCAGCAAAAAAACGGGCATTAGCCGCTATAGTATCATTATCTAACTCTACTGCATGGGTTGTAGCTTCAAATTTTATATCAGGTTCATTAAAGCCAATATGAGCATTTTGGCCTATTCCCAAAATCTGCAGATCAATCCCGCCAGCCGCTTTGATCATATTATCATAATCAGCACATTCCTTGGTAATATCCTCGGCCATGCCATTAGGAATATGGATATTATCAATATTGATATTGATATGGCGGAAAAAATTCTCCTGCATAAAATAATAATAGCTCTGCTGGTTATTTTGCGCCAAACCTATATATTCATCCAAATTAAAACTTATTATATGAGAAAAATCAATATCAATATTTTTATATATTTCCACCAGTTTTTTATACATCAGCAGCGGCGTGCTGCCCGTAGCCAGCCCTAATACACTACTGGGCTTAAAATAAATTTGCCCGGCTGCTATTTTCGCTGCGGCCATACTCATTTCCTCATAGCTGTCTGTAATAATAATCTGCATTTTTTCACAACCCTTCCTATTTCCCATAAAAAACACCCTGCGATATAGCAGAGTGTTTTATTTGTTTTATTTATTTAAAAAATCAGCAACTGCCTTAAACGCAATTTTAGCAGCTTCTATTGTTTTTGCAATATCTTCTGATGTATGGGCACCGCTCATAAACAAGGTTTCAAACTGTGACGGCGCAATATAAATTCCCTGTTCCAGCATTGCTTTAAAATAAACTTTGAAAGCTTCCTGATTGGATGCTGCTGATGTTTCATAATCATAAACAGGATTTTCATTGAAAAACAGACCAAACATCGAACCTGCCTGATGCAATTGTATCTTTATGCCGGCTTCCTTGGCCGCATTTTGCAGTGCCAACAATAATTGCTTGGTCTTTATTGTAAGTACACGGCTAAAATCAGGCTGTCCTTCCTCAGGTGCTGCTGTCAATATTGATAAAGTCGCAATGCCTGCTGTCATCGCCAATGGATTGCCGCTTAATGTCCCCGCCTGGTATACAGGACCAGCCGGTGCTACCATATCCATTATTTCCGTCTTGCCGCCATAAGCAGCTACCGGCAGGCCGCCGCCGATAATTTTACCAAGACAGGTCATATCCGGCACAATGCCATAGGCTGCCTGAGCACCACCTAATGATGCCCTAAAACCGCACATAACTTCATCAAAAATAAGCACGATACCATGCTGTTCGGTAATTTCCCGCAAACGGCGCAAATAGCCCTGCTTCGGCAGCACCAAGCCCATATTACCGGCAACCGGCTCAATAATAACTGCCGCTATCTCATTCCCCTGCTCGGTAATAACTTGTTCAATAGCCGCCATATCGTTATAAGGTACTGTAATTGTATCCTGAGCTGTCCCTTTAGTTACACCGGGGCTGTCCGGCACACCAAAAGTTGCTGCACCAGAGCCGGCCTTAACGAGCAGGCTGTCCGAATGACCATGGTAACAGCCGATAAATTTAACAAATTTTTCCCTGCCGGTATAGCCGCGCGCAGCTCTAATCGCACTCATAGTTGCTTCGGTGCCGGAATTAACCATACGGATTTTTTCAATCGATGGATAGACTGACATTACAAGTTTGGCTAAATCGCTTTCAAGTAAAGTTGGTGCACCATAGCTGGTTCCCTTTTCCGTAACTTTCTGCAGTGCCTCTACTACCTGCGGATGGGCATGACCTACTACCATCGGTCCCCATGAACCGATATAATCAATATATTCATTGCCATCGATATCATAAATCTTACTGCCTTTGGCATGGTCAATAAATGGTGGATCGCAGTCCATACTTTTATATGAGCGTACCGGACTGTTTACCCCGCCTGGCATTAATGTTTTCGCTTCGGTAAAAGCCGCCTGTGATTTATCTAAATTAAGCATAATAGTGCTCCTTTTATTTATATTTTTATCAATAAAATTATTATAACATCTTTCTGTTTTTAACAAAATAACTCATTGACTTTTATCAGAATATAACCCTATACTAAATATATAATTTTTATGAGGTGAAATCATGATACTTACTAATGGACTAGGTGGAATCGCGACAGCATCAGTCTTACGACAGCTGGATTCCAATTTAAAAAAATCTTTAAAAAATGCTGCTGAAATTTCATCAGGGAAAAAAATCAATTCAGCCAAAGATGATCCCAGCGGCTATCATATCTCTGAAGAAATGAAAAAACAAATACGCAGTCTGGATCAATGTAATGACAACAGCAAAAAGGGACAGACTATGATTGATACAGCCTCCGGCGGCATTGACCAACAAATTGCTATTATGCGCAACTTAAAAAAACTAGCTTTAGATGCAGCCAATGACAGTAATTCACCGGCTGATAGAAAAATCATCCAAGAGCATGCCAATCAGTTATTTGCTGAATCAGAAAACATTGCTCAAACCACCCAATATAATGGTCAATACTTATTAAATAAATCTTCATTTTCCCGTGAAGATACATCTTTTAACCCTAATACACCATACAGAGCAATACCCAATAGTACTCCAGTATTGCAGCAAGCTGCGGCTAATGGTGGTTCCTATACGCCAGCTCAAGGTCACTATACCGCAATAACAATATCGCCTATCGCTAATACATATGATCCTGCCTCTGTGGGAAAAGGAACAACTTTAACCAGCCTGCCCACTGCCGGTGACATAGTCTGGGATAATAACAACAATACATATGGTCGTGTTACCTTAAATAGCACAGATAACGCTTTATATATTTCTTCTGCTGCCGGTGATACCTTAATTGAAGTAAATGGCACTACCAATGGCAGCTATCCGACTGCTGCCAGTACCAATGTTTCCACTATTGCTGACTACCCTGCAAATACAGCAAATCCTGCTATTGGTAGTACTGTAGCAGCTTCAGCTGCACCTATTTTTGATAACAGTACACCACCTAATGTAACTACAAATATATATACAGTTGCTAATGAACCGGGCACTAATGCTTTATCCTATTTTACACCTGATGGTTCAACATCTATTATTTCGCTTGATTTTTCTAATCTTTTCAGCACTATTACTAGTATACCTGGCGATTTAAACGGTCTGGGTTTTTCTTTCGATTGTGGTGGCTGTAATCAATACGTCACTATTATGTTTGATAGCAGTACTGCTTCATCCAGCCTCTATGGTTCTACTGATCCTTCAGCGGAAGAAGCCATCTGCTATAAAATTGGCGTTCAAAACGTTACTGACAGCCAATCATTACTAGAAACTGTATTTAATGGTATAACTACAGCCAACTCCAGAAACAATAATGCATCTTTACCAAATTCTAATAATTTAACTACTGAAATAGCCGGCCGCCATAACATTAGCTTAAATTATTATGCCCCCGATCAATTTACCATTTCTAAAGATGGCCCTACTGCAACCTTTAACAATGGTATTGAAGGTTCATTAGAAACAACCGATTATTATAAACCAACCCAGACTTTATCATTACAAACTGGTACAAACAGCAGCCAATATACCAATGTAAAAGTCCCTAATACTACTTTAGCAGCATTATTTCCTGATTATAGCGACCACTGGGATACAGAACCACAATCCAGTGATTATCCCAATCCCTGGCCTGAGGAATATGCTGATTTATCCGATGCTGAAAAACAATCTAAATGGCGTAAAGAAGTATGGCCTTATCCTACCGACAATACCCAGGATCTTTCTACCGCATTTTTAACCCGGGAAAATGCCGGAAAATTCATTGATACAACTGATCAATCCTTAAAATATCTGATTCACAGCAGTACTCTTACCGGTGCTGAAAGTAATCGTCTTAACTATACTGAAGATAATCTGACAACTGCCAGTACCAATACAACTGCCAGCATGTCAACTATCACTGATACCAATATGGCTAAGGCCATGACTGAATATACAAAAAACACTATTTTAGGGCAAGCTGCCCAGGCTATGCTGGCTCACGCTAATACTAATGCCAGTAATATTTTATCTCTATTGCAGTAATAAGCTAATAAAAAACATGCTAACAGTAAAATTTACTGTCAGCATGTTTTTTATTCTATTTCTTTAAGCCATTTTGCCGCATCAATGGCATGATAGGTAATAATACTGTCAGAACCAGCCCGTTTCATGCTAAGCAAAGTTTCCAGCACAATGCGTTTCTCATCGATCCAGCCATTTTTTGCCGCAGCCTTGACCATAGCATATTCACCGCTGACATTATACGTAATAAGCGGCAGATTCATATGTTCACGCACGCGTCTTACGATATCAAGATAAGCAAGGGCTGGTTTAACTATTATCATATCAGCACCTTCCTGCAAATCAAGGTCTACTTCTTTTATTGCTTCCAAAGCATTAGCCGGATCCATCTGATAAGCACGTCTGTCACCAAATGACGGTGTGGAATCAGCCGCATCACGAAATGGGCCATAATAACCAGAAGCATATTTAACAGCATAGGACATAATTGAAGTATTGATATAGCCATTATCATCAAGCGCATCACGAATAGCAGCTACGCGTCCATCCATCATATCTGATGGTGCTACAATATCAGCTCCGGCTTTAGCCTGGCTTACGGCAACTTTCTGCAGTAATTCCAAGGTAGCATCATTATCAACATAGTGACCGCATAATTTACCGCAGTGACCATGTGTTGTATATTGGCAAAGGCAGACATCACCAATTACAGCCATTTCCGGTACAGCCTGTTTTATAGCCGCAATAGCTTTTTGCACAGGGCTGTCCATGTCCCAGGCGGAAGAACCAATTTCGTCTTTATATTCAGGCAGGCCAAAAACTTCTACCCCTAATATCCCCAGCTGCCATATTTCTTTGGCTAATTTAACAGCATTATCTACCGAGATACGGTAACAATCCGGCATACTCGGAATTTCCTGCATTACATTCTTGCCCGCAACAACAAAAATAGGATAAATAAAATCCTTAACAGATAGTTCTGTTTCTCTTATCATCGAACGAATAGCCGGCGTTATACGCATACGACGCGGACGTAATTTCTGGGAAAACTTATTATCTTTCATAAACATAAGAGAGCACTATACTCTCCTTGTCACCTCTTTTATAAAAAATTGAATACAGTTCATATTATAGCACAATGAATTTACAACAGTTGTAAATTCAGAAAAAAACTGGCATATTCTCACAATATACCAGTTTTTATAATTAATTATTATCAGTAAAACGTGATAAAAATTCCCTTGTTTTTTCACTTTTAGGATTGCCGAAAACTTCCTGTGGTGTTCCGTCTTCAACAATTACACCATCAGCCATATATATAACACGCGTTGATACATCACGGGCAAATGCCATTTCATGCGTTACGATTATCATGGTGAGACCCTCATCAGCCAATTCACGCATTACGCTTAATACTTCACCAACCATCTGTGGATCAAGCGCTGAAGTTGGTTCATCAAACAATAGTATCTGCGGCTCAATCGCCAAAGCGCGGGCAATCGCCACACGCTGCTGCTGACCGCCGGACAGCTGGTCTGGACGTGCATTTATATACTGAGCCATGCCTACTTTTTCCAAGTATTTCATAGCTGTTTCTTTAGCTTCTTTTTTGCTGCGTTTTAATACCGTTACAGGGCCTGTCATACAATTTTCCAAAACAGTCATATTGCTGAATAAATTAAATGACTGAAAAACCATACCTACCTTAGTACGATATAGAGGTATATCGGTATTTATATCAAGAATATTATTGCCTTCAAATAAAATTTCTCCGGAAGTTGGTGTTTCCAATAAATTTATACAGCGCAGCATCGTTGATTTACCAGAGCCTGATGCGCCAATAATACTTATTACATTGCCTTGATCAACCGTAAAATCTATATCTTTTAATATTTCTCTGCGGCCAAAATATTTTACTAAGTGTTTTACCTCTAAAATATTTTTATCTTGCATTTATTTGCCTCCCTTTTTCGGAGTGTTATTAGGAAATACACCGGTAGGATCAGCAAAGGGATCACTTACCAACTGATAATCAGCAGAACCTGCCATGCGTCTTTCAATATAACGCAGTATACGCGAGGCAATAAATGTCATGATAAAGTATATTACACAGGTTACAAAAAACACTTCAAAATAACGGTAATATACACCAGCTGCTGATTTTGACACAAAATACAATTCCGTTACTGAAATAACATTAAGAACTGATGTATCTTTAATATTGATAATTAAATTATTACCTATCTGTGGCATAATATTTTTTAATGACTGCGGCAAAATAACCTTGCACATCGTCTGGATGTGGTTCATACCAATAGCCATAGCAGCTTCAGTCTGTCCTTTATCTATCGAAATAATACCACCGCGCACAGTTTCTGCCATATATGCTCCGGTATTTACCGATACTACTAAGAAACCGGCCGCCATTGCTGACATATCAATCTGAAAAACTGCCATCGAGCCATAATATACTACCATAGCCTGCACGATCATTGGTGTCCCGCGAAAAATCTCTACATAAGCAGCAAAAATAAACTGCACTATTTTATTTACTATTTTTATACCGGGATTAGTTCGTTCCGTTATTGGAATAGTTTGGACTATCCCTACCAGTAAACCTATAATACAGCCGATAAACGTCCCAAATATAGCAAGCAGCAAAGTCACTCCGGCTCCCTGCAATAACGCTCCGCCATATTGATGCAGCACAAACACTACCCAACCAAAAAAAGATGTTGGCATATCTGTTGCCATTAAATCACTCTCCTTAAAAATTACGCTTTAGGAAATCTCCGTACCTAAAAAACATACATTTAATTATACTATGTTTATATTGAATAAACCACAAAAAAATACAGGGGTGCTAATAAAACCACCCCTGCACATCTTTGTGTTATATATTTATATGCGACCTATTATTTGGATAAAGGCTGATCTTTTATTGCTTCTTCCATCATTTTAGCACGATCTTCTTCTGTTATCTTTTTAAGCTGTTCATTGATTTTATTCAATAATTCAGTATTGCCCTTCTTAACAGCTATACCCATCTGAACATCTTCTTTAGATGCTTTAAACGCACCATCGCCAGTAAAATCAAGCATCTTTAAATCTGGATTAGCAAAAGCTGCTGCCATTGCGGTTGGTTTATCAAGTACCAACACATCAACTTTACCGGAAGTAAGCGCTACTACCATACCTGGTACATTGTCAATGGCCGGCTGTCTGTCAACAGCAGGTATTTGTTTAGCTATATCATACCATACGGTATTAAGCTGTGAAGTTGCTACAGCACCTTTTAAATCAGCTACACTTTTAGCATTGGCATATTTGCCATCTTTTTTTACTAAAGCAACAATGGATGCATTATAATATGGTTCTGAAAAATCAACAGTTTCCTTACGTTTGTTAGTTATGCTCATACCTGCGATAACAGCATCAATTTTGCCAGTATTTACAGAAGGAATAAGTCCGTCCCATTCCATTTTATGTATTTCAAGTTTATAACCCATACCAGCAGCAATTTTTTTAGCCATAAGAATATCATAGCCCATCGCATATTGGTCAGAATCTGCTATTTTAATAGCACCTTTAGAATTATCTGTCTGTGCCCAGTTAAATGGCGCATAAGCGCATTCCATACCAACGCGCAAAACTTTGTCGTTGGAGGAACTGCTAGATCCACAACCGGCTATAAGCGCTGTTCCCACAGCTAGTACTGCAATTGCCGCCAATGTCATAATTTTTTTTGTCAATTTCATAACCGTATCCACCCTCTTAAATATTTATTAAACTTTTACAATTTTATAATATTTATTCATTATAGCAACGGCTTAAAAGCTTGTCAAACACGACAATCATTCCACAAAATCCACTATTTTTTCTACAAGTCCATCAATGGTATATGTTTGTGCTGAAATATCAGGCTCGATATTATTATCTTTACAAGTTTGTGCTGTAATCGGCCCAATACATGCTTTAGTGACACCATCTAATAATTCAATTTTATTATTAATTAACTTTAATAAATTGGTAACTGTCGATGAACTGGTAAAAGTAATTATATCAATTTCCTTATTTTCCAGTTTTTTTATGATATTGCTGTAATCCCCTGCTGCTGTTACAGTTTTATAACATTGCACTACATCTACCTTTGCTCCGGCTTTACGCAGTCCTTCCGGCAATACTTCACGTGCTTCTTTAGCCCGCGGCAATAAAATATTGCTGTTATTATCGATGTATGGCAGCATATCAGCCAAAATAGCCTCCGCCTTAAATTCCTGCGGCACTATATCTGCTTTCAAGCCATATTTTCTAAGTGCCTCAGCTGTAGAATCACCAATTGCCGCTATTTTTAAGTGCCCCAGTGCCCTGCTGTCAAGCTTACTGTTTTCCAGACGATTAAAGAAATATTCTACACCATTAATGCTGGTAAAAATCAGCCAGTTATACGTATTAAGACCAGCTATAGACTTATCAAGAGCTGCATAATTATCATCCGGTGCCTGTATCTGTATAGCTGGTGCTTCAATACATTCAGCTCCAAGTGCCTCAAGCTTACCTGTAAGTTTAGAAGCCTGCTGACGGGCTCTTGTCACTAACACTTTTTTGCCAAATAATTTTTTATTATCAAACCACTGCAATTTATCGCGCAGATTAACTACATCCCCGACAACAAAAATTGCCGGTGCTTTCAGCCCGTGTTTTTCTACATCAGCTGCTGCATCAGCCACTGTGGTAACAAGCACTTCCTGCTGGGTTTTCGTTCCCCATCTGACAAGCGCTGCTGGTGTACTGCCTGGACGTCCATTAGCAATGAGTTCTTTTGTTATATGGGGCAGATTGCCTACTCCCATTAAAAATACCAGCGTATCTATCCCCACTGCCAAATTTTTCCAGTTAATGCCTGATTCAGCACGACTCGGATCTTCATGTCCGGTAATTACAGCGAAAGAAGCTGCCACCTTACGATGTGTAACAGGTATACCAGCATAAGCTGCCGCAGCAATAGCCGAAGTCACTCCTGGCACTATTTCAAACGGTAACCCATTGTCTCTCAGCTCTAAGGCTTCTTCCCCGCCGCGTCCGAATACAAAAGGGTCACCGCCTTTTAGGCGTGCCACAATCTTATCTTCTTTTGCTTTATCAACAAGCAGCTGATTTATTTCTTCCTGCTTCATCGTATGGTTATTGGCCTGTTTGCCAACGTAGATCAATTCAGCATTTTCACTGGCATATGTAAGTAATTTTTTATCTGCTAAGTAATCATAAACAACCACATCAGCTTTTTCTATACATTCGCGTCCTTTTATTGTTAAAAGGCCAGCATCGCCAGGACCGGCACCAATAAGATAAACTTTTCCTGCCATATTTTCCTCCGCAATAATTATAAAATAATATTAGTCCGTCAATAAGCCTATTTCCTGCATTATAGCTAAGCCGCCTCTATCTAAAAGCTTTTCTGCTATACCTTTGCCAAGTTTCTTCGCATCTGCCAATTCACCTGTAACTTTATCACGCAGTAGTGTTTTGCCATCAACCGAAGCCATAACTGCTTCCACTTCAAGTTTTCCAGCAACAACTTTACCATATACCCCTACCGGAACCTGACAGCCACCTTCAACCCTGGCTAAAAAAGAACGTTCTGCTGTTGTGGCACAGGCAGTTTCTTTATCATGCAAAAATTCTATTAAATCGAGTATTTCTTGGTCTTCAGCCCGCGCTTCAATAGCGAGTGCCCCTTGACCAACTGCCGGCAGACAAATTTTCTGATTTAATATTTCTTTTATTTTATCAGCATAGCCCAATCGCTTTAAACCGGCTGCTGCCAAAATTATCGCATCAAACTGCCCCTGCTCCAATTTTTCCAAGCGTGTGTTGACATTACCGCGCAAATCACAAATCTGTAAATCAGGCCGTTCATGCAAAATTTGTGCCTTACGGCGCAGACTTGAGGTTCCAACCTTAGCACCCGCTGGTAAATCAGCAAATTTATTATATTTCAAGCTGACAAAAGCATCGCCGACATCCGCCCGTTTACTGATAACTGCCAATTGCAATCCCTCTGGCAAAACTGTAGGCATATCCTTTAAACTGTGTACAGCGATATCAATCGTACCATCGAGCATTGCCATCTCTAGTTCCTTAGTAAATAAGCCCTTGCCGCCAATCTTAGCTAATGGCACATCAAGTACTCTGTCACCTTTAGTTGTAATATGCACAAGTTCGATGCTTTTGTCCGGATATTTTTTCTTTAAGCAATCGGCGATATATTCCGCCTGCCATAATGCTAATTTACTGCTGCGCGTACCGATAACTATCTTGTTTTTCACTATTTTTCTCCTTCAAGGCATCTAACTTAAACAATTTTTCCATGGCTTCAATATAAAATTCTTCCTGCGCTGTACCGGCAGCACTATTGAGCTTGCTCATAGGTTCACGCAAAAGCTTGCGTACAATCATCCTGGACATATTTTCCATAGCCCGTTCCTGTAATGGACTTAATTCGTCAAGCTTATTCATCGCTCTTTTTACTTCCCGACAGCGGATCCGTTCCGCCTTATCGGTTAATAACACCATAACTGGACGAAAGGATAAGTATTGAAATCTCTCTATCAGTTCATCTACTTCTTCTTTTATTATTTTACGGGCAGTTTTTGCTTCTTCACCGCGTCTTTTTATATTATCTTCCACTACAGCTTTTAAATCATCAATATTATATAGAAGGATTCCCTTTATTTTTTCAACATCGGGGTCAACATCACGCGGTACCGCAATATCAATAAATACTAGTGGTCTTCCCTTGCGTCTGGCCATAAACTGCTGTGTTTCCCATGGCTTAACCACATAATGTGGTGCACCAGTAGATGTTACTACTATATCAATATCACCAGCCTGGGTAAAAGCCTTATCAAACGGCACTGCCTCACCAGCAAATTTTTGAGCCAGTGATTTAGCTTTTTCAATGTGACGATTGGCGATATAGATTTTCTTTATGCCTTTGCCTAAAAGATTTTTGGCTGTCAATTCAGCTGTTTCCCCCGCACCATAAATTAAAGCGGACGACTCACTTAAATCGCCATTAAACACAGTTTTTGCCAATTCTACGGCAGCATAACTTACTGATACGGCATTATAAGCTATATGAGTTTCCGTACGTACTCTTTTACCCGTGCTTATAGCACGATGAAATAATGTATTTAAAACCGTACTGGTAGCATTATTTTCCCGCGCCACCGCATACGCTTTTTTTACCTGGCTCAGAATCTGTCCCTCACCGATAATCAAAGAATCAAGGCTTGCCGCTACCTCAAACAAATGAGTTATACAGGCATCTCCCGGATAATAATATAAGTAACAGTCAATATCATCTTCATTGCCTGTCAAATCAAATAGGAACTGACGCAATATCTCCTTGCCATCGTCCCCATCATCAAGAACGGCATATATTTCACTGCGATTACATGTAGATAAAATAACGGCTTCCAATATTGCACCATATTCATCAATATGATGCAGACCATCTATTAAACTATCCTGACTTATTGCAAATTTTTCCCGAACCGTTACCGGTGCGGTCTTATGATTAAGACCTAAAACTGCTAATTGCATTACGAATCTTGTCCTCCGCTTCTTTTAATCTGCCATTACGCACTAACATTAACACATCCTCATTGAGGATATCACGCCAAAACACTTCGCGTTGTCTAAATGTAGGTATTGCCTGCATAGCTTCTTCTCGCAATAATGCCAGTATCTCAATAAACGGTGCATAGCCTACATCTAAAATTTTTTCCAATTCGCGCCGGATTTCTCTGGCCATAGCCGGACTTTTTCCATTCGTTGAAGATGTTACCAATAAATCACCCCGCCGAATAACCGCCGGCACAGCAAAATCACACAAAGGCAGACAATCAACAATATTTATAAGAATTTTCTTGCTTTTTGCTTCAATTGCCGCAGCCTGATTAATTTTTTCACTATCAGTAGCACAAATAACCAGTGCATAATTAGTTATATCGCCTTCTGTATATATTTTATCAAGCCAACGAATTTTTCCAGCTTTTTTCAGCAATATAAGCTGCTCCTCCAGTATTGGTGCGAGCACAGTAACCGCGGCGTTAGCCGCCAACAGCCCTTTTACTTTACGATAAGCTACCTTTCCTCCACCAATGACCAAACACGGCTTATCATCTAAAATCAGATTTACCGGATACAAAAAGCACACCTCTTTTATTTACGAATGATGTTCATTTTTTTATTATATACCAATGAGTTTTAAAAATATACCTATTTTCTTTTTTATAAATGAAAATTACTATTCATTATGTATAATCATATACATTAAGATATATTTTTACTCTCTATAATAACCGACTTTTATTTTTTGTTCAATAGTAAATAAATATTATTTATAAAGTTTCTATCCTTTATATAAAAATATATTCTTTCCTTTTAATTATATAAAACAAATTTTATATAATTTTATGCAAAGAAAAACACCATAACTATACAGCTACAGTGTTAATATTACAATCTGGTCGGAACGGCGGGATTTGAACCCACGACCCCTACCACCCCAAGGTAGTGCTCTACCAAGCTGAGCCACGTCCCGAATGGCTTTATTATAATTTTATTTACTTAGCCTGTCAAGCTTATGATTATATTCGGTATAGTCATGTCCAGTTATCTACTTTACACTTTTTCTAAATTGACTTTTATTTATTATATAATTATAATCTTATTATCAGTCGTACTCAATGGATGAATTCTTTCCAGAAAGCTTTTAATCCATTATATTACATGTTTTCGAATTCAAAGGAGTATTATTATGAAACAAAAAATCCATACTGAAAAAGCACCTGCTGCTTTAGGTCCATATTCTCAGGCTATATCCATTCTTGGCCAATTAGTCTTTACTTCCGGCCAGCTTGGCCTTGACCCGCAGACAGGTGAACTTCCTGCCGGCATTGAAGCTCAAACTAAGCAGTCTATTGCCAATGTCGCCGCTGTTTTAACAGCTGCCGGTTCATCTTTAGATAACGTAGTAAAAACAACCGTTTTTATCAAGGATATGAACGATTTTTCCAAAGTCAATGAAATATATGCACAGTATTTCACTGGTGACTGTCCTGCCCGTTCCTGCATTGAGATTGCCCGCCTGCCTAAAGATGCCCTTATCGAAATTGAAGTAATTGCTGTTAAATAAATAATAAAAACCGCCGGAAATCCGGCGGTTTTTATTATTTATGCGCGTACATTTTCGTATAATAGTCTTTATATGAACCATTTACTATTTGCTGCCACCAGTCTTTGTTATTAAGATACCATTTTACGGTCTTTTTTATTCCCACGGTAAATGATGTTTCCGGCAGCCAGCCTAATTCATTATGTATTTTGGCTGGATCTATAGCATATCTTCTATCATGTCCCAGACGATCAGCAACAAACTCTATTAAATCTTCCGACTTGCCTAATTCCTGTAAAACAGTCTTTACTACATCCAGGTTCGTTTTTTCATTGTGCCCGCCTACATTATATATTTCGCCCACTTTACCATTACGGATTATTAAATCAATGGCCCGGCAATGATCCTCAACATACAGCCAATCACGCACATTTTCTCCTGTACCATAAACAGGCAGTTTTTTATCGGCCAAAGCATTGATAATCATAAGTGGAATCAATTTTTCGGGGAAATGATATGGCCCGTAATTGTTAGAGCAGCGGGAAATAGTCACAGGCAGATTAAAAGTGCGATGATAAGACTGTACCAATAAATCTGCTGATGCCTTAGATGAGGAATAAGGGCTGGATGTATGTAAAGGTGTTTCTTCGGTAAAAAATAAATCCGGCCTATCTAATGGCAAATCGCCATATACTTCATCAGTAGATACCTGATGATAGCGTTTTATGCCATATTTGCGGCAGGCATCCATCAGTACGCTGGTGCCAATTATATTAGTCTGCAGAAAAATTTCCGGTGTCTCAATTGATCTGTCCACATGACTTTCTGCCGCAAAATTAACTACAATATCTGGTTTTTCCTGCTCAAATAAATTATAAATAAACTTACGATCGGCAATATCACCTTTAACAAACTGCAGCCGATCATCTTTTAAAGCATCCTTTAATGTTGAAAGATTGCCGGCATATGTCAATAAATCCAGACATATTATATTATCATTATGCTGTGCCAATTCATGATAAATAAAATTGCTGCCAATAAATCCGGCTCCACCGGTTACTAATATCTTCATACTATACTACTCCTTTTGCTGATTAATCCGTTCAGCTTTATTAAACAAATTCTCTTTAAAAATTATAGCATAGTAACGATTATATTAAAATCACGTTTTTAAACTGGCTAATTGACTAACTATATAATTTTATTGTAAAAATCAAAAGGATTTATTATCTTTTGTCGAATATAATATAGTAATATTCTTTTTATTTGGAGGAGTTGAAATTATGGCCGCAATAAAAGTTATGATTGTTGATGATTCACCTTTTTCCCGTACGCTTATAGCCGATTCATTACGAGATGGAGGTTATGATGTAGTAGGTGAAACTGATTCTTTAGAAGAAGCTATAGACATTTACAATAAAACTAAACCTGATGTTATCACTATGGACATCGCTATGCCTGACCATGATGGCTTTGAAGTAAGCCGTGCCTTACTGCACAATGACCCCAATGCCAAGATAATATTATCCAGCTCAATGAAGGATGAAGAAACAGAAATGGAAGCCAAGCGCATTGGCATCTCTGGTTATGTACAAAAACCTGTTGAAGCAAATATATTATTTCAAGTTATTGACAAAGTCCTTTCTCCCGATAATTTATACCAGGACTTACTAAATTCTGGTTTAGAAACATTTAAAGAGGCCTTATCACAAAATGTTACCCGTATGGCAAAAACACCAGTATCCTTTAAAGACATCGGTGCTGCCATGGATGAACCTTATACCTCTAGTGGAGTGACCTCTGTTATCGGTATTATTGGTCAATATACTGGAACACTCATTATGGATTTATCGGCTGAGACCGCTGATAATATTGCCCAGGCAATACTGCATCGCCCGCCCAAAAGCAATGATGAAACCCTAGCTATGGTTTCTGAACTTGCCAATATAATCGGCGGACGTGCCTGTTCAATGCTGAATATGAAAGAAAAAGCCCTCGGCCTTAGAGTATCTCCACCTAGTATGTTCCATGGCAATTCAGCTGAGCTGGTAAGCCCCAGTGTAAAAATCGAACATGCTGTTGCTAAAACAGACTATGGTGAAATATTCTTAGGCGTAGGCTTTAAAAAGGGGTCGACATTATGGATGTAAATATCATTAATCCCGTTTTGGCTGCCTTTAAGGAAGTTTTACCACAAATTGGCATACAAAACGTTGAGAAAAAAGGCATTGCTCTAAGCAGTTCTGTATTCACCTACACCGGTGTATTATTAAATATTGCTGTAGTAGGTTCGATAAAAGGGGTTATCCTAATTGGCATGGAAGAAGAACATGCCAAAAAATTTGCTTCTAAAATGATGATGGGCATGGAACTGGCAGAATTTGACGAATTAGCACAAAGTGCTATTTCAGAAATGGGAAATATGGTTTGTGCCAATGCTTGTACTCAATTCAGTAAAGTCGATGTAAGCGGGCTCGATATATCCCCGCCGACTCTTTTAATGAGTAAAGAAAGCGGCAAAGTAACAATTCCTGTACCTAAAACTGTTGTCATTGATTTATTATGTGATGATATTCCCGTAAAACTTTATGTTGGTTTAATGTGATTATTTAAACTAACTTTAAAAAGGCACAAAATCTTTTATGATTTTGTGCCTTTTTTACTTATTGTTCATCCTTATTATTGCTTTTGTCAGCATTTTTATTTATTATTTACTATATGTCCCTATATTCAGGAGGTATTTTTTTGGTTACAATAAAACAAATTGCTGATTTATGCGGTGTTTCCCGCGGTACTGTTGATAGGGTTCTCAATGATCGTGGCAATGTTAAACCACAAACGCGCGAACTTGTATTAAATATGGCCAAACAAGTTGGCTATAAACCCAATCCTGCCGGCAAAGCATTGGCTGCCCGCAAGCATAATCCTGTCGTCGGCATTGTTCTACCTTCGCAAGGTAATCCTTTTTTTGATGAAGTAATTAATGGAATAAAAACAGCTGCCACTAAATATGAAATATACGGTCTTAAAGTCTTATGGAAAAACATGCATGGTTATAACACCAATTTACAATGCCAAATCATGGATGAAATGAAAGGTAAAATAAATGCTCTAATCATCAGTCCGATTGATGCTCCCTGTATAATCGATAAAATAAATGAATTTGTCAGTGCCGGTATTTTGGTGATAACACTTAATACTGATGTAGATAAATCCAACCGCCATTGTTATGTTGGCAGTGATTATTTAAATGGCGGCGAAACAGCTGGTGCCTTATTGCCAATGATAATGCCTTCCCCTACTAATATCGGCGTAATAATGGGCTCTTCTAAAATACTTGGGCACAGACAACGATTAGCCGGCTTTAAAAAGAAAATAGAAGCCCATACAGGCTTTAACATTATTGGCATCGAAGAAAATGATGACGATGATATTATTTCTTACGATAAAACCAAAGCTCTATTAGAGAACGCTCCCCAAACTAATGCCTTATTTATTGTTGCTGCCGGAGTTTACGGAGCCTGCCGAGCTGTATTATCACTGCACAAGGAAAAGGATATCACGATTATTGCCTTCGATACTGTACCTACTACCGTAGAAATGATGCATAAAAATATTATTAGAGCTGCTATTTACCAACATCCTTACCGTCAGGGTCAGCGCAGCATGCAGCTTGCTTTTGATTATCTCGTCAATGGCATTGATCCCGAACGCGAAATGTATATTATGAAAAATGAAATTAAAATCGTTGAAAATCTATAAAAAGGGGCTGTGACAAAATGAGAAATCATTTTGTCCACAGCTCTTTTTTTGTGTTTATTTTTAATTTTTCACAAAATAAATCCGAAAAAAGAGG
>NZ_JACHFH010000002.1 GCF_014201835.1 Pectinatus brassicae | reverse complement strand
ACTCTTTTTTCGGATTTATTTTGTGAAAAATTAAAAATAAACACAAAAAAAGAGCTGTGGACAAAATGATTTCTCATTTTGTCACAGCCCCTTTTATTTATCATAGCCGTTTACCAATAGTGTCAGTTCACCTGAATCGGGATCCACAATAAAACCGTGAACTGGAATATCATTAGGCAGATAAGGGCTGTTTTTTATATTTTGGACAGAATAAAGTACATTTTGTGCTGGCTGCTCAAATTTGTCAGCCCAGTTATTTAAATCTGGTAAAATGTTTTTTATAGCAGTATCATTGATGCTGTTTTTTGTCATTTTTGTTTGCAGGCTGGTGGCAGTAGTGTTTTCCATCCCGCAGTTTTTATGTCCAACGACAATGATTTCCCGAACTTCTAATTCGTAAATACAGACCATAAGGCTTTTTATAACATCGTTTAAATTATCGTCGACAACGTTGCCGGCAATTTTTATAAACTTTACATCCCCACGCTTTATACCCATGGCCGGCTCTAAAAAATCAACAAGACGTGTATCCATGCAGGAAATAACAACGGCATGCCAACGGGGTATTTTATCGATTTTCTCATATGCTGCCTTGGTAAAAGCTGAATTAGCCTGAAGTACTTTTTTTACAATGTCCATAAAAATCAACCTCTTTATTTTTTTTTAGGAATATGCTCGTTGATAAAATCGGAAAATTTAGCTATGTTTCCTTTGCTGAAGCCCTTTTTTTCGATAATGAAAGCACCGCGGTGCTTAGTGAAAAATAAATAGAAATAATCATCTCTTTCTACGAGCTTATTGATGGTCTCGTAGGTAATTTTTTCTCGGTTATTATCAGTTTCTACATACATGTGGCGTTCATAAAAACGCAGCTTTAAAGAATTGCCATTTCTTTTAACTAATATTAAAGAACTAATAAAACTCGAAAAGAAATACATAATAACCATGGCCACGATGAACATAAGAACGCGTTCCCAGGAATGGTTATTGTTATACTCTAAAGCACTGATAAGTACTAAAACCAGTAAATATACCCATATTTGTCGATGAATGTTGACATAGTTGACAAAATCACGGCAATTTTTTTTGGTGAAATGGGTTTCAGTAATAAATTTTTCATTCATAAAATATCAAATCCTGACTATTTGAATTAGGAACGTAATTTTTGTTGTATAAATATATTAAAATCGGCAGCAGTACCGATAACGAAAGTGTTCTTGTCCAATACATACATAGTGGTATCAGCAGAACGCGTACTTATAAAGAAATATTTATTAGTTTGCTGCACTTTTTTTATATCATTATAAGCTATTTTCATTATTTTGTGAGAATTGTTTATAATTAACTCATCATCGTTAAAATTGATATTTAAAGTGATATCACCATTTTGCTGATACATTTTTTTGCCGATGAACCAGGGAGCAGCTAATATGGCAGCTGTTAGAGCTAACCCAGGGATAAAACCAAAGCTTAAGCTAAAAGCTTCGGAGAAAGAATGACCCAGCAATATATAACCAGGTAAAGTGGCAAGCAGCAAAATTCCAATGATCAAGAAACAAATAAATATCGGATTGTGCCATATGATATATTTGGCGCAATCCATGCAAAGCTTTTTGGTTAGAGTAGTTTTTACTGTAAAATTATTATTCATATTTGTTTTTAGCAAAAAAAGGCATTATAATAATGCCGTTTTGCTAATCCTCATTGATTAAAATATATTTTCCGCACAGACGATAGTTTGGTCACGATTTGGACCAACTGAAACAAATCCGATTTCTACTTCGGCAACTTCAGCTAATCTTTTGAGATAAACTTTAGCCTGTTCAGGTAAATCTTCATATTCTCTAATAGCGGTAGTGTCGGTATTCCAGCCTTTGAAGGTTTCATATACCGGTTCTACTTCACCGAATACGCGCAAA
This sequence comes from Pectinatus brassicae, assembly GCF_014201835.1. Taxonomy (GTDB): domain Bacteria; phylum Bacillota; class Negativicutes; order Selenomonadales; family Selenomonadaceae; genus Pectinatus; species Pectinatus brassicae. Next base: position 156,506 of record NZ_JACHFH010000002.1, on the reverse strand, counting down.
TTAGCAGGCATTTCATCAATAATTTTGCCATCATGTTTATAGGCTACACACATTTTTATTTCATCAAAATGATCTAAAATATCGAGACGGGTTATTGCTAAATAATCAAGGCTGCCCAAATAACCGGCATATTTAACAACACAGCCATCAAGCCAACCGGTACGGCGTGGTCTGCCGGTAACAGTACCAAATTCATGACCGACATTGCGGATTTTTTCACCGATATCGTTTAATTGTTCAGTTGGGAAAGGCCCTTCACCAACACGAGTACAATATGCTTTAACAACACCAACGGTAGTATCAATTTTTTTCGGACCAACGCCAGCACCAACGCATACACCACCGCTGATTGGATGTGAAGCAGTAACATATGGATATGTACCATAATCAATATCAAGCATGGTAGCCTGAGCGCCTTCAAATAAAACTTTTTCGTTGTTTTTAATGGCACGATTAAGATATGATGGAGTATCAATTACGAATGGGCGTAATTTTTCAGCATATGCGGAATATTCTTCAAAAATTTCATTATAATCCAGTGGGGCATGATTATAAAGCGCCTTGAGTTCGTTATTTTTCATTGCTAAAATAGTTTTTAATTTGTCAGCAAATGATTCACTGTCGATTAAATCGCACATTCTGATGCCGATACGACGGTCTCTATCCATATAGCATGGTCCGATACCACGTTTGGTTGTACCAATTTTTAAATTGCCGCGGCTTTCTTCTTCCAGCCCGTCCATTAGACGGTGGTAAGGCATAACGACCTGAGCACGGTTGGAGATAAGATAATCAGCAATTTCTATGCCTTCTTTTTGCAAAGAGGCAATTTCTGCTAAAAGTACTTCTGGGTCAAAAACGACACCATCACCAACAACACAGGTTTTTCCCTTATAAAGAATACCAGAAGGCATAAGGCGTAGTTTGAATTCTTTGCCATCAACGCTGACGGTATGGCCGGCATTGCTGCCCCCTTGATAACGTACGACTATATCAGATTGCTCAGCAAGATAATCAACAATCTTACCTTTACCTTCGTCGCCCCACTGAGTTCCTGTAACAACAACTGTTGACATATAAATCCCTCTTTCTATGACAATCGTTAGATTATCATTGTCAATTAATTATGATTATGCAGCATTTTTATGATTGACATATTGCAGGTAAATAGTATTATGCAATAAATAAAGTTCTCACTGTATTAGAAATATAATGCAGCAAGAACTTATTATCCAGAGGACTTAGCAATGTGAAGATTAACAAAAATAACGAAGCTGCAGATAGCTAAGTCATTGGATAAAAGATATATTAAATACCGAAACGGCTTAAGATCATATCAATATGGCGTAAGAACCATTTATAATCAAAGCAATTGTCGATTTCTTCTTTAGTTAGATATTTAGAGATATCGGGGTCATTTTCAATATTAGTGCGGAAATCTTCACCGGCCATCCAGCGCTTCATTGCGTTTCTTTGAACCCATTTGTAGGCATCTTCACGTAAAACCCCTTTGCTTACTACAGCAAGCATTAAACGCTGGCTGTAAATAAGACCGCCGGTTTTATTGAGATTGTCCATCATAGCATCAGGATAAACAAGAAGTTTATCAATGATATCAGTGAATTTACGTAAGCAGTAATCAACATTTATCGTGCTGTCTGGCAAGATAACTCGTTCTACGGAAGAATGTGAGATGTCACGTTCATGCCAAAGAGTAATATCTTCAAGTGCAGCAAGGGCATTACCACGAACAAGACGAGCCATACCGGAAATTCTTTCGCAGGTGATAGGATTACGTTTGTGCGGCATAGCGGAGGAACCTTTTTGTCCAGGACTGAAATATTCTTCCGCTTCACGAATATCAGTTCTTTGCCAGTTGCGGACTTCAGTTGCAAATCTTTCCAATGAGCTTGAAGTAATAGCCAGCATAGTCATATATTCGGCATGACGATCACGTTGTACAACCTGAGTTGCAAGTGGAACAGGGGTAAGACCGAGTTTTTTGCAAACAAGTTCTTCAATGCGTGGATCTATATTAGAATACGTGCCAACAGCACCGGATAATTTACCCACAGCGATGTTTTCACGAGCGTTTTCGATACGTTTTAAATCACGGCCTAATTCAGAATACCAAAGGGCAAATTTTAAACCTAAGGTCATAGGTTCAGCATGAATGCCATGAGTACGTCCGATGCAAGGGGTATGACGATGTTCATCAGCACGACGTAATAAAACTTCGCGCAGTTTTTTGATATCAGCAATAATAAGATCAGCTGATTTTTTCATCATAATACCAAGAGCAGTATCTTTTACGTCACTAGAAGTAAGCCCTTTGTGAATATACTTGGAGTCATCACCAACATATTCAGCTACATTTGTGAGGAAGGCAATGATATCGTGATTAGTTACTTTTTCGATTTCTTTTACACGCGGTAAGTCAAATTTAGCTTTAGCACGAATGTTTTTTGCAGCTTCCATTGGAATCTGACCAAGTTCAGCCATTGCTTCGCAGGCAGCTATTTCTACATCCAACATAACTTCAAATTCATGTTGCAGGGTCCATATGTTACCCATTTCAGGATTTGTATAACGTTCAATCATCTAGCTGTGTCCTCCTAAGACAAAAAAATATACGGGGGTTTATTTTACCCCCGTATATCATAGCATTGACCGCTTAGCATGTCAATTTAAAACCGTCGCGATATTTTATTTGAAAATCATTATTTGCAATAAATGGTGCCTCAGAGCGGAATCGAACCACTGACACGGGGATTTTCAGTCCCCTGCTCTACCGACTGAGCTACCGAGGCAAATTTATTAAAAAAAATAACATGGCTTTCCATGTTATATACTTAAATGGCGACCCGAAGGGGACTCGAACCCCTGACCTCCGCCGTGACAGGGCGGCATTCTAACCAACTAAACTACCGGGCCAAATATTATGGTGGGCGATAACAGGATCGAACTGCTGACATCTTGCTTGTAAGGCAAGCGCTCTCCCAGCTGAGCTAATCGCCCATAATATGGTGACGCCTATGGGATTCGAACCCATGAACCCGCCGTGAAAGGGCGGTGTCTTAACCGCTTGACGAAGGCGCCATATTGTGCTCGGTGAATATCTCTCGGTCACGAGCAAAAATATTGTATCATGCTGACAAAAAAAATGCAAGGGGTTTTTAAAAAAAAGTAAAATAAAATTTTATTAAACAGTAAAAATAAGTCTGCCACACCTTAATGAAAATGTGCAGCAGACTCGTTTTTTCAATGGTACTAGTTTTTGCCGATAGAACTATTGCCGCGGCTTGGACCAGTAGCAGGTATTGGATTATCAGCAGGACTGGTGTTGTTAGCCGGAGCAGCAGAAGGCTCACTCGTTTCACTTTTTGTAGAGGCTGAAGGTTGAGTTTTTTCTGAAATGGCTGCATCGTCTTTTTTCTTAGTCTTTGATGTTTTGGCGGAAGTTGATTTTTCTTCATTAGGCTGGTGGATAATTGTAGCCTGTGCCGGAGCAAGAGTTGCTGTTGAAGGAACAGAGTTTTTATATTCACGGTCAGCTTGTTCCATTGAGTTGCGGATAGCTGGTGTAATATCTACATCAAGAGTGTCAGCTAACGCTGAGCGTAATTTAGTAATGTCAGGAATCCAGTAGCTGATGCCATTTATATACATAGGGGTACCAGGAACCATAGCTGTTTTTAAGCCATTGTCATGTGATTCTTTTAAGGAACCGAAAAAGGCCAGCAGCTGGCGAATTGACATATCGGTTTTAACAGCAGCAAAAACCTCGGTAACTATAGCTGGTATACGAGGAATGATCGATGGTGATAAAACCTTATCCATTACTGCTTTCATAAATTTCTGCTGGCGGCCGATACGTCCGATATCACCTTCGGTATCACGATAACGTACATAGGTAACGGCTGTTTTACCGTCCATATGCTGCATGCCAGGCTGTAAGTTAATATGCAGACCGCCGTTGTCATCCCACGGGTCATTGTAATACATGCGTTTTTCAACGTTGATATCGATGCCGCCGATGGCATCGATTATTTTTTGGAAGGCCTCAATATTGATAATAATATAATGGTCCATAGGAACGCCAAGAAAATTTTCTACAGTTTCCTTGGAAAGGTTGTGCCCGCCGTAGGCATAGGCAGCATTGATTTTGTCCCAGCCATGATTGCGTATTTTTACACGAGTGTCACGGGGAATCGATAAAAGAGCGGCCTGATTTTTGTCAGGATCAACAGTAGCAATCATTAATGTATCACTGCGTCCCACATCATCATGACGAGAATCAACACCCATTATCATGATGGTGGCTTTGTTGCCAGCAACGAGCATGCCTTCTTTTTTTTCTGTGGGCTTATCATTGGAATAGCCGAAGAAAGTAGCAAAAAAGGCTCCGGCACCAGCAGCGATTAGAAAGACGAGGACAACTAATATTATGGGGACTAACATTTTTTTCTTTTTTTTCATATTTTCCATATAAGTATACTCCGATGTTAAGAGATTTTAAAAAATAATATATAATCTTAAACTTAGATATTGGTTGTAAATCAATTTGAAAGTAAAGACAGTACTTATTATAAGTATTGTTTTTGATTAAGGCAATAATTTTTAGCAATGTAAATAAAATAAATAAAAGTAAAACTGGAAATGTTAACATATTTACAGTTGCTGAAATTGACATGGTTTTTTTCTCGATGGTATAATATGTTAATATATTATTATTGTAAATTAAAAATATTGTAATGAAGGAGAATGCTTTAATGGCAGACAAAAAATTCCCCTTAGGGGTTAAGGAACTTAATAAAATTATAGAAAAATATCCGACACCTTTTCATATTTATGATGAAAAGGCTATTCGCAGCAATATGCGACGATTGTCTAAAGCATTTTCATGGGCACCGGGCTTTCGGGAATATTATGCGGTAAAAGCAGCGCCAAATCCACGCTTGCTGCAAGTTTTAAAAGAAGAAGGTGCGGGGGCAGACTGCAGCTCTTTGCCGGAATTGCTCTTATCGGAAAAAGCTGGGATCATAGGTGAAAAGATTATGCTTACTTCAAACGATACCCCGGCTGATGAATTTCAAAAGGCAATCGAATTGGGGGCAATAATTAATCTTGATGATATTTCCCATATTAATTATCTAGAAAAAAACGCCGGATTGCCTGAAGTAATATCGTTTCGCTATAATCCAGGATCAATAATAGAAGGTAATGATATTATTGGGAAGCCAGAAGAAGCTAAATATGGTTTGACCCGTGAACAAATATTCGAAGCGTATAAAATTATGCAGGATAAAGGGGTAAAACGTTTTGGCCTGCATACAATGGTAATATCCAATGAACTGCATGATAATGCATTTGTGGCTACCGCAACAATGATGTTTAAACTGGCAGTTGAATTAAAAGAAAAATTAGGAATAAGGGTTGAGTTCATTAATTTGGGCGGTGGCATTGGTATTCCTTATCGCCCGGAAGAGAAACCTGTTAATTTGGAAGCCGTTGGTCTGGGCATCAAAAAAGTTTATGAGGAAATACTAGTGGCTGCTGGTCTTGCTGAAGTAGAAATTGCTTTTGAATCTGGACGTGCTATAACGGGGCCATATGGCTATTTGGTATCGACGGTACTGCATGAAAAAAGGACTTATAAGGACTATATCGGTCTTGATGCCTCTATGGCTAACTTGATGCGTCCAGGGATGTATGGAGCCTATCATCATATTGTAGTTGCCGGCAAGGAAAATGATGAATGTACAAATGTATATGATGTGACTGGGTCGTTATGTGAAAACTGCGATAAATTTGCGATTGACCGGAAATTACCTAAAATAAATATTGGTGATAAAGTTATTATTTTCGATACAGGTGCACATGGCCATTCAATGGGCTTTAATTATAATGGCAAACTGCGCAGTGCCGAATTGTTATTGCGAGAAGATGGTTCGGTAGAAATCATCAGACGGGCAGAAACAATTGACGATTATTTTGCCACATTGACAGGTTTTGAAAACAGCTTGATGTAGGAGTGGTTTTATGAAGATTGCAGCTAGTGATTTTGATGGTACATTATATTTCCCACCAGATCATTTTCCCGGCAAAAATGGTATAGCGGAGGCTGATGTTATGGCTGTCAGCAAATGGCGGCAGGCCGGCAATATCTTTGGCATTGTAACAGGGCGTAATTATCAAGGGCTATTGCGGGACAGTAACCGTTATGGGATGGAATTCGATTTTGCAATTTGTTTGACTGGTGCAGTAATATATGATGAAGAAATGAGACCCTTAGAACAAAATCCTATTGATAATATTGTCAGCCGGGAAATTTTATTATTGCCATTATTGTTGGAAAGCCGTCATATTGCCTGTTTTACAGCCTATGAAACATATGTTTGTATACAGTCGGATGAGTCGTGGTTTAAAAGTATGATAAATCCTTCTAAATATACTGAGATAGATTTTTTTATGGCTGAGTGCCTAAAAGGCATTTGCCAGATAAGTCTGCAATATAGTGATAAGAAAAAGGCCGCAGAAATAACAGCACAGATAAATAAAATGGCTATTGGTGTTAGTGCCTATCAAAATATGACTGCAATCGACATAGTTAAGGATGACACCAATAAATTTGTCGGACTTAATAAATTATTACAAATGAATAACTGGCATAAAAATGAAATCATCACTATTGGTGATGGTGATAACGACTTACCGATGATAACAAAACTGAATGGTTTTACAGTAGAATCAGCCAGTGACAATGTAAAATGTGCTGCAACCAGAGTATACAAAAATGTTGCAGCATTGCTTAATGATAAATATTAAAAAAGAAGCACTCTATAGTAACACTTTATTAGTGTATAGCTATAGGGTGCCTCTTCATTTATAGTAAAAAAATAAAAGCTATCTCTGCGAGATAGCTTTTTAATGACCAAATTATTATTTGGTCGGAGCAGCAGGATTCGAACCTGCGACCCCCTGGTCCCAAGCCAGGTGCTCTACCAAACTGAGCCATGCCCCGAACACGAGTTATATTATATAATGATAATGATATATAAGTCAATACTATTTTTAAAAAAAATTTAAATAAATATAATGTGGATAACTGATAAACAACAGGGGATTAGTTAAAAAAAGCGAATAGTATAGTTATAAAAGATGAATGGCGGTGAATAAGATGCATTTTTATTGCGAAAAATGTAAGAAAGAATATCCTTTGAATGCTTTACAGTATGAATGTGATTGCGGTGGTTTATTTAGATTATATAAAGATTCCAGTAATGAGATACCACATTTAGTATCTATTGGTGAGATAGAAACACCAATGTTAGAGACGAGCTTTGAAAGTATCGGCAGGGTTTTTCTAAAAATGGAGCATATGCAGCCTACAGGTTCCTTTAAAGCACGTGGTGCATATGCTTTGATAAACCAATTAAAATATATGGGTATTGATAAAATTGTTGAAGATTCATCAGGTAATGCCGCTACCGCTATTGCCGCCTATGCCGCGGCTGCTGGCATAGACTGCGATGTTTATATTCCAGAAGAAATTTCATCAAATAAGCTGCATTATATAAAGAGCTTTGGCGCTCATATTCATGTAAAGAAAGATCGAACGGCTGCCGGGCGGGCGGTACGTGAAGCAGCTAAGAATACATATTATGCCTCACATATATATAATCCGCTCTTCTTTGAGGGAATAAAATCACTAGCATATGAAATATATAAACAATTAGGTAATAAAATTCCTGAATATATTTTTGTTCCTGCTGGCAATGGAACGATGCTGCTGGGTCTTTATTATGGCTTTGAGGAAATAGGGGCTCTGCCAGCATTTATAGCAGTACAAAGTGAAAAATGTAATCCTATATATGCGGCATTTAAGCGCAAAAAAGTAATTCAGGAGGCATCAATAGCCACTGCGATTAATATCGCTGAGCCACGTCGCTTGAAAGAAATTTTAATGTGCATAAAACGTAGTTTTGGCAATGTGCTGACTGTTTCAGATGCGGAAATATATGAGGCACAAATGGCTATCGGGAAAAAAGGTATATATGTCGAACCAACAGCGGCTTGTTCCCTAGCCGGCGCATTAAAATTCTTTAAAAAGGGTAAGCCAGACAATTATAATGTTATTTTACCATTAACAGGGACAGGCATGCTGTCTTAGCGGATAATTATATAAAATATAATATTTTCTCCCAAAATGTTATAAATTCTATTAATAAAAGTGTTTTGTATAAATTTTTTAGACAAAACACTTTTATTTTTGCTGACTCTTTATTACAATATAAAGCAACTATAAAAATAAAACTGATATTATTTATAGTAGTAAAAAATATTGGGGGATGTATTTTATTGGATGAGATTACGACAATTGTTTTTTTGGTTCTGGGTGGTTTTATGGCGGGCTTTATTGACGCTATTGCTGGCGGTGGCGGAATCGTTTCCTTACCGGTGCTTTTATTGACGGGAATGAATCCGGTGGCAGCTTTGGCTACCAATAAAATGGCAGCGGTAATGGGGTCCTTTACTAGTGCCACGACATTTATACGCAATAAAAAGGTAACATTGGATTTGATAAAATATTTATTCCCTTTATCGATTATTGGTTCTTTTGCCGGAGTAATGGTAGTACGTCAAATACCAGCAGATTTTTTGCGGCCATTGGTAGTAGTACTATTGTTTCTTATTACGCTGTATACAATATTGCGGAAAAATTGGGGACAATCAGCATCATATGAAGGTACAACTAAAAAAATGATATTGATGGGAATGGGACTGGCCTTTGTAGTTGGTTTTTATGATGGTTTTTTTGGTCCGGGTACCGGATCATTTTTGATGTTTGCCTTTTTATGTATGGGGCTAGATTTTGTTGGAGCGGCGGGAAATGCTCGTGTGCTTAACTTTGCCAGTAATTTGGCAGCAGTAATAACATTTGCTTATCTGGGACAGATATATTTTCACTATGCAATTCCAATGGGACTGGCAATTGCTGCCGGTGCTTATTGTGGAGCGAGAACAGCACTTACCCGTGGAGCGGCCTACGTAAAACCCTTGTTTGTCTGTATGACCGTAGTGCTTATAGGCAAGCAGGTATGGGATTTATTTAAATAAATAGCTGACAATGGAGGGATAATATGCTTTATGCGATAATTGATATCGGTTCAAGTACTATTCGCATGGCGATATATAATATTGCCTACGGAAAAATGGAAATGCTAATGAAGAAAAAACATACAGTAGGCTTGGCGGCTTACGTAAAAGATGATATTATGCAGCAGCAAGGCATTGACAAGACTTGTGATATTTTAAATGAGTTTCGTGATTTATTGGCAGACTTTAAAATAACAAATGTATCAGCGTTTACGACCGCGGCTATACGCAATGTGAAAAATCAGGCAGAGGTCATCGAACAAATACAAAAGCGAACAACAATAGATGTGTGCGTGATAAGCGGCGAAGAAGAAGCTGAATTTGATTTTATTGGTGTGGTACGCACTGTTGGGGTAGATACGGGCATTATAATTGATGTTGGCGGTGGCAGCACCGAGCTTATTTATTATAAAGATGCAGCCATTGTGAAAAAAACAAGCATTCCGGTAGGGGCACTGTCGCTATATACTAAATACGCTGAAGACTTTTTACCGAGCAGTGCTGAAATTTTCGATATGCAGGCAGAAATAAAGCAGCTCCTAAAAGAACAGCTGCAGGATTTTCCAGCAGGAGATAAATTATATGTGTGCGCAATTGGCGGCACGGCTAAAAGTGCTCGCTTATTATATAATGAGTTGTTTTTGCGCCCTGATGAAAATATGACGATGCAGACAGATAAAATGACCGATATTATCAATAAATATAAACGAGATAATCCCTTGTCAGAGAGTTTGGCAATATCGTTGTTAAAAACAGCACCTGACCGTTTAAAAACAATAATACCCGGAATGGTAATTGTCGATGAAGTATGCAGTTATTTTGCTGCGTCGGAAATTACTTATAGTGATACTGGGATGCGGGAAGGTTTTATCTACAAACAGATAATTGGCGAGAATTGACTTTTATCAGTAAGGAAGTGTTGTGAGATATTGAAGGAAGAGAAAAATTTACAAAGAGGCTTGAAAGAACGTCATATACAAATGATTGCCTTGGGCTGTGCCATAGGTACCGGACTTTTTTACGGCTCTGCCAGCACCATAAAAATGGTTGGCCCGGCAGTCATGCTGTCATATCTTATTGGTGGGATATTTATTTATTTTGTCGTAAGGGCTTTAGGTGAAATGGCTGTTTATAATCCGGTGTCAGGTTCATTTAGTACTTATGCTTATGATTATTGGGGCGAGTTCCCGGGGTTTTTATCAGGCTGGAATTATTGGTTTAATTATGTAGCGGTTTCTATGGTCGAAGTTTCGGTAGTCGGGATTTATATGCAGCACTGGTTTCCCGGCCTGCCAATGTGGGTATCTGGTCTAATATTGTTCATACTGGTTAATATAATAAATCTTGTAAATGTAAAATCATTTGGTGAAATAGAGTTTTGGGGAGCCATCATAAAAGTTGCGGCAATTTTATTGATGATTATTTTTGGTCTGGCAATTATATTTTTTGGTGTAGGTAATAATCAGCCGCTGGGACTTCATAATCTGTATGCAAATGGCGGCTTTTTCCCACAGGGATTTGATGGTATGATGCTGTCGTTTGTGGTGGTAATATTTGCGTTTGGCGGCACGGAACTTATCGGAATAACAGCCGGAGAGGCAGAAAATCCGCAAAAGACTATTCCTAAAGCTATTGATTTAATAATAGGTCGTATCTTGATTTTTTATGTGGGAGCAATGTTCGTGCTTGTTACACTTTATCCGTGGGATAAGGTGGGAATGAATGGCAGTCCGTTTGTAGAAATTTTTTCGGCAATAGGTTTTTCTGAAGCGGCATCAATTCTTAATGTGATAGTGCTGACAGCCGTATTTTCTGCATATAACAGCTGTTTATACAGCAATGCCCGCATGCTGCATGGGCTGGCGCTGCAAAATAATGCCCCAGCCTTTTTAAAGAAAGTATCTAAAGATGGTGTGCCGCGGGCAGCAGTGTTGTTCTCATCGTTGTTTGTAGGAATTGTTGTTATTATTACGTATTTGGCACCAAAGGAAGTATTTAACTATGTTATGTCAATTGCTACGATTGCGGCACTGATAAACTGGATTATGATATTATATACTCAGATTAAATTTAGGCAAAAAATTGGGATAAATGCCGATAAACTTACTTATAAAATGCCATTTTTCCCAGTATTAAATTACATCGGTATAGTGTTTTTTCTGTCAATAGCAATAACAATGGTAATTATGCCAGATTATCGGCTGGCAGTTTATCTTTGTCCTATCTGGATTTTTATAATCTATATTGGCTATCGGCTAAAAAAAAGTAAATAAAAAATGCTCTTGCGAAAAATCGCAAGAGCATTTTTTATAAGGAGGGAAAGTTATGGGTTAACATTATTAGTAAGGTCGCTGCCATTGCTGGCAATGACTTTTTTATACCAATAAAATGATTTTTTCTTTTCGCGGCTTAAATTGCCATTACCTTTATTGTCTTTATCAACATAAATAAAGCCGTAGCGCTTTTCCATTTCGCCGGTGCCGGCAGATACCAAATCAATCGGAGCCCAGGTACAATAACCCCATAAATCAACGCCGTCTTCATCGATAGCTTTTTGCATTTCCTTGATGTGGGCAGCAAAATAATCAATGCGGGAATCATCGGCAAAAACACCTTGGGCATTTTTATATTCGTGCAGGCCAATGCCATTTTCTACTACCATTAATGGCAGTTCATAACGTTCTGATAAGATATCCAGGGTATAACGCAGACCGACGGGATCTATCTGCCAGCCCCACTCAGATTGCTTGAGGAAGGGATTATCAGTTCCCTGACCAAAACCGCCATCGATGTCTTTGGTTAACTTGGGGTTAGAAGAAATGGCAGAACTTTTGTAATAACTAAAAGCTAAAAAGTCGATGGTTCCTTGGGCTAATATATCTAAATCATCATCATTTATTTCGATGTTATAGCCTTTGTTTTCCCATTCTTTAATGGCATAAGCTGGATAATGACCACGACAATGGACATCGCTAAAGAAAAAGCGTTTATGCATTTCTTCCAGTTGTTTCATTTGATCATCAGGATCACAGCTAAAAGGATATACTGGCTGCAATGAAAGCATACTGCCTATTTTGAAGTCAGGATTGATATTATGGCCTTCGATTACAGCTTTTGCTGAAGCCACAAATTCATGGTGGGCTACTTGGTACATAACAGCTTTTTTGTCCTCCGCAGCAGTATAAAGTACGCCGGAATTAGTAAAGGCCGTAAAGGGTACATTAAGTTCACTTTGATTATTGATTTCATTAAAGGTAATCCAGTATTTTACTTTGTCTTTATAGCGGGTAAATACGCAGACAGCAAATTTGACAAAAAGGTCGATTAGTTTGCGATTGCGCCAGCCACCATATTTAGTTACAAGATGGTAGGGCATTTCGAAGTGAGACAAGGTGATTACGGGCTCAATATTGTATTTATGCATTTCATCGAAAAGATCATCGTAGAATTTTAAGCCGGCTTCATTAGGCACTTCTTCATCGCCATTAGGAAAGATACGAGTCCAGGCAATACTCGTACGAAAACACTTAAAGCCCATTTCACCCATTAAGGCGATGTCTTCTTTATAGTGATGATAAAAATCGATAGCCTCATGATTTGGATAATTTTTGTTAGCAATTACGCCATCAGTAATTTCACGGGGAACACCATGGCGCCCGGCAGTCATTACATCAGCAATGCTAACACCCTTACCGCCTTCCTGCCAGCCTCCTTCTAATTGATGGGCGGCAACAGCACCGCCCCATAAAAAACCTTGGGGAAATCCCATAATTATACCTCCTATATGTATAAATTAGTTGTAATTAATTATAATATTAATGTTTAAGTTTTTTATAAACATCAATAAATTCGGTTGCTATTATTTTAAAGCCTTCAGCACTCATAAGCTGATCTTCGGCATGCAATATTAAAAGGTTGATATTACTGTTGTTCTTGCCTTCGGCATCGGACTGTAATAATTTTAAATGAACATCATGGCCTTCGTTAAAGGCATCATCGCCTTCGGCGATGAGTTTTTCGGCAGCAATAAAATCATTTGTTTTAGCTTTTTGGATAGCCTCGATATAACAACTGCGGGCGGTGCCTACAGCTGAAATTATATTAAAGGCGATAAGTTCTGAACCTTCCATAATTATGCACCTTCTTATTATTGTAATTTTTCTTTGGCAAATTCGATGACACCTTTGCCATCCATACGACCATACATACGCATATCAATAGCTTCGACGGGAATTCCCGGACATTGAACTTTGATTTTATCTAAAGAGAAACGAACCTGGGGACCTAATAATATCAAATCAGCATCACTGGCTTTGGTTTTTGCTTCGGAAGTGGGGTAAGCAGCTATTTCACAATCGTAATGTATATCTTGGGCAGCAGACTGCATTTTTTTTACCAAGATACTTGTTGACATACCCGCTGCACATAATAAAACGATTTTTTTCATAATAATCACTCCTGTAATAATAAATTAATTGCATTTTAACTAATTAATAGTTTAATTTGATTCTTCTTGTAAATAAGCTTTATCCTGCGCTTTGACAAATGGGAAATATACTAAGGTGGCCATGATAAGATTTATAATTTGGATGATTGCACCATGCCAACCATTTAAGAGAAAGCCAGCGATAATCGCTGGTGTTGTCCACGGGACTTGGACTGCATCAAAAGGCGACATGAATCCTATAATAATTGAGAAATAAGTTATGATCATGGCAATGATTGGAACTAAGATGAAGGGAACAAGTAAATATGGATTAAATACAATTGGCAGTCCAAAAATAACAGGTTCGTTGATGTTGAAAAGTCCTGGTACAAAAGCAAGTTTTGTAATCGATTTTAATTGCTGGGATTTTGCGGATATAAATGAAGCTATTAAAAAACCTAGGGTCAGACCACAGCCGCCGCTTTTGATGAATACATCATTTACCTGACAGGTAATGATTTTAGCATGAGGGTTGCCAATAAGCTGCATGCCAGCATTGACCAAACTTTGGTTATCCAAAGAGTTGGCAATGAGAACAGGATTGACAACTCCACCTACAACGTTAGGACCATGGATCCCAGCCCAAAATAATATACTCTGCAGTCCTGCAATTACAATACCACCGATTAAGGTATCAGAGAGGTTTTGCAAAGGGGTCTGTAAAATTTTAAAAATTAATTCAGGAAATGTTGTATGGGCAAAAAATTGGCATAAGGCATAGATGATGGCAGTGCTGGTAAAAAAGATAAGACCTGGTATAAGTGCTGAAAATGCTTTAGTAACACCAGTGGGGACACTGTCGGGCATTTTTATGCCAATATTATTTTTTTCGCAATAACAAAATATATAAGAAACGGCAAAACCCACAATAATAGCAGTTATTACGCCGTTACTGCCTGCCCAGAGTTTGGGAATAACATCATTTACTATTTCGCCGCTTTTGCTGGTAATACTTGAAGCCGTTAAAATAAGAAAACTAGACATTGCCATTATAGCGCCCATGATAGCATCGCAGCCTTCAGCTTCACAGTATTTATAGCTTATGGTTAAAACACAGATTAAAGCTAAGATATTAAAGGTGGCACCAGCTACCTGATTGAGGGGAACTGTCCAGTTTGCGCCAAATATTGAAGCCATAAATGCGGGATAGCCCGGAATGGGGAGGTTAGCTATCAGTAAAAACACTGAGCCGCAAATTGTGAAGGGTGTTGTCATAATAAAACCATCACGTAGGGCAACAATAGCTTTTAATTCAGCAAAACGACCCATAAATTCAATAAATTTATCAAAGAAAACTTGTTTGCTCATTACTTGTTCAGTCCTTTCGGTTTTTTAGTGGGAGAGGTGGAAAGATGCCATAAAATGTTTTGCTTAATTATTAATATAATCTCACTTAAAAATATATTCAATAAATTTAGAAAGTTTAGAATCAATGTTTCTAATAAAAAAACATTTGCGAAATATATTGAAACATTATTTCACAAATGTTTATGAATATTACCATAGATGCCAAGGATCCTTGAGCCGACCGAAGATGTCCTCAAAATTATCGTAGGTTTTTTTGATATCCCAGTAATTTTGTGATAGCAGCATGGCAAATATTACGTCTAGGTAATAGCGGACACCGGTATTAAAAATCAAAAGGCCCATATCAAGATATTCTTTAGTATCAGCAACATAGAGAAATTCAGAGGTTAATTTGGCTAAACTGGAATTTTTGGCAGGAGATAAGAGCAGTGATGTAATGCGACGAGTTTTTAAAATATTAGCAATATCAATTAGCCGTTTGTTTTCACCAGTACGGCTTAAGATGATAGCAATATTATCTTTGTCACATGTAAGAGCTTGCATATATTGGCTGTTAGCAGCTAGGTTGGCAATAGATGTTTTTTTTATTTGAGTTAAATTATAGCTGGTCATTTGGGCAATAAAATAATTTTGATCAAAAGCATAAAAATCAATACATTTAGCATCGTTGATTTTTTCGGCAATTCTTATTAGTTGCTGTGTATCCATTTCATTTTTCGTTTCTTCAATTGCTTCAATTTCTAAAGCAGCAATTTTTTTTACAATAGAGTCAGGTGGGTTTTTATCAGTAATAGGACGCCCTGTAATAGGACGTCCTAAATCACTGGTGCGATTTATTTCACTGATGAATTTTATTTTGAAATCAGTATAGCCTTTTAAATTTAGTTTTTGACATAGACGGAAAATTGTTGCGGGACTGGAAAATGTTCTTTCGGACAAATCACGTATAGAAAAATGGCTGATTTCTTTACTATGCGCTAGTATGTATTTTATAATGGATTGCTCAGTAGAATTAAACCGTTCGTTTTCCGACATTGTTTTTAAAAGACGCATCGAATATCCTCCGTCATATTTATGAAATTGTTTTAATATACATATATTTGAATTAATTATACTATGGTTTGGAAAAAAATAAAAATAGCCATTTCAAATAATACGGCAAAATATCTTGGAAAAAATTACGGAGACGAATTGTCTAAAAGGGCTAAAATCAAATCTGAGCTGAAAAAAATGAAATTAGATAAAAAATATCACAATTTTAATAAAAAAGGTTTAAAGTGGACTTTTTGCACGAAAAATGATATTATATTAAGTATATATCCATGCTTTGAAGCGGCTGCGTATGCCGCTTTATTATATATTTGAGGTGAGAAAGTGGCAGACGATTTTGATAAAAATGATGATAATTCCCAATCCGGGCAGGCTGGCACAGGACAATTAGGTAATTTAGGTAAGGTTGTTCCTGTTAAGCTGGAAGATGAAATGAAGAACTCTTATATTGATTACGCGATGAGCGTTATTGTTATGAGAGCTTTGCCTGATGTTCGTGATGGGTTAAAGCCTGTCCATCGCCGTATTTTATATGCGATGCAGGAAGCGGGGATGGCATCTAATAAACCATATAAGAAATCAGCTCGTATCGTCGGGGAAGTTCTAGGGAAGTATCACCCACATGGTGACACTTCAGTTTATGATACTATAGTGCGTATGGCACAGAATTTTTCTTACAGATATATGCTTGCTGATGGACATGGTAATTTCGGTTCTGTCGATGGTGATTCGGCGGCAGCTATGCGTTATACAGAAGTACGTATGTCGAAGATTTCTGAAATTATGCTGTCTGATATCGAAAAAAATACTGTCGAATTCATGCCTAACTATGATGAATCACTAAAAGAACCAGCGGTATTGCCAGCTAAGATGCCGAATTTGCTGGTTAATGGTTCTGCCGGTATTGCTGTTGGGATGGCAACGAACATTCCGCCGCATAATTTAGGTGAAGTTATTGATGGTATATTGATGATGATTGATGATCCAGAAGTTACAATAATGGATCTTATGACTAAAATAAAAGGACCTGATTTCCCAACTGGCGGACTTGTCATGGGCAAGGAAGGTATTATTTCAGCCTATACTACTGGCCGCGGCGCAGTAAAAATGAGAGCACGCACCCATGTAGAAGAACGTCCAAATGGCAAAACACGTATTGTTGTTACAGAATTGCCGTATCAGGTCAATAAAGCTCGTTTGGTTGAAAAAATTGCCCAATTGGTTCGTGATAAAACGATTGAAGGCATTACCGGCTTAAATGATGAATCTGACCGTGATGGAATGAGCGTTGTCATTGACTTGCGCCGGGATATTAATGCTGATGTAATACTTAACCAATTGTATCGCCACACTCAGCTGCAGGAAACTTTTGGTGTAATTATGCTGGCGTTGGTTGATGGACAGCCGCGCGTACTTAATTTAAAACAAATTCTTGAATATTATATAAAACATCAGGAAGACGTTGTTCGGCGCCGTACTCAGTACGATTTAGATAAAGCAAAAGCACGTGCCCACATATTAGAAGGTTTGACGATAGCGTTGGAAAATCTTGATGGTGTAATTGCCGATATCCGTGGATCGCGTACAGCAGATATTGCTAAAGAAGCATTGACTTCAAAATATGCGCTTAGTGAAAAACAAGCGCAGGCGATATTGGATTTACGTCTGCAGCGTTTGACAGGACTCGAACAGGAAAAAATCGAGACTGAATATTTACAGATTCTGACAACTATTGATGAATTAACTGCTATATTAGGTGATGAGCAGAAGATTCTCAACATCATAAAAGAAGAGCTAACTGAAGTTAAACGCAAATTTGATGACGATCGCCGTACTGAACTTACAATGGACGCATCGGAATTTGATATTGCCGATTTAATTGCTGAAGAAGATGTAGTAGTAACTCTAACACATAATAATTATATAAAACGTCAGCCGATCGCGGTGTATCGCAGCCAAAGACGCGGCGGACGCGGTGTGGCTGGTATGGGTACAAAAGAAGAAGACTTTGTGGAAAATATGATAGTAACATCTACCCATCGTAATATTTTATTCTTCACTAATCGTGGCCGTGTTTATCAGCTCATGGGCTATGAAATACCTGAATCAGGCCGTACTGCTAAAGGCACAGCTATAATAAATCTGTTGCCAATAGAAAACGGCGAAAAGATCACAGCAGTAATTCCAGTAGAAGAATTTGCTGAAGATAAATTCTTATTTATGACAACTAAAAAAGGTGTTGTAAAGAAAACTTCGTTGCCGGAATACGATACAAGCAGAAAGAAGACTGGCCTTATTGCATTATCCCTGGATGAAGATGATGAGCTTATTGCTGTAAAACTCACTGATGGCAACCGCAGTGTGATTTTAGGCACAAAGGATGGCTATGCTATTTGCTTTGAAGAAACAGATGTTCGTTCAATGGGAAGAAATACACGCGGTGTGCGTGGCATAACCTTACGCAAGGGGGATGAAGTTGTTGGCATGGATAACGTACATGCTAATGCTACGGTATTGACTGTTACCCGCAATGGCTATGGCAAGCGTACTACAACTGAAGGCTATCGCCAGCAGACCCGCGGTGGTAAAGGTATTATCAATATTAAAGTTACCGAAAAGACTGGAGAGGTCATCGGCATAAAAGTTGTTCGGGAAGAACAGGAATTTATGCTTATAACTACCGGCGGAATAGTTATTCGGTCGACAGTTGACCAGATATCGGTAATTGGCCGTAATACACAAGGTGTAAAGGTAATGAAGACGGAAGTCGATGATGAAGTTTCAGCACTAGCTGTATTTGACCATGAAGATGAGATTGATTAATTTATAAAAAATGGAAATATGTCTGGCATCTATGTCAGGCATATTTTTTAATATCCCCTATCCCCCCATATTGTAGATCTTTTTAGCCAGCAATACCAAGGCTTATCATCATAACCCCTATGGTAGGCTTTTTATGACTAGAACATAGTGATATAATAGCCCCATTATATATAGGGAGGTTATTTACGTGCATATACCTGATAATTATCTAAGTCCGTCTACCTGTGCTGTTTTTACAGCAGCGATGCTGCCAGTCTGGTATTATTCAATAAGAAAGATTAAAATGGAATTGCCAAAGGATAAAATACCACTTATTGGTGTTGGTGCGGCCTTTTCATTTTTGCTGATGATGTTCAATCTGCCTATTCCCGGGGGAACAACAGCGCATGCTGTCGGCGGCACTTTAATTGCACTTTTACTGGGACCTTATGCGGCGTGTATAGCGATAAGTGTGGCCTTGTTTATTCAGGCACTTGTATTTGGTGATGGTGGTATATTGTCATTTGCGGCTAATTGTTTTAACATGGCATTTGTTCTGCCGTTCGCTGGTTATTATACATTTCGTTTTATAAGAAATTTGTTTAGTTCATCTGCTGGTGAAAAAATTGCTATTTTATTAGGCGCATATGTTGGGATAAATATGGCGGCATTTGTAGCGGCTATAGAATTTGGGGTTCAACCATTATTGTTTACTAATAGTGCCGGACAGGCACTTTATTCACCTTATCCGTTGGCGGTTGCTATCCCCGCCATGCTGTTGCCGCATTTACTGATAGCAGGTATTGCTGAGGCAGTATTTACCCTGGCAATTTATGAATTTATTGCTAAGGTTTCACCAGGGCTGATACAAGATAATAAAAAACAAAAGCTAAATCCAATATTTGCTTTGCTAATTGTGCTGATTATAGCATCACCATTAGGATTATTAGCCAGCGGGACAGCTTGGGGCGAATGGGGTGCCGATGAAATCGCTGCGGATGCTTCTTTGGGAACAGCGCTTGGCTATATTCCGGCGAAGATTGCTAATGGTTTTAGCTACGATGCGTTATTGCCGGATTATACAATGGCTGGGATGTCTGATGTGATGGGCTATATATTATCAGCAGTAATTGGGGCAGCTTTATTAATAATAGTATTTAAGATTATAGGAACATTTGTAAGTGAAAGAAAAAGAACAGTTTAATGTTAATAATAAACAGCCACATAGGGATATTCCCATGTGGCTGTTGCAAAATGATGATTATTTACCGCAAAAAGATAGGGAGCGCTATTTAAGTAAAACGCTGTTGGGGATTTTGGGCAGATTAATCCATTTTCGTCAGCAAATGCAGATACAGACAGAAAGCTTTTTTAGTGTGACGTTTAAACTTATATATGTGTTTTTGCTGATATTCTCAATTGCCCTTGCACATACGATTACATTTTTATTGTTATTGTTGGCGGGACTTTTAGCTTATATATGCCTTCTTGATGGACGACAGATTTTATCATTGTTAAAACCGGCTATAGGGGCGATGGTGTTTACATTTATTATTATTGTACCGGCAATTTTTTTACAGGGGACAATAGTTATGCTGCTGCCGTTTAAGGTGTTTTTATCAACTTTGCTGGTGGCAGCGTTATCACGCAGCACACCTTTTTATCTTATAACAAAAGCATTGGGGGGGTTACATGTTCCTAGTGTGTTTATTATGTCACTCGACTTGACGATAAATTATATTGTCCTGTTAGGAAATACGGCAATTGATTTACTGCAGGCCTTAAAATTGCGCTCGGTCGGACGAAACACAGGAAAGTACGAAAGTATGGGTAATGTGTTGGGAATGACATTTTTAAAATCACAGGAATATGCCAAACAGACACATGCCGCGATGCTGTGCCGGGGATTTACGGGTGAATATCATGTTGTACAACAGCATCATTGGCAGAAAAAATATATAATATATACGATGGCAATAATGCTATTATTGGTTTTATTTATACATATAGAAGGATATTAATGATGAATTCGCTGATTAAATTATTGAAGGTACAATATGAATACGAAGATATTAAGGCACTTACGGATATTTCCTTAAATATTGCTGAAGGAGAGTTTGTACTGCTAAGTGGTCCTAATGGTGCGGGAAAATCAACATTATTTAAATTGCTCAATGGGCTTATTTTCCCAACAGGTGGCGAATATTTTTTTGCTGATGAAAAAATAACCGCAGACAAATTAAAAGATATAGTATTTGCTAAAAAATTTCATAAACGTATTGGTTATGTTTTTCAAAATCCCGATATGCAATTATTTAATCATACTGTTTATGATGAAATTGCTTTTGGTCCAAGACAGATGGGACTTTCTGAAATAGAAATAAAAAACAGGGTTGAACAGCTGCTGACATTTTTAGATATAGAACATTTAAGCCAACGGGCGCCTTATCATCTAAGCGGTGGTGAAAAGAAAAAGACAGCAATAGCAGCAGTGCTGTCGCTGAATCCTGATATATTGATGATGGATGAGCCGGTAAATGGGCTTGATGAAAAATCACGTGACTGGATAGAACAATTTATAATGGACTTTTCGAAGGCTGGTAAAACGTTGTTGATTGCCAGTCATGACAAGGCATGGCAGTTGATGCCCGGAGTTCGAGTGGTGAATTTTACCAGTGAGCATACAATAATAGAATAATAAAAACAGACTGCAGCTGATTAGACGCTGCAGTCTGTTTTTATTAAATAACTTAAAGCTTAAGGTTTAAATAATTTTTAAATTTATCAACACTGGTATTAATAATAAGTTCTTCGGGAAAATTCGCCTGCTGCAATAACTCCTGGGAATATTGATGATTGCCGACATCACCGTCAATATGGGCATCACTGTCCATGATGATAGAGGTATGATATTTTTGGCATTGTTTTAGCATTTCCAAGGCATTTTCCCGTGAACCGATACGACCGCTCGTGGGAGCATAAGAACTGTTATTTAATTCCAGTAGTACATGATGTTCATGGGCGGCTTGGGCAACAGCGACAAAATCAACGGGATAATAGCCATTGTCAGGATGCCCGATTATATTAATATAAGGGTTTGCAATAGCCTTTAAAAGAGCAGCAGTATTATCCTGAAGGCTGCCAGGTTCAATGCATAAGTCATGTAAACTGGCAATGGCATAATCAAGTTTTTTCAACGTTTCTTCGGATACATCAAGATTGCCCTGAAAATCCATAATGTTGACTTCTGCCCCCATCATTAATTCAATATTATCGGGATGTCGGTTAATTACCTTGAAATTATGGAAATAAATTTCATGACAGGTGCCGGGCATAGAAGGAGTATGCTCAGTGATGCCAATAAGCTCTAAGCCCTTTTTTCGCCCGGCTGCTATCATTTCTGATAATGTGCTGTAAGCATGCCCACTCATCAGCGTGTGCATATGCATATCTAAGATATCTTTCATTATATCGCCTCTTCTGTAATCTTTATTTTATTGTGATATAGATAAAGGCAGTTGTCAAGAATCAATAGGTAAAGTTTATATTAGTATATAACGCTTGTTGAGAGCTATAAAATGATTTTTCAATAAAATAGAGGGTTTATTACCGTAATATAGAAATAATGTAATAGTATTTTTAAATCTATAATAATGCTGTGATAATTTATTATAGTGCTTGCCTGAGAGGGGCTTTAATATATTCTTATAGACAGATACTGCGATAGTGAAATTAATAAAGATATTTTTCCTGCTGTAATTAACGTTTAGACCGTATTTGTCAAAAAAGAAATTATTGGTGTATTGATAAAGGGGAGGATAAAGTATGCTGTTAAAGGAAATTAAAAATATTGCTGTTGAACATGGAGTAATTACAAATGGTATGAGAACAAAAGGTGAGGTTATTCATGCTATTCAGCAAAACGAAGGCAATCAACCCTGCTATGCAACAAAATCAGACTGTGAGAATGTTGACTGTGCATGGCATACGGACTGCGTAAAATACGGTAAACGCAAAAATAATGGTAGTAAACATTGAAACTTGGAAAATATTACATAAAAAAAGCTGCTAGTAGATTAAAAATGTACTAGCAGCTTTTTTTATAATGCTTCCCGCAAATCAACCCATTGTAAATTTACTGCAGGCATAATTAGCTTACTGCAAATGGCAATATAATAATTATTGATTTTATATTCATAGAAAGAATAAGAGGATTTTTTGTTATTCGCAGAAAGACAGACTGAGGGACTATCTGTTTTTATAGAAAAACTATTAAGTGTATTAGCCAAACCTGTGCCTAGATTTTTTACGTAACTTTCTTTTAAGGCCCAGAGGCGAAAGAACATACGGTGCTGTTTATCATGGGGCAGATTAGCTAAATAATTATATTCATCCAAATGAAAAAACCGTTTGGCAATATTTAAATTATAATGGGTGGTCATTTTTTGTATGTCGGCACCAACTTCTATATCACTGATGGCACAAAGGACATATTGGCCCGAATGAGATAAATTAAAATGAATAGGATTGTCTCTAAAGTACGGTTTGCCATGAGAGTTATAGGTAATTATAAGATCTTTACTGACAATGTTTTGTATAGCAAGTCCGTAATTAAGCAGTAAGCCAGCAGATATTGCCAGCTTACGATTTTGGGTATTGGTAATGTTTTTAATTTTTCTTTGACGCTCAGATGATAATAGAGATAAGTAAGCTTCACTATTGTCAAAAGGTAAGGTATCGATATTAGCAATATAAATATTAAGCATAAATCAAGCGTTTTGTTCAATATAAGCTGCTAATAAGTTGAGATAGTCGTTATCGAAGGATTCGATGCCTTCTTTATCACATTTAGCGGCAAGTTGTGGATCTAATGGGATTTGAGCAGTTTCATAGATATTATAAAAGCCTGCTAGAGAAGCAACATTGCTTTCACCAAATATATTATGCTTTTCGTTGCAATTTGGACATTTGAAATAAGCCATGTTTTCAACGATGCCAAGGATAGGTTTATTCATCATAGCAGCCATTTTCACAGCTTTTTCAACTATCATCGAAACTAAATCCTGGGGAGATGTTACAACAACCAAGCCATTAACAGGCAAAGATTGCATTACAGTTAATGGTACATCACCAGTTCCTGGCGGCATATCAACAAACATATAATCGACATCGCCCCATTCTACATCATTCCAAAACTGCTTAACGACACCACTGATGATTGGCCCACGCCAAACAACTGGATCAGTAGTATTTTCCAGTAAGAGATTAACAGACATTACTTTTATGCCGCCTTTAGTTGTTACAGGTAAAATACCGCCATTTTCAGAAGAAGCAGCTTTTTCGTCGATACCAAATGCTTTGGGGATTGATGGACCGGTTACATCAGCATCTAAAATACCGACATTAAAACCGCGTCTTTTCATAATAACAGCCAGCATTGATGTGACTAATGATTTACCAACACCGCCTTTGCCGCTGACGATACCAATTACTTTTTTTATACGGGAATGAGGGTTACCCTTTTCAATAAGAGATTTATTACGGTCAGAGCAATCTGCGCTGCCGCAGCTGCTGCATTCATGTGTACATTCTTCGCTCATTAATATTGTCCTTTCTTATGCCTTAAATAATTACCAGACTGATGGAGAGTAATAATATAAAAATTTATTAAATCAGGTCTAATAATAGGTAAGTTATCTAGTGAAAAAAATAATAGATAAATTACATTGTTTAAGGGTACTTTAAATTTCATTTATATTATAGCACACTATAATATAATATGCATTTATCAGAATTTATATTGAAATGGATTTTATTTATAAAAAAAATATCGACTGGTATTATATTATACCAATCGATATCTCTCTTTTATTGTATTTGGGCAAATTCTTCCAATACTTTTAGGGCATCTGCCTCTGATAATGGTTTACCATAAACATAACCTTGGATATAATCACAGCCATATTCAAATAATTCTTTGAGTTGGTCAAAGTCTTCAACACCTTCGGCGATAACAGTGGTTCCTAAAGTGTGTGCCATATCAATTATGTAGCCGACAAGCTGGGATTGTGTACTATCAAGAGAGATTTTGTCGATAAAAGATTTATCTATTTTTATAAAGTTTACTGGCAGCGTTCGAAGATAAGTTAGGGATGAATAACCAGTACCAAAATCATCAAGAGCTACACGAATGCCTTTTTCACGCAGCTGTGTTAGTTTGGCAATGCTGTCATCGAGTGATTTGATGGCGGCAGTTTCTGTTATTTCAATAGTAAGCTGGGAATGGCGTATGCCTGTTTCTTCAATGACAGCGCTGATGGAATCAATGATGTTGTTATCGACCAGCTGGACTGGTGAAAGATTGACGGATATTTTTATGTTTTCATAGCCCAAGTCATTTGTTCTCTTGAGAAATTTGCAGCTTTGCTGCAATATCCATTGACCGATAGGCAGAATTAGACCGCTTTGTTCAGCTAGTGGAATAAATTTGCCGGGAGAAATCATTTCGCCATTGGTTTGTTTCCAGCGAACAAGCGTTTCAAAGCCTACTACCTGAGTACCATCAATATTAAACTGCGGTT
The DNA here is from genome assembly GCF_014201835.1 of Pectinatus brassicae. GTDB lineage: Bacteria > Bacillota > Negativicutes > Selenomonadales > Selenomonadaceae > Pectinatus > Pectinatus brassicae. The sequence continues at coordinate 131,120 of NZ_JACHFH010000002.1, read as the reverse complement.
GATATACTAAAAATAACTCATTATTGGCAATGGCATTTCGCAGTGCATCAGTAAGAATAATTTGTTCGTAGGAATTTGACAGCATGCTGTGATGGAAAAAGCACCAGTTGTTTCTACCACTGTTTTTTGCCGAATGTAAAGCACTATCGGCTTTTTGCAGGAGCTCTTCCTGGGTATTACCGTTATCAGGGTATAGGGCAACACCAATACTGGCAGATAGATGGAATATATTGTTAGCTATTTTGTATTCACCGCAGATAAATGAATGAATATAATTTATTTTGTCGGTAAGGGTATCAGATTCTGTAATAGGAATGATAATGATGAATTCATCACCACCGAATCGGCAGATAAATGAGTTTTTATCAGTAGATGCTACTATGCGTTGACTGACGTTTATTAGCAAATTATCACCAATAGAATGGCCAAAGTTATCGTTTATTAATTTAAATTCATCTAAATCAATAAAAAGTATCGCATAATGCTGACCTTTTTGCTGATCGGTTTGAATTATTTCTTCAAGGTATTCTTTGAATTTAATTCGATTAGGCAGGCTGGTAAGAGCATCGTGGTAAGCCATATTTTTAATATGTTTTTCATTTTCATCTTGTTTTTGTCGATAAGCTAATAAAGCGGCTACCATTTTATTAAAATTATCGGCTAAGGAACCTATTTCGTCATGACGAGTTATAGGTAGTTTAACAGTTAAATTACCGTTTTTTACTTCGTTAGTAGCCGTAAGAATTTCAAATAAAGGATTTAGCAAACGGCGTGAAAATAAAATAATAAGGTAAATCGCAATTAAAAATGAGGCTAGGGCTATTATAAAGGAGTCGCGAATTACGTTATCCATAAATTCCATTATGGAACTATAACGGCGTACTACCAATAGACTCCAATGCTCATTTAGGCCGGGAAAATAAACGGGGCGGTATGAGCAGATGAATTTTTCACCATCAGTAGTAGTGTATTCGCCGATTCCTGTTTCCCCACCAGAAACTTTATCGATGATATCCTTCATGGAAGGCGACAGCGAAATATCTTGTTTGCTTGTAATAAAAGTACCATTTTTCTGACGAAGCAAATTACCATCCTTATCAGCTGTTAATACAGTTTTGGTAAGGTTTTTATAATTATATAATTCTTGACTTTTATTACGGTCAATATGGGCGATGACACTACCGTTACTATCCAGTAAATAAGCATAGCTAGTGCCTTGATTAAAGGTTTCAATCATTTTTTGCAATTGTTCAATTTTTATACTAGTGGTTACATAGCCAATTAGGCTGTGATCACTATAAACACGTGAGGCAATAGTTATTATGGGGGCAGCTAAAATATTGTACGGGGAGTAGATGATATTTTTTTAAACCAATCCTGATAAGAGCGATCACCTTCAATCCCATTAGTTCGAATTATTTGTACCCCGTGCAAATCAATAAATGCAACATTTTCCAGCCAAGGGTATTGCTGATTGATGTTTATGAGTTCTTGTTTTTTTTGTGAATAAGGATAATCTTTTATTTGTGAATACTTGTCAGCAGTCATATCATTAATAATTACTGCTGAATAAATGTATTGTGAAATATTTCTGGCAATACTTTCCGACATTATCGCATTATTGTTTTGTAATTTTTCTTTATAATCAACAGAAATAAAGTGCTGTATTGTTATTATAGAAGAAAATAACGTACCAAAGATAAATAAACCAATTAATAAGACCAATTGCCAGCGAATAGGAATTTTCATAAGGACAGCCTCCTGCCTATATTGGTATATAATCATAGTTGTATATTAAAACATTCTTCTAGATGCTGAAGCAATATTCCTGTAAATTTCACAATTTTAGAAATTTTTATTATAGAAATGATATGGTAAATAAAAAAGCTGCTATTTTAAATGATTTTAAAATAGCAGCTGATAAAAAAATTATTCTAAGACGGCTCCTGTACTGGCTGATGTTGTTAATTTTGCATAGCGGGATAAATAGCCGGTTTTTATTTTAGGCTCTGGTTTAACCCAGTTCGCTTTGCGTTCTTCCATTTCAGCATTGTCAATGACAAGTTCGAGTTTACGTGCTGGAATGTCAATGTTTATTGTATCGCCATCTTTTATCATAGCGATAGGACCGCCGGCCATAGCTTCAGGGGAAACGTGACCGATACAGGCACCGCGCGTAGCACCGGAAAAACGACCATCGGTTATCAGAGCTACCTTTAATCCCATGCCAGTAATGACAGCGGTAGGATTAAGCATTTCGCGCATACCAGGACCACCTTTAGGCCCTTCGTAACGGATGACAACAACATCACCATTGTTTATTTTACGACTGGTGATAGCGGCAATAGCTTCTTCTTCCGAATTAAACACTTTGGCAGTGCCTTTATAGCAAAGCATATCCTCGGTAACGGCACTTTCTTTAACAACGGCATAATCAGGCGCAAGGTTGCCTTTTAATATAGCAATACCACCGGTTTTACGATAAGGGGCATCAACACTTTTTATTACCTCAGGACGATGGATAACGGCATTTTTAATGCGTTCGCCAACAGTACCGTCTACAGTTAGGGCGTCAAGGTGAATGATATCTTTTTTAGCTAGTTCGTTCATAACAGCAGATATGCCACCAGCTTCGTTTAAGTCCTGCATATGATATATGCCGCCGGGACTGAGCTTTGTTATATAAGGCGTCTTGGCGCTGATTTCATCAAATAAAGGCGGTGGCAGGGTAATGCCGGCTTCGTGGGCGATAGCGGTAAGATGAAGCACAGTATTGGAAGAACCACCGATTCCCATATCGACGGTAATAGCATTTTCAAACGCTTTTTTAGTCATGATATCGCGCGGCTTAATATCTTTTTTCACTAATTCTACAATGCGCTCACCAGCGGCTTTGGCAAGCATGCGGCGCTGACCAAAATAAGCAGCAGGGATAGTGCCGTTGCCAGGCAGGCCCATGCCTAATACTTCAGTTAGGCAGTTCATTGTATTGGCGGTGAAAAGACCAGCGCAGGAACCGCAACCAGGGCAGGCATCAGCTTCAAGCGAGGTCATGGAAGCTTCATCCATTTTGCCGGCGGCAAATTTACCAGCGGCCTCAAAAGTTGTACTTACACTGACGTTTTCACCGTTATGGCGGCCGGCCAGCATTGGTCCACCGCTTACGACGATGCAGGGAATGTTAAGACGGGCGGCAGCCATTAGCATGCCAGGGACAACTTTGTCACAATTAGGAATCATTACAAGACCGTCAAAGGCATGTCCAGCTGCAACAGCTTCAATGGAATCGGCAATTAATTCACGGCTGGCTAGGGAATATTTCATACCTTCATGCCCCATGGCTATACCATCACAAACACCAATAGCCGGAAATTCTACAGGCATACCACCACCAGCAGCAACACCCAGCTTGGCGGCTTCAGCAATAGTTCTCAGGTGGATATGACCGGGAATTATTTCATTAAAGGCATTTACAATGCCTATCATTGGTTTTTTTAAGTCGTCAGGGCCATAGCCCATGGCATAAAATAGAGCTCTATGAGCAGAACGTTCAGGACCTTTTTTTGCTAAATCACTTTTCATATTATATCTCTCCTTGAAATTATTAAATTTATTTATTGAATTCTAAATCATTTTTAATGACGGAATCGTTAGTAGATAAACTTGTATCAGTTTTACTGGATAAATAATTAGCGACCAATGAACCGGAAATATTATGCCAAACACTAAAAATTGCACCAGGAATAGCGGCAGTAGCACCAAAGTGCATAAGTGCCAGCGAGGTGGCCAGTCCGGAGTTTTGCATACCAACTTCGATGGCAACGGCTTTTTGCTTAGAGAGGTTAAGACCGGTTATTCTTGCTAACGTATAGCCCAACAGGTAACCACAGAGATTATGCAGCATAACGATGCCGATGATTAATAAACCAGTCTGCATTATTTTCTGGGCACTGACTGAAACTACACCGCCGACAATTATAACGATAGCTATAACGGAAATAAGCGGCAGAACGGCAATAGTTCTGCGTACAAAATTGCCAAAAAATTTATTGCAGATAATACCTAGCATAATCGGAATAACAACTACTTTAAAAATAGACAAGAACATCGCACTTAGGGAAATATCAACCCAGGCACCAGCTAGATACCAGGTTAAAAGCGGTGTTATAAATGGAGCAAGAACAGTAGTGGTCATTGTTATCGCAACTGACAGAGCAACATCGCCTTTGGCCAAAAAGGTCATGACATTGGATGATGTACCACCGGGGCAGGTGCCAACAAGAATTACACCGACAGCAAGCTCGGGTGGCAGATTAAAAGCTTTGGCTAATCCCCAGGCTAAAAGCGGCATAATGGTAAACTGGGCAACAGCACCGATGCAAACATCACGTGGGCGCTGAAAAACCAAGGAGAAATCTGATAGTTTTAAAGTCATTCCCATACCAAACATGACAATGCCCAGCAGAAAAATAATATACTTAGTGGACCAGGTAAATGATGCCGGAATAAAAAGAGCAATAATAGCGATAAGTAAAACAATGATTGCCATGTATTTGGTTACGAAATTACTTAATTTGCTTAATGCAGACATAAAATAGCCTCCCTAAAGATAAAAATAAATCCGCCCCTTAAGAAAGGGACGGATTATCCGCGTTACCACCCAAATTCATTTATTAGTAAAAATAAATGCACTTACAACGTACTAACATACGTGTTTCTTATAACGGAGAAATACCGGCGCCACTTACTGTTTTCAGTGTTGCTTTTCGGAGATGATATTGGGCAGGTTTTGTTTATCAGCTTACACCGAATGCTGACTCTCTGGAAAACAAAAAAATGCTTACTTATTCTCTTCATGAAATTTATTTGGATATTATATTTGTAATATTGTACAGCTACATAGTGTGATAATTATTCTAGTATTTTACTTGTAATTTGTCAATAGCCATTTATAAATAAAATATAGAAAGAATTAATATAAAACATAAAGCAGACATGTAATAATGTAACACATAAGACTGCAAAAATAACAAGTATAATAGTGATTTAACCCTTATTTAAAGATTATAGAGTGTTATTTAATTTTTTATTTATTGCGCTGATAAGTGCTAATACGGATGCCGTGATTATATCGGTATCCATACCGGCACCCCAGTACGTATTATCCTTTTCATCAGTAATGCCAATATAGGCCATAGCTCTTGAGGTTGAACCGATTTCCATAGCATGTTCGCTGTAAACGAGATTATTATATTTTATATTAAGTTCTTTTTGCAGGGCATTATTTACGGCATCAAGACGACCGTTGCCATAGGCAGGGATTTGTTTTTCTTTATTGTTTATAGCAAGGTGTAAATGTCCCTTGCGCATGCCATCAGCAGTTTTATCCAAATTAAAATCAATCAGGCGTAATGGAGTTTCAATATTGACATAAGTGTCATGGAAAATTTTATATATTTCATCAGGCATAAGTTCTTTATGCTGATGATCAGAAACATTTTTGACGCAATAGCCAAAGTCCTCACGCATTTTATTGGGCATATCCAGTCCATATTTTTGTTCCATTACATAGGCAACACCGCCTTTGCCGGATTGGCTGTTGATGCGAATGACGTCGCCATCATACTGACGACCGATATCCTGCGGATCAATCAATAAATAAGGCACAGTCCAGTATTGAGGTTTTTTCTCTTCACGCCATTTCATGCCTTTAGCAATAGCGTCTTGGTGCGAACCAGAAAAAGCTGCAAATACCAGGCTGCCGGAATAAGGTTGACGTTCATAGACATGCATACGGGTAACTCGCTGGTATAAATCAACTATTTCATTCATATTGCTGAAGTTGAGTTTGGGGTCGACACCAAGTGCGGCCATATTCATGGCAATTGTCACAATATCGGCATTGCCGGTACGTTCGCCGTTGCCGAATAAAGTTCCTTCTATTCTGTCGGCACCGGCTAAAAGACCCATTTCAGAATCAGCAACACCGGTACCTCTGTCATTATGTGGATGTAATGATAAAATAACATTGTCGCGATTAATAAGATTTTGTGACATATAGGCTATTTGGGCGGCATAGACATGCGGCATTGACATTTGCACTGTCGAAGGCAGATTAATAATAGCTTTTCTTTGTGCTGTTGGCTGCCAGATATCAAGTACGGCATTGCATACTTCGCAGGCATAATCGACTTCTGTGCCGGTGAAGCTTTCCGGAGAATATTCGAAGCGATAGTTTTTGCCGGCTTGTTCAGTAAGGTCTTTTAGCATAAGGGCACCGTTTTGTGCAATTTTTTTAATATCGGCTTTTGATTTTTTAAATACCTGTTCGCGTTGTGGTACAGATGTGGAATTATAGACATGAACGATAGCATTATTTACGCCATCAAGAGCTTCAAAAGTTTTTTTGATTATATGTTCGCGGGCCTGGGTTAATACCTGAATGGTAACATCGTCGGGTATTAATTCTTTTTCGATAAGCGTACGCAAAAAAGCATATTCGGTTTCGGAAGCTGCGGGAAAGCCAACTTCAATTTCTTTAAAGCCGACTTTTACGAGCATTTTATAGAATTCGATTTTTTCATCGAGACTCATTGGGATAACTAAAGCTTGATTGCCGTCACGCAAATCAACACTGCACCAGGTAGGGGCTTTAGTGGGGTGTTCTTGCAAAGCCCAGCTCATATCAACTGTTGGCGGCATAAAGTAATTTTTGGTGTATTTTTCGATATTCATAGCAGACATAATTAATCCTCCTGGAAATAATAAATGTTATTATTGCATTAAATGTAATAAAAAAGCCTTTCGTCTCTTAATAAGAGACGAAAGGCTGGCTTTCGCGGTACCACTCTAATTTATACTAATTGTATATTAGTATACACTTTTACAGATACGCACTATACTAACAGTGTTATATCGCTCCGTTATAACGGTCGGACTCCGTCTGCGCTTACTTGGATATTTCAGGCAGCTGCTTCAAGGTGAGTTCACATTTACTAGACTGTTGTTTTGCACCAAATAACAACTCTCTGTAAGTCATTTGTAAATACTACTATTCCTCTGCAATGCATTTTTCGTATGACATATACAATATCATATAAATAAAAATATTACAATAGTTTTGTATACAAAATTACAAAAAAATAAAATAAAAAATAAAATAAATATTAATTTTAGAGGATTGATTTATAGATTCCAATTACTTCGTCGAGTGTTACATCGCGTGGATTGCCCGGAGTGCAGGCATCAGCAATAGCGGATTGGGCTAAAAATTCAATATCTTTTTCCTGTACACCGAGTTCACTAAGTTTTTGCGGAATGCCAACATCAAGGCTGAGTTTTTCTACAGCAGCGATACAGGCTTTGCGGGCTTCTTCCACAGTCATGGTCGCTGTACCATCAACGTCCATAGCTTTGGCAATATCGCGGTACTTATCGTGGGAAGAGTCCGCATTGAATTTTAAGACCGGAGTTAGTAATATTGCACAGGCAACACCATGAGGTGTGTCATAAACAGCGCTTAACGGATGTGCCATGGAATGAACAATGCCTAAACCTACATTAGAAAATCCCATACCGGCAATATATTGACCTAATGCCATATCGGAGCGTCCTTGTGGACAGCCTTGTACGGAACTGCGCAAGGAACGGGAAATTATTTCAATGGCTTTTAGATGAAGCATGTCGGTTAATTCCCAGGACCCTTTTGTTATGTATCCTTCAATAGCATGGACCAATGCGTCCATACCTGTAGCAGCACAAAGCTTGGCTGGCATTGAGGCAGTCATATCCGGATCTACTATGGCGATAACCGGAATATCATGAGGATCAGCGCAGACAAATTTGCGATTTTTTTCTTCATCGGTTATTACATAATTAATGGTAACTTCAGCGGCAGTTCCAGAGGTAGTAGAAACGGCAATAATTGGCATAGCTTTATTTTTGGTGTCAGAGGCGCCTTCAAGGCTTCTGACATCAGCGAATTCAGGGTTGGTCATGATGATGGCAATGGCCTTGCTGGTGTCGATAGAGCTGCCACCGCCTACGGCAACAATTACATCAGCGGCTGATTTTTTGCAAAACTTAACACCGTCAGTAACATTTTTTATAGTGGGGTTAGGCTTGATATTATCATATACTTCGTAATCTATTTGGGCATCTTGCAGTATATCGCATACTTTAGTAGCTACATTAAATTTTATTAAATCTTTGTCGGTAACCAATAAAACTTTTTTTAAATTGCGTTTTTTAATTTCAGTTGCGATTTCTTTAATAGCACCTTTACCAAAATAAGATGTTTCGTTTAAAATTGTTCTGTAAACCATAGTAAGTACCCCTTTGCAAGTAAAATTATTATAGTTAGAAAGTTATGAAAATAAAATTCTAATATAAATAGTATACGACTGACAATAGTAATTATCAATATAAATGACAAAATATAACAATAATTTTAAATAATATGATAAAAATATTATGTCAATATAACTGTCTTGTCATATGTAATAATATCTGCTATAATGCATGCAATATCTTAATCAATTAGGTATTTATATTAAAAATTTGTCTGCAATAAAAATTACCGACATCATAATATGCTATATAAATGAGTTAGAACAGTGTTGATAATTAAAGAATTGTTGATAGTTGGAGTGATGTTATGACAAAGCAGGAAGAAATATTAAAATTAAAAACAGAAAAAAATGCCGTTATTTTGGCGCATTATTATGCTGAAGGACAGGTACAGGACATTGCTGATTATGTAGGGGATTCTTTTTATCTTAGTAAAGTTGCTGCCAAGCTGGAATCGGACATAATAATTTTTGCTGGTGTGCGATTTATGGCCGAGTGTGCTAAGATGCTTAATCCGGCCAAAACAGTGTTATTGCCTGATGAACGGGCAGACTGCTTTATGGCACATATGATAGACAATGAATACATAAAACAAATGCGGCAGCAATATGATGATTTGGCAGTAGTTTGCTATATTAATTCCACTACTGAGACTAAAACTTATGCGGATGTTTGCGTTACATCATCTAATGCCGTGAACATAGTAAAGAAATTACCGCAAAAGAATATATTATTTATTCCCGACAAGAATTTGGGCCGTTATGTGGCTGAAAAAGTTCCCGAGAAGAATTTTATTTTTAATGATGGTTTTTGCCCTATTCATGAGCATATGCGCATGGAACAAATACAAGAATTAAAACAAGAACATCCGCAAGCGGAAATACTAGCACATCCGGAGTGTAATGAAGCTATTATAAAAATAGCTGATTATATTGGCTCGACCAGTGGGATAATTGATTATGCCGCTAATAGCAATAAGCAAGAGTTTATTATTGCTACGGAAATAGGCGTAAAACATAAATTGGAACAGGATGCTTTGTCGAATAAATTTTATTTTACGGCACGAGTACCTAAATGTCTTAATATGAAATTAAATACATTGGAAAATGTGTTGCAGGCTTTGAAAAATGGCGGCAGTGGCATTGAAGTTGATCGTGAACTTGCCAAACAGGCGGTTAAGCCGTTGGAAAAAATGATGGAATTAGCATAATGCATAAAAATTCTTTATTGTACTAGTCTAAATTTTGCAGAGAAGTAAAGGGGATAGCGAAAAATGGAAGAATTTGAATATGATGTCGTAATCGTTGGCTGTGGTGTTGGTGGTTTATATACGGCACTTAATTTATCACAGAATAATAAAGTATTGATAATAACTAAAGCCGACGAAATAAGCAGTGATTCGATGCTGGCACAGGGCGGAATTTGTGTATTGCATGATAAGGATGATTATGATGCTTATTTTGAAGATACAATGAAGGCTGGTCATTATGAAAATCGACAGGAAAGCGTAGATATTATGATACGTTCCAGTCGTAAGATTATCGATGATTTATTGCAGCGCGGCGTGCGCTTTGCCCGAAATGATGATGGTTCCTTGAAATATACACGCGAAGGGGCTCATTCCCGTCCCCGTATCTGTTTTCATGAAGATATAACAGGTAAAGAAATTACGACAACATTATTAGCAGAAGTGAAAAAAATGGCTAATGTAACAATTAAAGAATATGTAACAATGACTGATATAATAGAAGAAGCACGGCAGTGCCAGGGCATAAAAGCTGTGGATAGAGAAAATAAGGAATTGTTGATAAAGGCACCTTTTGTGGTAATGGCTACAGGTGGCATTGGCGGCTTATATGAACATTCCACCAATTTCCCACATCTGACAGGCGATGCCTGCCGTATAGCCAAACAGCATAATATTCAGCTTGAACATATGGATTATGTGCAGATACACCCAACAAGTCTCTACAGTGAAAAAGCTGGACGCAGTTTCTTAATATCAGAATCGGCCCGTGGTGAAAAAGCCATTTTACTTAATAATAAAAAAGAACGATTTGTCGATGAACTTTTGCCGCGTGATATTGTATCCAAGGCTATCTATGAGCAAATGGAAAAAGAAGGCAGCAAGCATGTCTGGATGTCATTTGAAAATGTTCCCGATGATATTATAGTGCAGCATTTTCCGCACATTCAGGAAAAATGTTTGGAAGAAGGCTATGATATATTAAAAGAACCGATACCGATAGTTCCGGCACAGCATTATTTTATGGGAGGTATTCATGTAAACAGTGATTCGGAAACAACGATGAAAAACTTGTTTGCTGTGGGTGAAACAAGCTGTAATGGTGTACATGGCAAAAATCGTTTAGCTAGCAACAGCTTGTTGGAAAGTCTTGTATTTGCTAATCGGGCAGCGGTGGAAATAACACGGAGAATGATATAAGATGAATAATATAACAATGGAATTAGTGGCTGATAAATATATAAAAATGGCATTGGAAGAAGATATCAATGGTGAAGATGTAACGACAAATGCTGTTATGCCGCTGGCACAAAATGGCGATGTGGAGCTTATTTGTAAGCAGGATGGTGTTATTGCCGGGCTTGATGTTTTTAAGCGGGTATTTACACTGCTGGATACGACGGTGCAGGTAGAGCTTTATGTAAAAGACGGTGATGCAGTATGTGCAGGTGATAAATTGGCGGTCGTAACAGGTGACGTGCGGGTACTATTATCAGGTGAACGTACAGCACTAAACTATTTGCAGCGGATGAGTGGTATTGCTACATATACCAGTCAAATAGTTGAATTGCTACAGGGGAGTAAAACCACATTGCTTGATACTCGTAAAACAACACCATGTATGCGTATTTTTGAAAAATATGCTGTTACTGTAGGTGGTGGGAAAAATCATCGTTATAATTTATCAGATGGCGTATTGTTAAAAGACAATCATATAAATGCTGCTGGTGGGGTAACAGCAGCAATCGCTATGGCTAAAAAGTATGCACCATTTGTCCGCAAAATTGAAGTTGAAACGGAAACGATGCAGATGGTAGAAGAAGCAGTGGCAGCAGGGGCTGATATAATAATGCTTGATAATATGACGGTCGATGAAATGAAAAAAGCTGTAGAGTATATTAATGGACGAGCTTTGACCGAGTGCTCAGGCAATATAAATAAAGATAATATTGAAATGCTTATTAATATTGGTGTAGACTATATATCTAGTGGAGCATTAACACATTCAGCACCAATATTGGATTTGAGCTTAAAGAATCTACGGGTATTTGATATAAGCTATAAATGCTAAAATAAACGGAGCTGATAAAAGAGGGAGGATGATATAATGACAGGGCAAGAACGTAGAAAAATCATTATTGATGCGATGGAAAAATCCAATGAACCTTTATCAGGCAGTGATTTAGGCAAATTTACTAATGTCAGTCGACAGGTGGTAGTTCAAGATATTGCCTTGCTTAGAGCGCAGGGCTATACGATAGTATCTACTAATAGAGGGTATATTCTTACTGATGTGCATCGGTTTACACGACTAGTTAAGGTTCATCATAGTGAGGAAAAGACAGTGGATGAGTTGCAGACAATTGTTGATTTAGGTGGAACAGTGGTTGATGTACATGTTAACCACCGTGTTTATGGAAAGGTAAAGGCACAGCTTAATATAAAAAATCGTCGTGATATAAAACTGTTTTTACAGGATATGCAGACGGGTAAATCAACACCACTGATGAACATAACGGCAGGTTATCATTTTCATCTGATCAGTGCAGAATCTAAAGAAGTTTTAGATGATATAGAAGCAGCCCTGCGTGAAAAAGACTATTTAGCTGAAGTATTACCATATGAAGTAGAAGATTAGTTTACAAAAATTAATAAAATATAATTTAATATCCTTTAATAAAGAACAATAATGCTGATATAAATATGATGAATAATGGCGTTATTGTTCTTGTTTTTATATATTGGCAATTATAAGGCTAATATTTGATAGATTTAATAAGACTTAAACTTATTTTGCATATATATAAAAATATTACTTTTTTATAAAAAAATAGATTAATACTTTAACAAAAATAATGAAAATAAAAATAAAAAAATAAGGCATTAATTGTTTTTAAAATGACAAATTGTGCTATAAAAACAAAAAAATACGGAAAAATTGTGCATGTGTACATTGACTTAATTGCGGTATACATGATAAAATAAGTCCAATAACTGAGAATAATTAGAGCGATGGCGCTCATCTTCTGTAAAGGAGATGAGCGCTTTTTTTTATCAAAAACTTGATGGCAGTTATGTAATTATTTTATTTATTAGTATATTTCTGGTTCTCAGTTAGGAATAGGAAATAACAATAACATTATTCGCATTTAAAGGAATTTTTGTTAGTAGTATTGAAGAGGTGTTTAGCATGTTCAATATATTTGAGCTGGGAAAAAATTATGGTGATAATGAAGTTTTAAAAAGTATAACGATGCGCATTGATGATGGTGAAGTAATATGTATTATCGGGCCATCGGGTTCAGGGAAAAGTACATTTTTGCGCTGCTTGAATTTATTGGAAGTACCTACTAGCGGACAGATTTATTATGATGGAACATTGCTTGATGATAAGCTGGATACCAAAAGATTGCGCCGGGAAGTAGGCATGGTGTTTCAACGGTTTAATTTATTCCCCATGTTCACGGTATTAAAAAATGTAATGTACGCACCAATGCATGTAAATAAAATGAAGAAAAAGGAAGCGGAAGAATTAGCCCGCAGTCTTTTAGCCAAGGTTGGCCTTGCCAATAAGGCTGATGCCTATCCAGCACAGCTTTCAGGTGGTCAGCAACAGCGTGTGGCAATAGCAAGAGCCCTTGCCATGCAGCCCAAAATGTTATTGTTTGATGAACCAACGTCAGCACTTGATCCGGAGCTTGTAAATGAGGTCCTTACAGTTATGCGGGATCTACGCAAAGAAGGTATGTCGATGGTCGTTGTTACGCATGAAATGGGATTTGCCCGCGATGTATCTGACAGAGTTATATTTATGGATAAAGGTTATATAGTAGAAGAAGGTGCCCCTGTAGAAATCTTTAATCATCCTAAGGAAGAACGTACACAACAGTTTTTAAACAGGGTTTTAGTGGGGGTATAAATCATGAATATTTTAGGACAATTACATTTTTCTGAGGCAGCAAAATATTTGGCACCATCACTCTTGCACGGTTTTGGCGTCGTAGTAGAGGCAACAATAATAGGTTTCTTTTTGGCAACAATAGTGGGGATATTTATTGCTATAGGCAGATTATTTGGCTGGAAACCACTTAAAGCATTCTTATATGGTTTACTGGAAATAGTTCGTGGCACGCCATTGCTTGTGCAATTAGTATATATTTATTATGTTATGCCGCTGCTTATCAATTTGATTGCCGGAATGTTTGGCTATAAGACTGATGTGCAGATAACACCACTTACAGCTGGTATTGCCGGCTTGGCAATAAACTATGGCTGCTATATGTCAGAAGTAATAAGAGCAGGTATTGTATCAATTGATAATGGACAGACAGAAGCGGCGCTTGTTTTGGGCTTCGGTCGTTATGAAACCTTGTTTCGGATAGTTATGCCGCAGGCTTTGCGTGGTATCATTCCATCTTTGGGGAATTATCTGGTAATGATGATAAAAGACACATCTCTTCTGGCTTATGTTGCAGTTAACGAACTTTTGCTGCGCACCCAGACTTTTGCTTCGCAGACTTTCTATACAATTGAAGCTTATACTTATTTGGCGATTGCCTATCTGATACTAAGTGTTCCGTTGTCACATCTTGTTAAATTTATAGAATATAAATTGTCTTCAGCCAGTCGTTAATAAAAAAATGATATAAAGAGAGGTTTGATTTTATGCGTAAACATGGTAAAAAAATATTAGTTTTAGTGATGTTAGTGTTGTCTTCTTTATTTTTATTGGTGGGCTGTGGTTCAGAAAATAGTCAAAAAGCAGCTGATAACCAAAGTACTTTAGCAAAAATTAAGGAAAAGGGTGTTTTGGTAGTTGGTTCATCCAATGATGCACCATTTGCCTATATGGATACTAAAACCAATCAATTTGCCGGTATCGATGCAGAAATAATCACAGAAATAGCTAAAAGATTAGGTATTAAAAAAGTAGAAATGAAGCATGTTCCATTTGAAAACCTATTGATTGGTTTAAATAATGAAGCAGTGGATATGGTTACTGATGGAATGTATATCAAACCTGAACGTCTGCAAAAAGCAGCTTTTACTAATATCTGGTATAAAGAAGGGGAAGCTATTGTTGTAAAAAAAGATTCTCCAATAAAAAGCAAAGCTGATTTGAAAGATAAAGTTATCGGTGGACAAAAAGGTGTTACTTTCCTTGAACTAGCAGAAAAATGGAAAAAAGACGGGGAAGTAAAAGATGTCAAAGTATTTAATAGTCAGGCTGAATTGATGATGGCTGTAAATACCGGCAAAATAGATGCATGTATTACCGACGGTATCGTTGCTGCTTATACCATTAAAACCAGCGATAACTTAGATGTAAAAATATTAAGCCCTTATAAAGCTGAAGCATCAGGTCAAATTGGTGCAGCTGTAAGATTTAAAGATAAAGATTTACTGGATGCCGTTAATGGCGAATTGGAAAAAATGCGTGCTGATGGCAGCCTCAAAAAGATTTTGGAAAAATATGGTTTGACCGAAGACTTCATGGTATTGTCTGCTGATGAAGCAAAAACTAAGAATGTAAAATAAATAGCAAATAACAAAAAAGGAGCACTGCCGTTTTGGCAGTGCTCCTTTTTGTTATTCGTTATGGTGAAAGTTAATAATGAGATAAAAAGTACGAACAGGCTATGGATATATGTTTATTTTTATTAAAGGAGTATTGTGCATACTGACTTCCTTTAATGAGCTTTAAATACGGCATATAAGCAATTAAAAAGGAAAAGATGATAAAAAGTATCGGCATAAATAAAAACAGCTGTAAAGAAGAATGAGAAAGCATATTTATAAGCATAATAAAATCCCTCCGTTGCCGGAGGGATTAAAAGAAGATTTTTGTTAATAAAGTTGTTTATAAATAGATAAGACATTGGCACTGGATAGTTCACAGCAATTATTAGCCATTAGGCGGCCCTGCTTTTGCATTACTACATCGGTAAATGCTGTTAAGTCATTAGTAGTTACACCGTATTCATGCAATGCTTTTAGCGGAATGATTTGCTGCAATAGTGCTTCTAGTTGGCTAAAAACATTATTAGCAGAACAGTGCAGGATAGTCGCTAAATGCTGTTTTAAAGCCTGTAGAACAGGTTTGTTTTCAATCAATTCATATGTTTTATAAACCTGCATAAACATAGCATAATTAGCTTCGCCATGCGGCACATGATAAGCGGCACCTAAAGGATAGCTAAGGGCATGTACTGCGGCACAGCCGGCATTGCCAAATGCAATACCAGCATAAGTGCTGGCTGTAAGAAAGTCATGTAGTAATTTATCATCTAAAGCAGTTTTATCTGCGGCAATTTTTTGGTAACCAGCAATAATTTTATCCATAGCATTTAAGGAAAACATTTGTGTCAGTTCAGTAGCTTTAGGTGAAGTAAATGATTCTATGGCATGGATTAGTGCATCCATGGAGCTGGTGGCAAAAAAGCGAAATGGCAGATCATGCAGTAATTCTGGAATTAGTACAGCTTCATCGGCAAAAAGAGCATTATTGGCCAGACCTAATTTAGTTTTGTTTTTTGTCAGCTCCAATATAGAAATATTGGTTACTTCACTGCCGGTACCACAAGTAGTCGGTATTAAAATTAATGATTTATTTTTTTGCGGTGTTATCTCACCAGCGAATAATTTATCAACAGGCATTATTTGCTTTAAAGCAAATAATTTGGCAACATCGAGAATTGTACCGCCGCCAATAGCAAAAACGCGTTTTATTTCTATATTTTTAATATCATTATAAATACCTTCAACCATTAAATCGGTAGGTTCACCAACACCGTATTTGCGATAATCAATAATAGTGGCATTAGTAAATTTATTGGCAAAGTTAGCATCTAAGGAACGCTGGCTGATAAATACAAGGTCACCTTTGCCAATGGCATATTCATTGCAAAATTCAGCTGTAGAATCACATACGTTGATCTGGGGCGCCAAAACAAAACTTTTCATTATTTCCTCCATTAATCAGGCACCGATATTAGCAGCAGAAGAATCTTCCTGATAATTAGTGCATTTTTTGATAGCAGCTTCAAAAATATCAAGACCGGCGTCTAATTGTTCGTCGGTAATAACTAATGGGGCTAAGAAACGAATGACATTGCCATGTATACCGGCATTTTCGATTAATAAGCCATGTTGGGCAGCTTCTTTAATTAAGTTATTGACAAGTGTACTGTCAGGCTGTTTACTTTCTTTGTCTTTAACGAATTCTATGCCAATCATTCCGCCTAAACCGCGAATGTCACCGATAACATCATATTTTTGCATCCATTCATTATAGCGTGAAATCACTTTTTTGCCAATTTCAGCAGAACGCTGGGCTAAATTATCACGCTGCATGATTTCAATGGTTTTTAAGGCAGCAGCACAGGCAAGGGGATTACCACAATAGGTACCGCCGATAACACCACCTGGAACAGACTGCATTATTTCATCACGGGCACTGATAGCACTTAATGGAACACCAGCAGCAATGGATTTTGCCATGGTGATAATATCTGGCTGAACACCAGCGTCTTTCCAGTATTCTGTAGCAAACATGCGTCCAGTGCGGCAAAAACCAGATTGAACTTCATCAGCAATCAGCAAGATGCCATATTGGTCACAGATTTTGCGCAGTGCTTTGACCCATTCAATAGGGGCAGGAATAAAGCCGCCTTCACCTTGGAGTGGTTCAACAACGATAGCTGCTACATGCTGAGGGTCAGAGCAGTTATTGAATGTTTCATGCAATTTTTCGATATAATAATCAATAGCGGCTTCTATTGGCATACCTGCTGGACGGCGGTAAAGATAAGGGAATTCAGCACGGTAAACACCATCAGGGAATGGTCCCATACCTTTAGCATAAGCTTTTTTAGCAGTCATAGACATTGTAAGCAGGGTACGGCCATGGAAAGCACCGGAAAATACAATGATATTTGGGCGTTTAGTAAAAGCCTTGGCTATTTTTACGGCATTTTCATCGGCTTCGGCACCGCTGTTAGCAAAGAATGTTCTTTTTTTATCACCTTTTACTGGGACTAAAGAATTTAGTTTTTCAGCAAGGGCAACATAACCTTCATGGGTTACAACATTGAACATGCCATGAAAATATTTATCAGCCTGAGCTTTTACGGCAGCAATTACTTCCGGATGGCTGAAACCAATGTTTAAAACACCCACACCACCGATGAAATCCAAGAAACGATTGCCATCAACATCTTCGATAATCGCACCTTCAGCATGATCGATAACGACTGGATAACCGCAGCGAATAGCAGCAGGAATGGCTTCATCACGACGATTTATAACAGCAGCGGCTTTAGGGCCGGGAACAGTTTCAGTAATAATTTTAGGTAAAGCAGTTTTTAACATAATAAAATCCCCCTTGATAAATAAAAAAATACACAGCAAGGTCTTATCCGTATGGATGGCACCTTTGCCGTGTCCTTATTTAATGTATAGATATATGGTAGCTTAATGCTAAGATGACTGCAACGGGACAGGTAACTAATTTTTTACGAGACATTTGTACTTCGTGCACAAAATATGCTTGAAGAATGATGTTTATTTATTGTATTATTGAAATAAGATTATTTGATTATTGTTTTTTAGTAATAATCGCTGGGGAAAATAAACTGCTGGATATATGGAGATAAATAATGTCGATTCATTTAAAAAAATTATGTGCCGAAACGAAGGATATCTATCAACTAACATTATTAACAGCAAAAAAAACATTGGAAAAAGAAATAATTTGGGTGCAATATACGGAAGATATTGCTACCTCTGATTTCTTGCGCGGCAATGAGCTGATAATAACAACGGGTCTTTGTTATAAGGAAAAAGATTGGCTAAAAAACTTTATTGAAGAATTAATCAGCCGCAAGGCCGGAGGATTAATTGTAAATACCGGTAAGTACATTCAGCCTGATGATATAGATGAAGAAATAATTACTTTATGCAATGAGCATAAACTGCCGCTTATTATTATGCCATGGCGCATTCATTTAGCTGATATAATGCAGGACTATTTAAATAGGTTGTTTTTAGCTACGCAAAAGGAAAATGATATTACCGAACATATTAAGGCCGTTCTTTTTGAGCCTAAATTAGTAAAAAACTATGCTGAGTATTTTAGACGCCATGATTTAGATAAAAAGAGTTTTTATATGGTAGTAACGGCAATAAAGAATGAAACAATTACAGATAAGTTACAGGAAATCTTCATTTTAAGGCTGAAAAATATAATGAATATTATTGGTGAGAGATATCTTATTTTTTGGCAAAAAGATAAGTTGGTAATATTATTGTTTTCCAATAATATTGAGACTATAGAAAAATTACTGGCTGATATTAGGCAATCATTTACGTTTAAGCAGCCGGATAAAAAAATAATCTATGGTATAAGTTCACGGCATGACGAATTTATCGAGCTGGTTTCAGCTTTTAAGGAAGCGGCAGCTGCACAAATTGTAGCTGAAGCTCAGCAGAAAAATGAACTGTTTTTTGACAAGATTGGTATATATAGGTTGTTATTTACAACAAATAATAAAATACTGCTGCAGAAAATGCACGATTCATTATTGCAGCCATTAGTAGAGTTTGATAATAAGCATAATTCGCAGCTGTATAATACCCTGCGGACATATTTGTTCAATAATAACAGTCTTAAATTAACAGCGCAGATTGAATTTACCCATCGCAATACTATAAACTATCGTATTATAAAAATACGCAATATTTTAGCTTGTGATTTTGATGATGCTGCCATGCGCTTTGAATTAATGCTGGCATTTTATATAGCGGAATATTTGAAAATAACAGAAGCGATAAATGATTAACTGTAATAGACTAATAATGTAGATAAATAAAGAAAAACGCAGCAACCTATTATTATATTATTAGGTACTGCGTTTTATTTGTAGTTAACAAAATCTTGACAAAAGGATAAAAAATGTACTATCATAGCATACAGGCTAATTTACAGTTTTACACATAAAATCAATAAAAATATCAAATATATTGGTAAAACTGTTGAAATAATAATTAAAAACAGCTGGAAAAGATAAAAAAATATAAAAAGAGTTTTTATAGGTGGAGGGGTTTTACTTATGGGAATGAATATGACTGAGAAAATTTTGGCAATGCACGCCGGATTGCAGGAAGTAGCACCTGGTCAGTTGATAACTTGTAAACTAGATATGGTACTGGCTAATGATGTTACAGCACCACCGTCTTTTAAAGAGTTTGAAAAAATAGGTGTGCCAGTATTTAATAATACGAAGATAGCACTAGTTCCTGACCATTTTACACCTAATAAAGATATAAAATCTGCGGCACTATCCAAAGCAGTGCGTGATTTTGCCCAAAAACATAATATTATCAATTATTTTGAAGTAGGCCGCGGCGGTATTGAGCATGTTATATTACCGGAAAAAGGGATAGTCGCACCGGGGATGCTTACCATCGGAGCTGACTCCCATACATGTACATATGGTGCACTGGGAGGATTTTCTACCGGTGTGGGGACTACTGATTTAGCCGTAGGATTGGCAACTGGTGAAGCTTGGTTTAAAGTACCGGAAACAATAAAGGTAAATCTTACAGGCGAAAAACCAGCGGATGTTACTGGTAAAGATGTAATGCTGACGCTTATTGGCATGATAGGGGTAGATGGGGCATTATATAAAGCAATTGAATTTGCTGGTGACGGCGTAAAAGCATTGTCCATGGATGACAGATTAACTATTGCTAATATGGCGATTGAAGCCGGCGGCAAAAATGGTATATTCCCAGTTGATGATGTTACCAAAGCTTATATCAAAGACAGAGTGAAAAAAGAATACACGATAGTAGAAGCCGATGCGGATGCTAAATACTGCCAGAATGTAGAAATAAATCTATCTGAACTTGTTCCAGTAGTGGCTTTCCCTCATTTACCGGGCAATACCAAAAAAGTGAATGAAATTCCGGAGATAAAGATTGATCAGGTAGTTATCGGTTCATGTACTAATGGACGTATTGAGGATATGCAGATTGCAGCGCAGATAATGAAGAATCGTACAGTCCATAAAGATGTCCGCTGTATTGTAATTCCGGGCAGTCAATGGGTTTATAAGGAAATGATAAAACGCGGTTATGCTGATATCTTTATTGATGCCGGAGCTGCTGTGAGCACACCAACCTGCGGACCATGTCTAGGAGCACATATGGGAATACTTACAGCACATGAACGCTGTGTTTCTACAACTAATCGCAATTTCCGCGGACGTATGGGACATGTGGACAGCGAAGTTTATTTAGCCGGACCACAGGTAGCAGCAGCTAGTGCTGTTTTGGGCAGAATTGCCCAGCCGAGTGATTTGAAATAATAAATTATGATGGGAGAAATAAAAATGGCATTAGAAGGAAAAGTATGGCGCTATGGCGATAATATTGATACGGATGTTATTATTCCAGCACGTTATTTAAATTCATTTGATCCGCAGGAATTGGCTTCTCATTGTATGGTAGATATTGATGAATCATTTGCCCAGAATGTGCAGGAGGGCGATATCATGGTCAGTGGCAAAAATTTTGGCTGTGGTTCATCGCGCGAACATGCACCGGTTGCAATAAAGGCTAGTGGTGTGCCGGTTGTAATTGCGGCAAGCTTTGCTCGCATATTTTACCGCAATGGTATAAATATCGGACTGCCATTACTCGAAATCGGTGATGATGTAGAGAAAATAAGCGCTGGTGACAGATTGCGTGTCGATAAAGTCACGGGAAAAATAGAAAATCTTACAACCGGTGATGTGTTTAATGCTCATCCATTGCCGGGATTTGTTGAGAATATAGCTAAAGCCGGCGGCTTGATAAATTACATTAAGGAGAAAAAAATCAATGCCTAAAAAAATAGTTGTCATCCCCGGTGATGGAATAGGAAAAGAAATAACTGATGGTGCTGTTGCCGTTTTGCAGGCAGTCGATAAAAAATATAAGCTTAATTTAGACTATGATTACTATGATGCGGGCGGTACAGCCTATGATAAATTTGGTGTGCCTTTACCGGAAGATACTTTAAAGGCGGCACAGCAGGCCGATGCGGTGTTATTTGGCGCTGTCGGTGGTGATAAATGGGATAATGTTGCACCGGATTTGCGTCCGGAAAAGGCAATTTTAGGTTTGCGTAAGGGACTTGGTTTATATGCTAATCTGCGTCCGGTCAAGACTATGGATGCACTTATTGAATACTCACCATTAAAGCCGGATATTGTACGCGGTACTGATGTAATGATTGTGCGTGAGCTTATTGGCGGCGTATACTTTGGCGATAAATGTGAAGAAGAAGATTATAACGGTACGAAAAGGGCCTGGGATTTAGAAAATTACAGTATCCCGGAAGTGGAACGCATTGTTAACCTAGCGATGCAGACAGCACAGGGACGCAAAGGAAAAGTTACTTCGGTCGATAAGGCCAATGTGCTTGCTACTTCGCGTTTATGGCGAAGAACAGCGGCTCAGGTAGCGGCCAAATATCCTGATGTAAAAATGGATAATATGTATGTGGATAATTGTGCTATGCAGCTGGCTATAAATCCTACTCGTTTTGATGTTATCGTTACAGGTAATTTGTTTGGTGATATCTTAAGTGATGAAGCGGCTGTATTGGGTGGTTCCATTGGACTTATGCCATCGGCAAGCATTGGGGAACAGACCAGTCTGTATGAACCAATACATGGTTCAGCTCCTGATATTGCAGGTAAGGGAATAGCCAATCCATTGGGGACTATTTTATCGGCAGCAATGCTATTGCGTTATTCACTGCAGGCCGATGAAGCAGCTGATGCCATAGAAAAGGCAGTTAAGGATGTACTAAGTCAGGGCTATCGCACAGCTGATCTTTATAGTGAAGGTTTTAAAAAAGTAAATACTGAGCAGATGACACAAGCTGTTATTGCTAATCTATAAATAAAAAACTCTCGACTTTTTAAGCCGAGAGTTTTTTATTTATTGTCAGAAGCCAGCCCAAAACGGGTAATGCCGGCACCTTTTAAGTTATCGAGTAAATTCATCAGCATGTTGTAATTTATATCCTTATCGGCTCTGATTACAACAGCAAACTGCGGATTTTTAGCTTTTTCCTGCTGTGCCTGCTGTAATAAAGCAGATTGGCTGATAGGTTTATCTTCAAGATATAAGCTGCCATCTTTTTTTAAACTTACTACATAATTGGCCTGTTTTTGCATCTGGGCATTGCTGGTCTTGGGCATATCAACCGGAACAGTTTTTATATTGGTCATATATAATGTACTCAGCATAAAAAAAACCAGAAGAAAAAACATTATATCGATCATCGGAATAATCATAACTTCAGGTTTGTTGATGGAACGGCGATCACGCAGACGCATGATTTTCACCCCGTGCATAATATGCTTCAACTAAAGAAAAAGACTGCTCCATATCGGTAATGATATTATCAATTCTTTGGGTGAAATAAGCATGTATTATCAGAGAAATTATGGCAACACAAAGTCCCATGGCCGTAGCGATAAGAGCTTCGCCAACACCGCCGGTAATAGTGGCAGTCTGCCCTGATTGTAAATTAAATACACTAAAAGCTGAGATCATACCGCTGATTGTGCCCAAAAGACCTAATAGTGGTGCCATGGTAACAATAACATTTAAATAATATAAACGGCGGCGAAACTTAGCCAGAATAATTCCTGACTGAATTTCAAAAAATGCTTTGATATTATTGGCAGCCATTGGCGATTTTATCATTGCAGAATGCAGGATTAAGGCCAGGCTGCCATGGCTTGTCGCGGTTAGTTGCTGTGCTTCAGCAAATTTGTCATTATTCATCAATCGATAAAAAACAGCAGCAAACTGGCGTCCAGAATCAAGCTGACGAAAATACAAGAAACGCTCAATACCTATTGATAGAACAAATAATGAGCATAATAGCAGAATGTACATGACAAAACCGCCTTTATGAAAAATGGTAATGCCCTGAGTAATAAAATCCATAAATATTCTCCTTAGTATAAGCGTAATTATTAATTATTTAGATGAAAAGTAAAATTTTTTGAGATGCGGCAACGTACGTTTTGATTACGACTGTTGCGGGCGGGGACAAATTTATATTTATAAGCAGCGTTAATAGCAGCATTATCGAAGGCGGTTTGTCCAGAGGAACTTGTAATAGTAACATTTTCTACGTGACCGGAAGCACTTATGAGCATGGTTAAAGATGTAGTGCCTTCTAAGCCCGAAGTTCGCATGCTGTCGGGATAAATTGGGGCAGGAGAATTAGTAGGCCGTGGTGGGATGCTGACACGAAGTGCATCGGGATTAGAAGTACTTCCATTACCGGGATGACTGCCGGAGCCATAACCTTGTCCATTTCCAGATGCAGCACCAGAATTTGTACCAGTACCATTGCCAGTACTATTTCCTGCATATTGCGTGCCTGCAGCAGTACCAGAAGCATTATGCTCAGTGAGTGCATAATGTTTTGTTAAAGAAGTAACAGTTGTTGATACTTGTGCAGCCGATGGATTTTCTGTGTCAGAAACATTATTTTGTGATGCTGATAAGGTTATAGCATTAGTATTGGCAGAGGTACCTTCATTATTAGAGCCGCCAGAAGATAAATATGTTGAATTATTATCAACGATATAAATTGTAGTATCAGGATTGGCATTAACATGATTAACAGAGAAAAAACCAGCGGATGCCAATGAAATAAATAAAAGCAGATGTATAAATAACGAAGTGAACCAAGCTGTTTTATTATACGAAAATGATAGCATAATATTACCTTTCTAAAAAAATAAAGAGTACATTTCCGATAAGAATGTACTCTTTGCTGATAAGATAAATTTCTATCATGAAAGATAATCCCCATTCCCATCGCTCGTGAGTATAACGGTGATTTTTAAACAGGCAGTTCTTCTGGCTCGGGATCATTACCATAGTGCGCCTTCCCAGTTTCCCAGTGGCATTGATGCACAATGATTCCCCTTTACAGCGGCGGGACCGCGACGGTGTTGACCGTACTTTTCTATTAAGCGTTAAGCACCTGTTTGTTTATGTGATAATAATTATTATCAATAATAAAATCTACTACATATAATATAAAGCTTTATGATATTTGTCAAGAACCATATATCTTAACAAATAATAGGATATTGATATTATTCTTTTTAAATTATATAATGAAGCTGTCTGCTGGCAATTAGCCAGTTTTTTTGTTTGAAAAATAGATATATGTTAATAGTACAATAGTATTTTGTGTGAAAGTGTTTACTGTAGATAAAATATATTAAGGAGTGTTTTATCATAGAAAGTATCATAGAAATTGAAAATTTGTCAATTGGCTATAAGAATAAAAATATTATATCCAATATTAATACTACAATAAATAAGGGGGAGGTAGTAGGAATTATAGGACCAAATGGAACAGGGAAAAGTACATTTTTAAAGACATTACGAGGAATAATTCCGCAGATAGGTGGAGAAATAAAGTGTTTTAATAAAAATATTTTAGATTATAGTGAACGGGAGTTAGCTAAATTAATAGCGTATCTACAGCAGGATGTATATGTGGGTTTTGGTTATACCGGTAAAGAACTAGTTTTGTCAGGACGCTATCCTTATTTGAAATGGTGGCAAAATGAGGCTGAAAAAGATGAAAAATTGGCGTTGGAATGCATGCGGTATACTGGGACTTTAGAGTTGGCAGATATCCCTGTAAATGAAGTTTCTGGAGGGCAGAAACAGCGCATTTTATTAGCAAAAATATTGGCACAACAAACACCAATTTTATTTTTGGATGAGCCGACAACAGGTTTAGATATGGTTTATCAGGAGGAAATTTTTCGTTTTGTACGAGAACTGGCACAAATAGGGAAGACTGTAGTAATGATTGTGCATGAATTAAATTTGGCAGCTAAATATTGTTCACGCATTTTATTGTTAGGAAACAATAAAGTTTTAGCTGAGGGTTCGCCAAAAGAGGTTTTTACAGAAAAATTGCTTAGTATAGCATACAAGGTACCTATACGAGTATTGTATGATGATAATAGTAATAATATTGAAATAGCGGTAAAAAGTGATATGAACAGAGAACAACAACGAAAAAAATTATTACAGGATATGTTTCTAATATATTTTAATTGACTATATAGGGGGTATATAGTTTATTATAACAAATAATTATGAAAAACTTATTGAATTATTGTGCGATACAATGGTATGAAAGAGAACTGGAAAATAAAAATATTGATTTGGAACAATATTTATTGCAACATAAATTAGATGGTGTGGAGCAGTATATATATAATGGGCAATTACTGTTAAAATCATATGCTGACATTAGTGTGGGAGTTCATTTAGCATACTGGCCTCAATGGCTTGAATTTTGGAAATATAATAAATCGAATAAGACTATTGTTGTGAAAAATAGACATGAATGGATAGAAAAAATAAGAACTAATATTAAAGCAGCACTTACCCAAAAACCAGAATATCTTGTTTGGCATATTGCAGATTGCAGTGAAGAAGAAACTTATACATTTAAATTTAAACATACAGATATGGAAGTAGTAGCTGCCGCTGCAGAGGTTTTTAATGAGGTGGTTTCAGATATACCCTCAAATGTATGGATTTTATTTGAAAATTTGTGCTGGCCGGGCTTGCGATTATTGGATAAGGATATTATAAAACGATTTCTTTCGCTTATTAATAAAAAAAATATTGGTATTATACTTGATACAGGTCATTTAATGAATACGAATCCATTAATAAGAACACAAACAGAAGCGGTCGACTATGTCTGCAGGATTATATCTGAACTGCATGAGGAGTCTCAGGTCATAAAGGGACTTCATCTAAGCTGCTCATTATCTGGTGAATATCAGCAGTCATTTAACCATTGTTTGCCGGATAACATAGAGAAAGCGGATCTGATGAAGCATATTATTTCTTTAGATCAACATCGGCCATTTACTAATAAAGTAGTACAAAAAATATTTAATTATGTGCAGCCGGAATATGTGGTGCATGAACTAATATACGATAATTTTACTGATTTAGATAATCTTTTAAAACAACAATTTGTATCAGTGGGAAATATATAGTTTAAGCTAATTAAAGAGAAAGGAGTAATACATGCAGAAAAAAACAATAATAGGAATATATATGAGTATATTATTAATAATATATTGTGCTATGTTATTAGCAGGTTGTGACAGCAATACTGCTGCAATAAAAAATCAGGACGGTCGATATTCTGTTGTTGACAGTCAAGGCACGACTGTGGAGTTTTCATCTAGACCTAAGCGAATATTAACTTTATCTATGAGTACCGATGAAATTGTATTAGGGTTAGTTAAACCAGAAAAACTAGTGGCAGTTAATTATTTGTTGGATGATTCTACAAGTTCGAATGTTTCTGGACTGGTAAAAAATATTAATATAAAAATTAAAAATCCATCGGTAGAAAAAATATATTCGTTGAAACCTGATATAGTAATTGTTCCGAATTGGGGAGATTTGGCAAAAGTAAATAATTTACGTGATATGGGACTTAATGTAGTTGTAGTTCCTGGAGCGAAAAATATACAGGATGTTAAAATTTCAATACAGATTATAGCTGATGCATTAGGTGAGCATAATAAAGGAATAAAATTAATTGCCCTTATGGATAAGAAACTGGCAGATATAAAAAATAAAGTTGATAAGATTCCTGAAGATAAACGTAAAAAATTAGTGCTTATTTCATTAATGTCTGCATATGGTGGTATCGGATCGGCATTTGATGACGAATGCAGATCTGCTGGAGTTATTAATGGTGCAGCTACAGCCGGAATACATAATGGAGAGGCGTTGACAAAAGAAGAATTGGTAAAAATTAATCCGGATATATTATTAATGCCTACATATAATGATCATGGAACTTTTAATATAGAAAAGTATAATCAAAA
This sequence comes from Pectinatus brassicae, assembly GCF_014201835.1. Classification (GTDB taxonomy): domain Bacteria; phylum Bacillota; class Negativicutes; order Selenomonadales; family Selenomonadaceae; genus Pectinatus; species Pectinatus brassicae. The sequence goes on along the minus strand of NZ_JACHFH010000002.1, from coordinate 103,556 downwards.
ATATCTTTTAGATCCCTCATTACAGACAATAAAGGCCATAAAAGACAAGAAATTAATATATCCAAGGGAAGGGTATATTTATAACGTTTCGCAGGATATTGTTTTTGGTATTCAAGAAATTGCTCGATGTGTATATGGCAGCGAATTTAATTTTCCTGATAATATGCATTTATCAGTTGTTGATTAAAATAAAACCACTGTTTAATAAAATGTTTTTATTAAACAGTGGTTTTATTTTGTACATGGATAGTTAATTGATTTATGTACTGGGATACATCAGTAGTAAGCCAATGATTTTTTAGCGGCATTACAAAAATATCACTTACTGGTATGAGGTTATTAATTTTCATAAAATTATTCAATTTAGGCATTAGCTGAGGGGCTTTTTCATAATAAGTGCCCTTAAATACCATAGAGATATAAAGACCAGCAGGGCGTATATAAATGGAATGGTTGTTTAAATATTCCTCAGTATCATAAATAGAATAAAAAGCAATAGACTTATTATAGATATTAGAAAAAAAATCATTTTTATTTATAACCCAGCCAACATTTTTTTCTCTAAATTCATTTTTGGAGAATATTTTATAGACATGCCGAGCAGTCATTTTTATTATATTTTTTCCCAGTTGATTATTTTCTATATGGGTTAAACAAAGATTTTTAGCCGGTTCAGAAGTAAGTAATATCTGGTCAAGAATAATATTATTTATATTTAGGGTATTTTGTTTAACTAAGGAAAGACTTTGATATGTTTTTTGCAGGCTGGAAATTTCTTTCAGGCATTGAGAACTTTTTTTATCAATTAATTTGATAAAGTTTTCCAGAGATCTATTAGCGAGATATTCTTTGATCTCAACTATTGGAATATCAAGATTACGTAAATTAATAATAATTTCCAAAGTTAAATATTGATGTATATTATAGTGACGATAGCCATTGCTGCTGATAAACTCGGGCTTTAGCAGACCAATTTTATCATAATAGAGCAGAGTTTGCTTAGGGATTCTATATAAATTAGCTAATTCGCCGCTGGTAAAATAATTATTATGTTCAGTTTGTTTCATTTTCGCACCTGCCATTCGTTGTTAATATAACATATTAAATTATGGTTAGCAATTCCTGTGAAAAGATATTGACTATATACGAACTATATAGTTTATACTACGACAGTGTTTGTTATAAAGCAGAAAAAAGGAGCGCGCAGTAGATTTTTACTGCGTTTTTGTATGTTTTTATAAATAAATTTAATAAATAATTCTATAAATAATAGAATATAAAATATATTTAAGGAATGGTAATTTATGTATAACAATTGGAAAGGACTAACAATCTCGACAGTACTAACAATCAGTATGGTATTACTGCCCTTAGCAAAGGTGCAGGCACAGAAACAGACAGATCAGGATATTCAGACATTTAGTCTAGAGGATACGGTGGTAACAGCAACAAGAATACCTAAAACAATGATTAATACTCCGGCTAATGCCCAGATAATAACAGCCAAACAAATAAAAGACGGGGGCTACAGTAGCGTTTTTGAAGCAGTAAAGGCTTTAGCACAGGCGAATGCTTACAGTTATCAGGATGATGGCAGTGACTATGGGGCGATGATGTCAAGGATAAAATTACGTGGCATAGATGATGGTACGCTGGTTCTAATAAATGGAAATCCCTGCAATTATATGAATCACGCGTCGCTTAGTAATATACCTATAGATCAGGTAGAAAGAATTGAGATTGTAAAAGGTGCTAATTCCGTATTATACGGACCGCAGGCCATGGGTGGGGTAATAAATATTATTACTAAAAAGCCAGTAAAAACCAGCAAAATATCGGGTAAGGTTTCTGTTACAGCTGGCAGCAGACTGGAAGGATCAGCAATAAATGTACAGACAGATGTATTTGACTTAGGGATTAAAAAAACAATTAGTGATGATTTTTTTGATGTAGAGCATCCGGGTACAACTGGTTCAGGAAAAGCCTTAAACATAAAAGATAAAAGTTCTGAGCAAATGTATTTTGATGCCAATCTGGCTAAACATTTAAATTTCAGTTATGGACATACTAATAGTAAAGCTAAATATGAGACAGGTTCGTTTACTGATTATATTGCCAACATGAAATATTTAAGTAATATTGAAACGACAAATAATAACTATACCTTGGTATATGATGATCAGGATACCGGGATAAAAGCTGTTGCTGGTTATAATACATACAATTCAAGTACCATATATGATAAATCATATCCTTCACATTATACTGATGTAAAATATTTTGGTTATAATGCTAATTTTGATGTACAAAAGAAATTAGATTTGAGAAATGATAAGGATTCATTAATAATAGGAGCTAATTATGCAAGGGAAGCTTTAAAATATACAAAATCAGCTGCGGCTGTAACAACAAAAAACAATCGCGACAGTTATTCGTTATATCAATCTTATGATTGGCAGGCAACGGATAAATTGAGTTTTATCTTTGGTGCCCGTGAGTACCATGTAACAAGCTCACAGTATCAAAGCAGTGATACACAGATTCTGCCGCAAATTCAGGGATTATATAAAGTAAATGACAAGTCATCATATTATTTTAATGTTGGGAAATCATTTGAGATGCCAAGCATGAGTTCAGGATTTTCTTATAACAGCAATTTTGTGATAAATTCTGATTTAAAACCGCAATCGGGTTGGTCCTATGAAATCGGACATAAAATTGAAGATAAACATAAAGCTATAACTACAGATATTTTCTATATGACAGTTAATAATAAATTTTACTGGGATAAAACTGATAGCGGAGCAAGTATTATGCGCAATCATGATAAATGGAAAAATGCAGGACTTGAATTTAATTATAAACAAAAAATTGATAAAAATTTATCAACAGATCTGGGGTTTACAATTCAGAACCCCAAAGCGTATTCCAATGATGATGGGAAATGGAGTCAGGATTCATCTAAATATGTAATTAATCTGGGAGCTAATTATAATAAAGATAAATTTATGACCGATGCCCGTATTTTTGCTTATCTTGATCGAGAACCAGCTTATTATAATTATGAACGTACATCTTCGTCATCAACTGATCATAATTTGGCGAACAGCTGCGATTTTACGCTTACTTTGCAGTATAAACCTACTGAGATTGATTGTTTTAAAATAGTAGGCCGAAATCTTTTTAATCGTGATGATGTTATAAATAATCATGAATATTATACATTGCCGGCTAATGTTACATTTACCTATGAAAGAAGTTTCTAAAATTTATTAATTAACAAAGGAAGTAATAACAGTGAAAAGGTATTGGAATCGTACGACAATATTGTCAGTTTTAGTTACAGGTAGTTTAATTTTGGGCACAACACCTGCTGTCTATGCGCAGGACCAGGATGATTTACAGACATTTAGTTTGGGTGATACTGTAGTAACAGCAACAAGAACACCGCAGAAAGAGCTTACGGCTAATGCTGATATTACGGTTATCACAAAAGCGGATATTGAAAAACATCATTATATAAATGTAAGTGATGCCTTGCGCCATGTTCCCGGGGTTAATATTGAAAGTCAAAGTGCAACTGGAGAAAATTATAGTTCTAATGGGATTTACATAAATGGTTCATCTAACGTGGTTTTTTTAATAGATGGGATGAGAATGAATACTAATGGATCATCATCTACAAAAGCCCCAGTAGATGAATTTATTAATATGGATTCTATTGAAAAAATTGAAGTATTGAAAGGTTCAGCTTCTACTCTATATGGTGCAGATGCCGAGGGCGGAGTAATTAATGTTATAACTAGAAAGATGCTCAAGGATGGAGTAAAAACAGATATTAGTACCTCAATGGGAAGCTATGGCAAGAAACAGTATAATGTAGCAAACTATGGCCGTGCCAATAGATATTATTGGTCATTAGATGCACAGAAACGGCGTATGGGTGATTATAAAGATGCAAAAGGACATAATGTTGTAAATGATATAAATTCTGAAACGCTTAATTTTAAACTTGGCAAGAAAATCAGTGATAAAGCTGATATTGTTTTTGATTACCAAAAATATAAATCAGAATATCAAAGACCGGATATTGGCACCATGGATCCAACAGTAGATTATGGGACAAAAGATAATGAAAAAATAAGTCTGCAGTATAAACAAAAAATAACGGATAGGTTGGAGAATACTTTTTCATTGTTCAGAAATAATAGTGTTTTAAGGGATGCATATAATGGCAGTTATCCTTGGTATATGGATTTAACTACTGAAGGGTATAATGATCAGCTGACATATAAAACTGACAATCATACTTTGATAGGAGGTGTTGACTATTACTCAGATAAGATTAACCACTATGATGATACATCAGATGTGTTCAATAATATATCTATTTCAAATCGGGCTTATTTTTTGCAGGATCAATGGAATATAACTTCTAAATGGAATTTAACATCGGGTATACGCTATAATAAAAATTCTATATATGGAGATCATGCTATCCCTAGTTTTGTTTTAGGCTATAATAGTGATAAGAATACAAATTACTATGTAAGTTATAAGCGGTTTTTTGTAGCACCTAAATTATTTCAGCTATATTCTACATGGTATGGTAATAGAGATTTAAATCCAGAAGAGGGACGTACCTGGGAATTGGGCGTTAATCATATCTTTAATGATAATCTTAGTGGAGATTTTCATGTATTTAGTCAGCATGCTGATAATATGATTAGATATGATGATTCATATAGGTATTACAATACTGGAGAACAAGAATCAGATGGATTTAATTTATCGTTAAATAAAAAGTTCAATAAAAATCTTAGTGCAGATTTGGGATATACTTATTTGCATATTGAAGCTTTAGATGGAAAAAATCCTAATAATAATGGATTATTGCCGGAAAGTGTTTGGACATTGGGTTTGAATTATACCGATAATAATAAACTGGATGCCTATATAAATACACGTGGAGTAATAAACCGTGAAGGGAAAAAAGGTATAAATGCTGATCATGGTGCATATGTTACTTATTGGGTATGGAATTTGGGAGCTGATTATAAAGCAACTGAAAATATAACTATTTATGCTAAATTGAACAATATATTTAATCAGTATTATGATGAAGGTGGAACGGCGGGCACACCAACAGGTAGCTACTGGTACGCGATGCCGGGTCGTAATTTTGAACTTGGTGTAAAATATTCTTTCTGATTGCTTAAAAACAGTTATATTGGTAAAATTTGTATGATATTATGAATTACTGATATAACTGTCTTTTTTGTTATATTATAATAGAAAATTAAAATTAGAAAGAAACTGAGGCAGAAATATATGTCGGCTAGAAAACAAAAAAATAGGTTTTTTCTATCAGGATTAACTGTTCTTTTAGTAATAGTGGCTTGTTTTTCGCTGACATGCGGGCAGATAGATATACCAATGAAAAATACTTTGGCGATAATTGCTTATCATATAGGATTGCCAGTAAAAAGTGGCGATTTTAATGCGCAGCAGGCGGCTGTAATATGGTTTATTCGTATGCCACGTATGATTATTGGCTTATTGGTAGGGGCGGCATTGGCAATTTCAGGCGCAGTAATGCAGGGGGTATTTAGTAATCCTTTGGCTGGACCAAGTATGATTGGGGTATCGTCAGGGGCAGCTATGGGAGCGGTGCTCGCTATAGCCTTGGGATTATCGGCACAAAATGCATTTTTTTTGCCGGCCTTTGCTTTTGCTGGCAGTATTTTGGCAGTAGTATTAACGGTGTTTTTATCAATGCGTAATGGTAAAATCGCAGTTATGACATTATTGCTGGCGGGGATAGCAGTAAGTATGCTGTTGGGTGCCTTGACATCAGGCATATTGACTATTATAAATGAACAGAAACTGCAAAGCTATTTGTTTTGGATTATCGGCGGATTGGATTATCGGCGTTGGCTTCATGTATATATAGCTGCAGGTCCTATCTTGATAGGTATGGCAATAATATTTTTATTGTCACGTCATTTGAACATACTGGTGCTAGGTGAAACCGAAGCTAAAAATGTTGGAATGCCGGTAATGGTTTTTCGTATGGGATTGTTATTTTTGGCAGCTATGGTTACGTCAACATCAGTCTGTGTAAGCGGCAATATCGGGTTTGTTGGTTTAGTTGTGCCACATATGATGCGACTGCTGATTGGCCCTGATCATCGTATATTATTGCCAGCCAGTGCTTTAGCCGGTGGTGCGTTTTTGGTAATTTGTGATTCTTTGGGGCGTATTATTTTGCCAGCAACGGAAATAAGAGTAGGAATAATGACGGCAATATTGGGAACGCCGTACTTTATATATTTGTTGAGAAAAATGCAAAAATATTATTTTTAATGGGAGTACGAATTATGAAAACAATAATAGCCTTTTTGTGCTGTTTATTTATTGTGACTACAAATGCATATGCAGCAGTAAAAACAACAGAAAATCAAAATCCATTGGACTGGCATATCAGTGTACAGCCGCAGCCTTCAGCAGAGGAAGTGGAAGCTGCCCGCTGGGCCTTGATTTTAGAAAATAATGTGGGGATTTATGCTTATGCCATTGATTCCATGCAGTTTGTACAGGATAAAAAAGGCCAACAGGATAAGAATAAAGTAGCAGTAGATGTAAAGACTATTTTTACAAATAAAGAAATTTTAAATAAGCTGCAGAATAAATATGCAGATAAATTAAAAAAGGGCGAAAAAGTTTTATCATGTGAAATCAATATGCAGTTTGATGTAAAAAATCATACATATGCCGATAGTGATATAAATATTTATACTGATAAAAACAGATTAATTGCTACGCAAAAAAAGAAAATTGTATTTAAGCCAGTTCCAGCTAAAACTTTTGCTGAAGCTATGTTGGAAATCTGTCAGGAATATGCCGTAAATAAAGTATAAAATAATAAATAAAGATATATACTAAGAAGTGATAAACTAAAGACCAGCACAGAGAAGATAGTTATCTGTGCTGGTCTTTAGTTATAGCTATATTTTAATATAAATAATTTTTGCAAAAAGCTGGTTTATTGTTTTTAATATATATGCGTGGCAGACGGCGAGCCATCATGCATACTATTTCATAATTAATCGTTCCAAGTTCATCAGCTAGTTCATCGGCAGTTATTGATTGGTTATTTTGGCTGCCAAATAAAATGACTTCATCACCAATATGTACATTATCAATATTACTGATATCAACCATGCATTGATCCATGCAGATATTGCCAATAACAGGAACTTTTTGCCCGTGGATAAGAACATGGGCTTTGCCCGAGAGCATACGTGTATAGCCATCGGCATAACCTACCGGCAGGGTAGCAATAATACAATCTTTATCAGCAATGAATTTACGCCCATAGCTGACGCTGTCACCAGCATGCAGCTGTTTAATATGGGTAATACGGCATTTAAAGGACATTACTGGTTTCAAGGCTGTTTTTGTTATATCAACTTCATTAGAAGGGGCAAGTCCATAAAGAATAATACCAGCCCGGGCCATATCAAGATGATAGTCCGGCAAATCAATGATCGAGGCGCTGTTGGCACAATGGCGGGTATTGATATGAATATTTCTTTGCGCCAGACTATCATACATATATTTAAAGCGGCGGAATTGTTCATTGGTATATGATTTATCAAGACAGTCAGCAGTGGCGAAATGAGTAAAGATACCTTCCATAACTATATTGGGCAGTTTACTGATACGTTCAATTTCATTGAGGCTTTGTTCATTGGGCTGAAAGCCGATACGTCCCATGCCACTGTCAATTTTTATATGAAAACGGATTTGACGATGTTGTCGTACAGCTTCATCAGAAAAAGCTTTAGCAGTAGCATAATCAAAAACGGGTATATCAATACCGTAAAGTACGGCTTCTTTAGCCTGCTCAGGAAATACCGGACCTAAAATAAGTATGGGTGCGGTTATTTTATGTAAGCGGAGTTCTATGGCTTCATCGAGTTCAGCAACAGCAAGACGGTCAGCACCATTGGCTAACAGCAGTGGTGCTGTTTCGCAGGCACCATGACCGTAGGCGTTGGCCTTGATAACAGCAGTTAATTGGGCAGTTTTTTGCGTTAAACGGCGGATTTCCCGCATGTTTTGTGCCAGCTGGTCTAAATCAATTTCCACCCAGGCTGGGCGTAAGGCTTTCATATCCATAAAAATTCCTTCTTTTTAATTGATATTATGTAAAATAGTATAGTTCAGATTGTAGCAGATATTGTAACAAAACAAAAGATTGACAAACAAATAAAACTATAATATATTAGTAGAGCATAATTTAATAAGGGGCTATAGCTCAGTTGGTTAGAGTGTTACGTTGACATCGTAAAGGTCACAGATTCGAATTCTGTTAGCCCCACCAGTAAAAATTAAACCTTATGGAAAATTCCATAAGGTTTTTGTATTAATGCAGGCTTTTTTTCCTGACGGAAAAATGAAATTTATTTTCTGATATTAAAAGACCAGATAGGGTCAGCAGGCAGCCGCAGGCCGTAATAACAGTGAGCTTTTCATTAAGAAACAGCAGGGCGGTTATTATGGTTACAATAGGAATTAAATAAATATAGGCACTGCAGTTGGTAGCACCCAGACGGGCAATTGCCATGTTCCAAGTTATAAAGCAAATGGCAGATGCACCAATACTTAAAAATAGTATATTGAAAAGATAGCCGGTATTTTTGAATAAGGATAAATCAATTGAGATATTTTGCTGCCAGGCGATGGGCAGCATGAATAACAGGCCATAAAAAAACATTTTGCGGGTGGCGGTTATGATATTGTAGTTCATTAATGAAATTTGTTTGGTGATAATAGAGTATATAGCCCAGACAAATGCTGCTAAAACAGCTAATATATCACCAAGCGGGTTAAGATGGAAAGCGGCATTGGCATTAAGTGATATCATAATAATACCTATAATAGCAAAAAGAAAACCGAGTAAAAAGGCTGGACGCAAATGTTCATTTGATAAAAATATATGCGCTAAAAAAGCCGTAAAAAAAGGTGAAACAGATACAATAATACCAACGTTCGAGGCAAAGGTATATGTTAAGGCGATATTTTCCAGCAAGTAATATAATGTAATTCCGGTTAGTCCGGCCGCAGCAAAATACAGTTCGTGCTTTTTATTAAAATTAAGCAAATCATGTGGATAAATCAGGCATAAACTGATAAAGCCAACTAAAAAGCGAATGAATAAGATTTCCACGGGAGAAAATACAGTTAGCAGATATTTGGTGGAAACAAAGGTGGTGCCCCAGATTATAGCCGTAAATAACGCTAAAATATGACCGGTAAGTCTGTAGTCTTTCAAAAATATCACCTCATTAATAATTAGTGTGACTAAGATGATACGCACAAAAGATATTTTTGTCAATATTATGAGGCTGATTTTTAACAATATATTGACGTACGATATTGAGTACGTTATAATTTTTATAGAGGTGATTGTTATGATAACGGCTAATGCTTCAAATTTCAGAAAAAATTTATATGGGACGCTTGAACAAGTAGCAAAATATAATCAGGTAGCAACGGTAAACACTAAAGATGGCGACGTTGTAATGATTAGTGCGGATGATTACAATAATTTGATGGAAACATTATATATATCATCAGTTCAGGGCCTGAAACAGGACTTATTAAAAGCCAAAAAGGCTCCGGCTTCAGACTTTGTTAGCGAAGATGAGGTAGAATGGTAATTGTATAAGATTTTGTATCATAAAAAGGCTATCAAAGACATTCAAAAACTAAAAAGTGCTAATTTAGATAAAAAGGCAAAAAACATAATCGAGGTTATAAAAGAAAATCCATTCGAAAATCCACCACCATATGAAAAACTTGTAGGTGATTTAACGGGATTTTATTCTAGACGCATTAACGTACAGCATCGTTTAGTTTATGATGTTGTTGAAGTAGAAAAAACGGTTAAAATTTATCGCATGTGGACGCATTATGAATAATATATTTAACACTCAAATTTTAAAAGGCTGTCGCATAAAGTAATTAATGTGCGACAGCCTTTTTGTGTTAGAGAGAATTTATTTAGATAAAAATTCATTACATTATTAAGGGGTGCTTTTAGGAATAGATTTGGCATTTTCAGCCGCCAGCAGTACAGCTTCAAGATCAGCATTTTCACTGGCTTTGGCTGCAGCGGCAATAGCACCTTCTAAAATAGGGGCATCAGCAATTTTTACTCGATGAGCTAATTCAAACGGCAGGGCCGTAAGGGCAAGTCCTGCTGAAATTATGGCACTGCCGACATCAGTGATGACAATAACACCATCATGACCATTGTCAGCATCCTTGATGGCCTGACAAATTTTTTTGTTATCGGTACCAAAACTGCCATCGGCTTTGCCGCCAGCAGGAATAATAACTAAGTCTTTGGCGGAGAGTTTTTGGCTCATTTGGCATACGCCTTCAGCAATACTGTTTAAGTGAGAAACTATTACAAGTCCGACCAAAATAATACCTCCTTACATTATTTATCCGACTTAATAGAGCTTGATGAAGATAATTTGTTTTTATGCTCAGTGATAAGTGCCTGCATAATAATGAACACGCATAATAGCGCACCGACAACTATTTTTGTCCACCAAGCGGATAAGGTGCCCTGGAAGGTTATAAATGTCAGAATAATTCCTTGGATTAAAACACCAAATAATGTTCCTGGCATAAAACCTACACCGCCTGTTAATAAAGTACCGCCAATTACCGAGGAAGCAATAGCATCCATTTCCATGCCTAAGCCATGCAGGGTATACCCCGAAAGCATTATCCAGGAATAAACAATGCCGGCAAGGGCAGAACAAAAGCCGCTTATTATATAGACAAGAATCTTGGTCTTAAATACAGGCAGCCCCATTAAGGATGCGGAACTTTCGCTGCCGCCGATGGCAAAAATTGTTCGGCCGGTTTTAGTGTATTTTAGGAAGATAGTAGCCAGTATCAGTACAATAATAGCTACTATAGCACCAACTGAAATGAAACCGGTATCAAAAATTCGGATGCGCTCACTGGCTAATGCAGCATAGGCGGGATTATCGATTATTATGGTATTACGGGAAATAACTGCTGTTAAGCCGCGGCAGAAAAACATACCAGCCAATGTAATAATAAATGGCTGCATGTCAAACATGGTAATCAAATAGCCTTGGATAAAACCAACGGCTATACCAATCAATAGTACTAAGGGAACAGCGGCAAAAACAGGTATGGAGGTATTCTTTAGTAAATAAGCCAGTGACATGCAGACTAAGGCCACAACCGAGCCCACTGAAAGATCAATGCCGCCAATTAATAAGGTAAAAGTAACCCCGACGGTTACTATGATTAAAGGAGCATTATCGATAAAAAGGTTGTAGAAAACCTGGGCATGAGTAAAACCACGATAGTTCATTATACCGGCAATATATAAGATTATAAATAAGCTTACCGTAACAAAAAAGGGAAAGTATTGGGAGGCTATAGCTGTACTTAGACGGCTGCGAATGTTCATGTTCTATCCACCACCTTTTGGCTTTGTCGTTTATTTTTCCAGCTGTTAAATACAGTCTGGAATTTTTTGGATTGGACTAAACACAAAATAATAACGGTAATAGCTTTGACTACTGGCAGCTGGTCAGAAGATACCCCGATAGCATACATGGTGGTAGTAAGTGTCTGGATGGTGATAGCGCCGATAATACTGCCGCCAATATAGAATTTGCCGCCGCTTAGTAATGTGCCGCCTAAGGCTACGGCTAAAATGGCGTCCATTTCCATGTTAAGACCGGCATTATTGGCATCAGCTGCACGTATCAGAGAACTTTCGATAAGACCGGATACGCCGGCACAAAAGCCGGAGAAAGCATAGACAAGAAATATTATTAAAACAACATTTATGCCGGCATAACGGCTGGCGGTGGGATTGATACCAACAGATTGGATGAAAAGTCCTAATGAAGTTTTTTTCAATATAAGAATGACAAGTAAAACCATAAGAGCGGCAATGAAGATAGGTGTTGGTAAAATACTGCCGGGAATATTGGCACCAATATAGCTAAATGGTTTGTAGTAAACGGTAATGATTTGTCCCTGGGTTAAGAGCTGGGCGATGCCGCGTCCGGCAACCATTAAAATAAGGGTGGCAACAACGGGTTGGATTTTTATTTTTGATACCAGTAGACCGTTCCAAATACCGCAGATAACGCCGATGCCAATACCAGCGAGCATTGCTAAAATCATGGGATGCTCAGGTATACCGTCACCACGTCCGCCGATAAGCATACAACAAATAGCAGCGGAAATTGCGACTACTGCACCTACAGAGATATCAATGCCACTGGTGGCGATAACAAAGGTCATACCTAAGGATAAAATTATCAAAGAAGATGAACGACTCAGGATATCAATAAGACGTCCGTATAAGTGGCCGTTTTCCATGCTGATAGCCAGAAAATCATTTACAAAAACAATATTGAATAACAGTAATATGCCTAAGGCAAATAGTGGCAAAAACATAGAGCTGGAAGTAATTTTTTTGAATTTATTCATTAATTTTCACCTCCGGCAATAGCTTTCATGATGTTTTCAGAAGAAATTTCTTCATTTTCTATTTCGGCGACTTTTTTATGGTCACGCAAAATAATCAACTTGGTACAGGTGCGGATCATTTCATCCATTTCACTGGAAATAAAGACAACAGACATGCCCTTGGTTTTGGCTAAGGTTACGGCCATTTTTTGGATTTCACTTTTGGTGCCTACATCAATACCGCGAGTAGGTTCATCAAGAATTAGCAGCTCAGGTTCTGTAATCAGCCAGCGGGCGATGATTACTTTTTGCTGGTTGCCGCCGCTGAGATTTTTTATTAATTGTTCACGGTCAGAAACTTTTATTTTTAATAAATTAATGCAGTCATCAGCCAGCATGACCTGTTTTTGGTAAGGAATATGGCGGAACATGCCTTCTTTAGCCTGCAGGGCAAGGATGATATTATCGCGCACACTTAGATCACCGATTATGCCCTGCAATTTTCTGTCTTCAGGACAAAAGGCAATTTTTTTCTGCATAGCTTTCATGGGATTAGAAAGCTGCACTTTATCGGAGTGTATTTTTAGTTCGCCCTTATTTATTTGGTTTATGCCAAATAAGATTTCCGCTGTTTCCGTACGCCCTGAGCCTAATAAACCAGCTAGTCCGATGACTTCGCCCTTATGAATAGTAAGATCCATTTGATTTAGCTTGCCAATGCAATTAATATTATTGGCTTCAAGAAAAAGCTGATCAGAAGGAATGCTCTTGGCGGCAGCTTTATCAAATTCTTTTACACTGTCTAAATCTTTGCCGACCATTTTGGCAACAAGCTCAACTTTGGGAAGTTCAGTGGTAATATACTCACCGACTAGTTCGCCGTTACGAAGAATTGTAATACGGTCACATAATTCATATATTTGCTCGAGAAAATGCGAAATAAAGATTATTCCCATATTGCGTTTTTTTAGCTCACGGATAATGGTGAATAGTCGTTTTGTTTCTTCTTCATCAAGGCTGGAGGTAGGTTCATCGAGAATAAGTATTTTGGCATCAATTTCAACAGCTCTGGCAATAGCAATCATTTGTTGGATAGCTACGGGAAAATTATCCAGGGTTTTAGTTACATCAATATCAATATTAAAAGTATGTAGCAATTCCTGGGAGCGTTTATTGATTTGCCGCCAATCTATAAAGCCAAATTTACGCGGTTCACGGCCGATAAAAATATTTTCAGCTACACTTAAATTAGGGCAAAGGTTTACTTCTTGGTAAACAGTTGATATACCGAGAGTTTGTGCCTCTTTTGGTGTCTTAGGAAAAATTTCTTTATCATATAATGTAACGGTTCCATTATTGCGTGGATATACGCCGGTCAGCACTTTAATCAAGGTGGATTTTTCAGCACCATTTTCGCCCATTATCGAATGAACTTCGCCGGACTGCAGGTTGAAATCAACATTGGATAAGGCTTTTACGCCAGGAAATATTTTGTCAATATGACGCATTTTTAATATAGTATCACCCATATTTTCACCTCATTTCATAATTTGGATATTATAAAACGACCGATACTTATTACAAGCTTAATTTGTCTAAGTAGCGGTCGTTATTTAATCTGGATATCAGTATTTTCTGCTAGGAAGAGTGTCTTTGGCGGTGTCAGCTGGGAATACGCCTTCTTTTACGAATACGTTCTTTTCAACTTTTTCGCCCTTTAAGATTTTTTTAGCAGTTTCCATCAGTAATTTACCTTGGAGAGGATTGCATTCTACAGTACAATTTGATTTTCCTTCAATCATAGCTTGGAAGATACCTTTAACACCATCGATAGAAATGATGGTGATGTCTTTACCAGGTTTTAGACCAGCAGCTTCGATTGCCTGGATAGCGCCTAAAGCCATATCATCATTTTGGGCGAAGAGAATATCAATTTTATCACCATAGGATTTTAAGAAGGATTCCATTACTTCCTGTCCTTTTTGTCTGGTGAATTCACCGGTTTGCGATGCCAAAATTTCGTATTTGCTGGCATCAGGAGAAGCTTTCATAGCTTCAGTGAAGCCTTGGGAACGACGAACGGCAACAGAGGAACCAACGGTGCCTTCTAAAACTACGATGTTAAATTTATCGCCGCCATCGCGAGGCTTTTTGTTTTGTTTCTTCATATATTCATCAATCCATTTGAAGGCGTTTTGACCTTCGGTAACGGAATCGGTACCGATTTTGGCAACGTATAAGGAATCATCATTTAATTTAACATCACGATCGACAATGATTACAGGAATTTTTGCATCTTTGGCTTCTTTTAATACAGTGTCCCAGCCTGTTTCAACAATTGGTGTGAAGGCGATTATATCAACGCCTTGGGCAATGAAGGAACGAATAGCCTTGATTTGGTTTTCCTGTTTTTGTTGTGCATCAGAAAAGATAAGTTTGATACCAGCATCTTGAGCAGCTTGTTTGATATCTTTGGTATGGGCTGTGCGCCATTCAGATTCGGCACCAATTTGCGAAAAGCCCATTACAATTTGTTTATCACCCTTGCCTGCTGATGATTTGTCAGAGGAGGTATTGCTGCCACAGCCAATAGCCATAGTTAACAGCAATAATCCTACTACAATACTTAAAACCTTTTTCATGATTTCACCCCTTGATATAATATGGATTCTAAAGGTGGAGTAACACGAATATAATGCACCTCTTTTCTAAAAAAGAATAAAATTTCCGACAATGATGTCACTCAACCTTCTTTTTAACTAATAATATCATACAAGTTTTAAATACTTATTTCAATAGTAAAATGAGAAAAATTTGAAAAATTTAAAAAATTTAAATTTTTTTAAATATATATAGCATATTATTTGTATTACGTTTATAATGAGCTGTGTATATAAAATTACGAAAATACAAATTATTCACGAATTAATATGGAAGATATTTAAATTTGTATGATAATATTAAGACCGTAAGCTGAGAATGTTTTTGAAAATCATATAATTAATGATGAATTTGAGAAAAGGGACGGTGATTTCATGATCGAATCAGATGGACCAAAGTATATCGAATTGATGGAATGGATACGCAGTCAGATTTTAAGCGGTCACTTAATACAAGGAACAAAACTGCCATCGGAAAATGAGCTGGGACAAAAATTTTCAATAAGCAGGCAAACTGTTCGCCAGGCAACAAGCGTATTGGAGAGTGAAGGCCTGCTGGAAAGACGCCGCGGCAGCGGAACCTATGTTTTATCGGCAAAATCACAATATAAAAAGAACACAAAGAATATTGGGGTGGTTTTGACTTATATTGATGATTATATATTTCCCAGCATAATAAAAGGTATAGAAAAAGTACTAACCCAAAATGACTATTTTATGCAATTGGCGTTTACTTATAATAAAACAGATAAGGAATATGATGTATGCAATACTTTTTTGCAAAGTAATATTGACGGACTTATAATCGAACCGGCTAAAAGTGGGATACCGTTCGTAAATCAAAAATTATACAGGCGTATAGGAGATATAGGAATTCCATATATATTAATTCATGCTGCGGCCAATGTAGAACCAAAAGTTCCTAGCGTTTGCATGGATGATTATAATTGTGGAGAACAGGCCGCACAATATTTAATTGAGCATGGGCATTGTAAAATTGCCGGTATCTTTAAGGCGGATGATATGCAGGGGCAGCTTAGGTACTCAGGTGCGATGAATATCCTAAAAAAATATGATGAGTGTAAAGCATATACTTTTTGGTATACAACAGAAGACATTGAAGATATAAAAAAAGGCGATCTTACTCAGGTGATTTTAAATAGGTTCAAGGATGCTACAGCAATTATCTGTTATAACGATCAAATGGCCAAAACTATAATTAGCATGTTTAAAAGTATTGGTAAAAATATACCTGAGGAGATATCGATTATTAGTTTCGACGATTTAAATGTCGAGATTTCTTCAAGTGAGGGTATAGGGCTGACATCATTTGTCCATCCAAAAGAAAAATTAGGGATAGTAGCAGCTAAACAATTGATACAATTAATAAATAATCCACAGTTAAAGGAGATGGCTGGTGTTAAATTTGCGCCTAAGCTGGCGGAAAGAAATTCGGTACGGCTAATCAAAAACTAAATAATTTGTATCATTCGTGAAAGTAATTAAAATACAGCCAAATATTATATGTTATAATAAAAACATTAATAAAAGTATGACAGGAAGAATAAAAATGATTTTAACTATAGAAAATTTGGCTAAAAGCTATGGCGAAAAAGTACTGTTTGAAGATATAACTTTTTCGGTGGATAATGGGGATAAAATTGGTATTGTTGGTGTTAATGGAACGGGTAAATCAACACTGATCCAAGCAGTAGCGGGTAATATTCCCATAGATAAAGGTGAATTTATCAGTATGAAGAATATTCGTATTGAATATCTTTCCCAGGATAAAAAGATAAACCCAGAAAATACAGTTCTAACGGAGACCTTCCGCGGCAGTCAGCTTTTGATGCAGGTGCTGCGTGAATATGAACTGCTATTGCAAAAAACGCAGACCGGAGCAGTTGATGAAAAGGAGCAGCAGCGGATAGTCCAATTGTCGGCAAAGATTGATGAATTGTCAGGCTGGCAGCTGGAAAGTGATGCGAAGGCTGTTTTAACTAAGCTGGGCATAAATGATTTTAGTAAAAAAGCGGGACAGCTGTCTGGCGGTCAGCAAAAACGACTGGCTTTAGCGTCAGCATTAATACAGCCGTGTGATTTATTATTACTTGATGAACCGACAAATCATCTTGACAGTGAAACGATTGCTTGGCTTGAAGAATATTTGACACACTTAAATTGTGCTATAATACTTGTTACACATGACAGGTATTTTCTAGATACTGTAGCCACAAAAATATTGGAACTGGATAAAGGTAAATCGTATGTATATACGGGAAATTACAGTTCTTTCTTAGAACAAAAGACAGCACGTATAGAAAGAGAAAATGCCTCTGAACAAAAACGGCAGAATTTTTTGCGTAATGAGCTTAAATGGATCCGTCGTGGGGCACAGGCCCGTTCAACTAAGCAAAAGGCGAGAATACAGCGCTTTGAAGATGTAAAAAACCAAAAAGCTGATTTAATGCGTGAAGATGTGCAGATTTCTTTAGGTGCAAGTCGCTTAGGTAAGTCAGTTATTGAAATAGAAAATATGTCCTATGCTGTTGATGATAAATTGATAATAAAGGATCTTACTTATACAGTGACAAGGCACGACCGTATCGCGGTATTAGGTCCTAATGGCATAGGTAAGTCTACATTACTTAATTTATTGGCAGAAAAATTGCAGCCATCAAGCGGCACTATAAAAATAGGCCAAACGGTAAAAATAGGTTACTTTACGCAAAAAAACATCGACATGGATGAAAATATGCGGGCGATTGAATATATCAAAGAAGCCGCTAATTATATTACTTTGACTGATGGCAGCCAAATTACGGCTTCGCAGCTTATGGAACGATTTTTATTTGATGGCACTTTGCAATGGACACCAATAGCAAGATTATCTGGTGGAGAAAAGCGCCGACTTTATTTATTGCGGATTTTGATGACAGCACCTAATGTGTTATTGCTGGATGAACCGACTAACGATTTGGATTTACAGACGATGGCAATCTTAGAAGAGTTCATTGATAAATTTGACGGGGCAATAATTTTTGTTTCACATGATCGATTTTTTGTTGATCGTTTGGCAGATAAGGTTTTTGTCTATGGCAGGGATGGTCAGTTGCAGCAATATCCTGGCGGCTACAGTTATTATAAAAATATGATAGCAGCAGATGAGGAAAACAGCAGCGAAAAAAAGACCGATAAAGTATTGAAAACAGTAAAAAAAGAAAAAGTAAATAATACTAGAAAATTTACATATAAAGAACAGCGTGAATATGCGCAAATAGAGGCAGTAATAAGTGAAACGGAAGCTAAAATACATATTCTTGATAAACAGATGGAACAAAATGCCAGTGATTATGTAAAAATAAAAGAACTGGATAGTGATAAAAAAGCAGCACAAAAAAAGCTGGATGAATTGATGGAACGCTGGACTTATTTAGAGGAAATTGCTGAGAACATAGAGAAATAAATACTAGGATAAAGGTAAAATTGTTTCTAATGGACTAGTAACTATATTTATGCTAAGGAGCTTAGTGAAGATGACTAGACAAAAAAATAATGAAAATGTATGCCTTGATATTGTAAAGGAAGCCAATACTGCTAAAAATGGTTATTTACAGGCTATTCAGCTGGCCAAACAGGGGGAGTTTGAAAATGCAGTAAAGGAAGTAAAAACTGCTGATGAATATTTTGATAAAGCCCATGCTATACATACTGAATTATTGCAGGCTGAAGCTGATAAAGGGAAAACAGAAGTCGATTTATTGTTAGTGCATGCAGAAGATATTATGATGAATGCTGAATCAAGTAAAGTTTTTACTATGGAGATTATTGCACTATATCTGAAGCTGTCTAAAATGTAATATAAGTATATAAAAAAGAAAAGCGGTTTTGTTTGCGGCTTGTGCAGAAATGTACAAGCCGTTTTCTTTGCCTAATAGCAAAGTTGATTTATTTCCGTAATTACAGTTTTATTACGGAAATAAATTGATTGCTTTCGTTGAAAAAAACAAAAATTTAGAAAATAAGGAAAAAATATAAACTATGTAAATAATAATAGCTTTGTTAAAATTAAATAGCAAAGGGAGATACACAATGGATAAGGCGAAAAGAATAGAGGAAATATTGGAATTGTTGCAAGCTTATCCCGATGGTGTAAGTGGTGAGTTTATTTCCAGACAAATAGGAGTTTCTTCAAGAACCATTAGGACAGATATAAAAATTTTGCAAAAAATGATTAGCGGCTCCTCTGTACAGGTGAAATCAGCTCCGAGAAAGGGATATGTATTAAGCGGGGATAAAAAAGAAATGCTGGACAGCACTTTGCGTCAGAACATGACAGTAAAAAGAACAGAAAATCCAGTAAGTTATATTATTTGCCGCTTATTGGAAAAGGATATAGCAGATGAAACAATAACACAAATGGAGTTAGCGGACGAACTATATGTGAGTTTGTCGACACTAAAAACATATTTTGCTAAATGCAAAAAAAACTTAAATAAATATAATATACAGATTATTAGTTATAAGAAAAATGGTCTAAAGATTGAAGGAACAGAAGTACAGATCAGAAACTGTGTTTTTGATTATATGAATTTAAGTAAAAAATTCCATCAAAAAATAATAGCTGATATAGATATTATTTCTATTGATGAAATAATCAGCAAGGTTTTACGTGAAGGGCAGCTGGAAATTCCCGATACAGATAAAAATATATTGTGCCTGCATATGGCAATCGCATTGGTGCGTGATAAAAATGGGCATAATATTTCTTATCCTATCAGCACAGTAAAAAAAATAGATAAAACAGTTGAATATGAAATTGCCAAAAATTTATTGGAATATATGTATGCTGTATTAAAAATTGATGTTGACTATAATGAAATATATTATATTACACAGTGCTTGCTGGTCAGTAAAAAATTTTTTAATGCGGCAACGAATAGGGAAAATTTAGAAGTAAAAAAAATAGTTGTTTCAATATTAAAGAAAATAAAAGATGAATTTTTAATCGATTTTACTGATGATAGATATTTAGCTGATGGCTTGTCACTGCATCTTACAATAGCAATAAACCGTATCCAATTTCAGATGAATATAAGAAATGAATTGTTGGAAACAATAAAAAACGATTACCCACTGGCATTTCAAATGGGAGTCGTTGCCAGTAAGGTTGTAGAAAAAAGCGGCAATATAAATATAAATGAAAATGAAATAGGCTATATTGCACTGCATTTTGGTGCAGCGTTAAGCAGAAAGGGGATAAATGAGGAGAAAACAGCAGCAAAAAAAATTGTTATTGCCTGTGCAGCAGGCTTAGGTATTGCGGTCCTGTTGAAAGCGAAGCTTACTGAATATTTTAAAAATAAACTGGATGTTATAAAAATTATTCCAGCATATAATGTGGATGATGATTTATTGCAAAAAGTTGATTATATATTTACTACAGTCCCAATTACGAATATTAAATCAGATAAGATTATAAAGATAAATAATATATTGAAAGAAGATGATATTGAGAAAATACAAAGACAGGTGTTTGGCAGTACAACGATAACAAAAGGCTATTTAGAAAATTTTTTACCTAAAGCTAATTTTTTTACAGCTAAAAATTTTATCAGCAAAGAAGAATGATTGAATTTTTTGACAGAGAAGGCAATTGTGGCAGGACTTATGAGTGTTAAGACCCAAAAATCAGTTTTCGAACGAGAAAAGGTTTCTTCGACTGCTATCGGAAATTTAGTGGCAGTTCCCCATCCTATTTATAATGATACCGATAAATCATTTATATCGGTATTGATATTGGATAAACCGGTATATTGGGGAGAGTTTCTTGTGCAGGTGATATTTTTGCTCAGCATAAAAAAAGGCAATACAGAATTATGGGAAACGATATTTTTAAAATTAAATGATTATATTCGCTGTTTAGGCGGAGTAGAATCTTTACTTAAAAATAAATCGTATGACATTTTTTTAAAGGAATTTTCTGATATGTTCTCAGGACTTAATATAAAAAAAGGGGAAAAAATGAATGGATACCGAGTTGATAAAAATTGATTTATCAGTTGATTCTGGTGAGGGAGTGATAAAAGAATTAGGTCAATTGATGACCGGCAAAGAGTATGTAAAACAAGGCTATATAGAAGCAGTGCTCAAAAGAGAAGCAGTATTGCCAACGGGACTTAATATTGGCGGTACTTGTGTGGCAATACCTCATACAGATCCAATATATGTAAATGAGGCTGCTATTGCCGTAGGTAGATTATGTAAGCCCGTTAAATTTCATAATATGATTAATCCAGATGAGGTGCTTGACGTAAAAGTGGTTTTTTTATTAGCAGTTAAGAATCCTCAATCGCAGGTGGAATTATTAAAGAAGCTAATGGCGCTGTTTCAAAATATAGAGTTATTGCAGCAGATAGAAAAAGCACAAAAAAAAGAAACGATCGCAGGAATTATAGAAAAGGCAATACAATAGTTTTTAATCCGGCCGGATTAATATATTAATTTTATAAATGGGGGATATATAATGAAAAGCATTAATATTTTATCAGTTTGCGGGTCAGGTACAGTTACTTCATCAATGGTTGCAGGGAAACTAAAAGAAAAATTATCAGAAAAAGGTTATGCGGTTTCAACAACGGAAGCTCGGCCAACGGAAGCATTGAATTTAGCACAGTCAGGTCGATTTGATTTTATTACATTTACAAGTCCTTTAACACCAGGGGATTATGGTATTCCGACTATAAATGCATTTGCCTGTCTTACGGGAATGGGTGAAGATGAATTTTTTGCAGAAGTCTTAAAAACGGTTGAATCATTATAAAATATTTTAATAAGAGTATAAGAAATTTGCCAGAAATATATATTGATGGAATAGTGCTATAAGGTTATTTGTTTATAAATTTATTATATGGGGAGATATTATTATGGATTCAGTGTTGGTTTTTATGAAGACAATTATTGATACTTTTGGTTCAGCGATCATAGTACCAATAATTATATTTATAATTGCAAAAATATTTAAAGTATCTACACAAAAGTCTTTTTTATCGGCAGTTTATGCTGGTGTAGGTTTGCAGGGATTTACACTGCTGCTTAATTCATTTACACCTATTATTACACCAGTAATTAATCAGATGGTTAATTCTTCTGGCGTGCATTTGCCGGTATTTGACGTTGGTTGGCAGGCAACAGCATTAGTAGCATTTTCAACAAGTGCTGGTATGATTTATCTGGGGTTGGGGATAGCTCTTCAAACTATTTTATTTTTAGTGAAATGGACCAAAATATTCCAGCCATCTGATTTATGGAATAATTATTCTTATATGGTATGGGGTGCGATGGTTATCGGTGTTACGGGAAGTTTTCCGTTAGGCATAGGCTGTATGGTTCTTTTAAATTTATATTCATTATTGATATCCGAGCTCGTGGCAAAAAGATGGTCAACGTATTATAAATATCCTAATTGTACAATTATTGCAATGCATAATGTAGAAGCATCAATTTTCGCAGTGCTTATTGATCCTGTATATAATATGCTGGGCTTGAATAAAATGAAACTTAATCCGGTTTATTTGCAGCAAAAATTTGGTTTTTTAGGTGAACCAATGACATTAGGTTTATTTTTAGGTGGTTTTATCGGCATACTAGGTAATGTACATGCTTTATTTACATTGGCGGCCTGGGGGCAGATTTTGAAAGTGGCTATAGCAACCAGTGCCGTTATGGCAATATTCCCTAAAATAGCCAGTATGTTTGCCCAGGCATTTGCACCTATTACTGAAGCTGCCCGTAAATTTATGCAAAAAAGCGGTAATAGAGAATGGTATATTGCTGTAAATGATGCGGTAGGATATGGTGAACCAGCTACACTTATATCAGGACTCCTGCTTATTCCAATTATGCTGGTAGTAGCTATCCTTTTACCAGGCAACAGTGCTTTGCCGGTAGTTGATTTATTGGCATTGCCTTATATGGTACAAGGCTTAGTTGCCATTCATAATGGCAATATTTCTAAGATTTTAGTTTCAGGTATTATTTGGTTTGGCTTAGGGCTTTATATTTGTACTTATACGGCTCCATTGTTTACCAATATGGCACTTAGTGTTGGGGTGGCTATCCCTGCTGGTGCTATGCTGATAACGAGCTTTAATATTTTAGGCAAACCACTTATTGGACTTGTGTTTTTAGCGTTTCTTACAGCAAGTCCCATATGGATTGGTGCAGCTATAGTAGTTTACTTTGTACTATGGTTCCTGTTTAGAAAAAATAATGATAAAATCAATGACTATCTGCAGCGTCAGGCAATGAAGAATGCCGGGGCTGAAGGCGATGATGACAGCTTACCATCACACCATGCCGTAGCGGGCTGATTTTTGTAAAAAAATTTTATTATAATAAAATTAATTAATAGTAGCAGTAAATAATAAAAATACATGAATAGATGATTAACTGTTCATGTATTTTTATTATTTACAAAGGAGGAAGTTTTTATGGATTGGGAAAAATATTTAAATAAAAAGATAAGCTGTACATGTGGACGAGAACATGAATGTGATATAGAACATGTTAATGTAGGAGAAGATGCTATAGGTTTTACCGCAAAATACATACAAGAAGGCAAATATAAGTTTATATGCATAATAGCAGATAAAAATACCGATAAAATAGCAGGCAGTGAAGTATATAAAAATTTAGCTGACAATAATATCAAATATACGAAATTTATATTTGATGATAATGATCTTGTTCCCGATGAAAAGGCCATAGGCACTATTTTAACACAAGTACCAGATACGACCGATTTAATATTGGGATTGGGTTCAGGAACAATCAATGATTTATGTAGATTTTGTGCCCATAAGATGAAACTGGATTATTTTATCATTGGGACAGCACCTTCGATGGACGGCTATGCTTCTGATGTAGCCCCCTTAATAATTAATAATTTAAAAACAACCTATGAAAAAGTTGGACGGCCTAAAGTAATTATTGGTGATACCAATATATTAAAAAACGCACCGGAACATATGATTACAGCAGGTGCTGGTGATATATTCGGCAAATATATCTGCCTTACTGACTGGAAATTAGCCCATTTAATTACTGATGAATATTATTGTCCTTTTATAGCAGATATTATGACAACAGCCGTAAGTGAAGTTGCTAAAGCAGCTGACAATGGTATTGCCCAGCGTGACAGCCAATCATTGGCTGCGGTAATGGAAGCGTTAATATTGGCTGGCGTTGGTATGAGCTACAGTGGTAATTCGCGTCCGGCCTCCGGCAGTGAACATCATATGTCACATTATTGGGAAATGAAATTTTTGCAGCAGGGTAAGCATGATATTTTACATGGCACTAAAGTAGGAGTTGGAACAGTAGTTGTGCTGCATTTATATAAATATGTTAAAAATATATTAAAAAATAAAAACCTTGAGCAAATGACAAAATCAAATTTTAATAAGGCCGAATGGGGTCAAAAAATATTAGAAATTTATGGACCGGCAGGTCCAGGCGTTATCAGCTTGGAAGATAAGGTTATGAAAAATAGTGATGGCAATGTTTTAGCGCGCAGAGAAAAAGTAATTGCCAATAAAGATGAAATCTTAGCAATGATAGAAAAACTGCCAACTATTGAAGAAACTGTAGCACGCATGAAAAAAATAAATGAACCATATTGCCCTACACAAATCGATATAAGCGAAAAAATGGTAAAAGACAGTATTATCTATGCTAAAGAGCTGCGCAATAGATATGGAGTGTTACAATTGCTGTATGATTTCGGAGAACTTGAAAAAGCGGCCCAAATAGTATGTGCGGAAGTTATGCAGCTAAATAATAACTAGAGATAGTAGTGGCTTTTTTTAGAAAAATTATTATTTTTTTAAGATTTTATCATAAGTTAGGTTAACAAAATAAAATAAATACTGTATAATGTAAAACAAATAAATAAAACATCATACAATTTATGGGAGGCTTTTACATGCTGGAAGATTTAAAGAAAATCGTATTTGAAGCCAATAAGATGCTGCCAAAGTATAAAATGGTAACATTTACATGGGGCAATGTATCGGGAATCGACAGAGAAAAAGGCTTGATGGTAATAAAACCATCAGGGGTTGACTATGATGGTATGAAAGCAGACGACATGGTTGTGGTTGATATGAATGGCAAGGTTGTCGAAGGTGATTATAACCCATCGTCTGATACTGATACCCATATTGAATTATATAAGGCCTGTCCGGAAATAGGCGGTATCGTGCATACACATTCACGCTTTGCGACATCATGGGCACAAGCTTGTCAGGATATTCCGGCATTAGGTACTACACATGCTGATGATTTTTATGGATCCATTCCCTGTACCAGAGCTATGACTAAAGAAGAAATAGCTGGCAGCTATGAAGCCGAAACGGGTAAAGTAATAATAGAAACTTTTAAGGAAAGAAACATTAACATGATGGAAATTCCAGGTGTACTTGTTTATTCACATGGACCATTTGCCTGGGAAAAAGATCCATTAGCTGCAGTGAAAAAAGCCGTTATACTAGAAGAAGTTGCTTTGATGGCATATAATGCAGTCACAATCAATAATAAGCTGGGAATAATGCAGCAGGATTTACTGGATAAGCATTATTTACGTAAACATGGTAAAAATGCTTATTATGGACAAAAAAAAAATAAATAATTTAGCTATAGAGTTGTCGTATAACAATCTGTGACAGCTCTATTTTTTTATGAAAGTTGACATAATTAACTTTTAGCGTAAAATAAAGAAAAAGATATTATCTGGAAAGGAATGACGTTTATGAATATGGATTTTTTTAAAAAAGTTGTCAGCGTACGTGAAGGGCTGATTCTTATTGTTTTAATAAGTTTTTTACATGATATGGATTTTTCTAATATGCATTTATTTGACATACTGGTGTTAGTCGTTACCACAGTATGGCTTATTTTGTTAGCAAAAAAAATAAATAAAGCCTATAAAAAAGAAAAACAGGATAAATAAATATCATACAATAAAATAATATAATTTTAAAAATATTGAAGTTTCATAAATTTGGTAGTATACTAAATCTGTGAAATAAGTAATACATATGTTTGATAAGTAATACTTATCAAAGGGCGATATTTAATAAAATATGTGTATTATGTAATAAATTGGTATACATATAAAGTGTATAAATATATTGAAAAAACAGATTATTTTAAAAGGAGAGAAAAGAATGACAAAAATTACTAGAGCGACAAAGCTATGCATGACAGCCTTGAGTATTTTTATGGTTTTTCTCTTGGCAGGATGCGGTTCATCGGCCAGCGGAGGTAAGGGCTCTAAGGTTAAAACAATTGGAGTGGCAATGCCAACACAGTCTTCACAGCGTTGGATACAAGACGGTAATAATATGAAGAAAAAATTAGAATCACTTGGTTATAAAGTAGACTTGCAATATGCTGAAGATGATATCCAGGCACAGGTCTCTCAGATTGAAAATATGATAACTAATGGTGATGATTGTTTAGTTATTGCAGCAATTGATTCGGGAGCTTTAGTAAACGTCCTCAAACAAGCTAAAAATAATAAAATTCCAGTTATTGCTTATGATAGATTATTGATGGACACTGACAGTGTTTCATATTATGCAACCTTTGATAATAAACTTGTTGGGGTTCAAATTGGTAAATATGTCGAAAAAAAATTAGGCTTAAAAGAAGGCACGGGGCCATTTAATGTAGAGTTCTTTACAGGCTCACCTGATGATAATAACGCTCATTTGCTCTATGCTGGTGAAATGGAAGTACTTAAACCATATCTCGACAATGGACAGCTTGTATGCCCATCTGGACAGACTAGTTTTGATTCTACCTGCATTTTACGTTATTCACAGGAAGTTGCTCAGAAACGTATGGAAAATTTGATTTCCGGCTATTATGCCAATGGTAAAAAACTTGATGCGGTTGTAAGTGCCTTTGATGGTTTGAGTTATGGTATTGCTGCAGCATTGCAGGGTGCTGGTTATCAGCCTGGTAAAAACTGGCCGATAATCACTGGACAGGATGCTGAACTTATGGCTGTAAAAAATATTATTTCTGGTAAACAGTCACAGTCAATTTTTAAAGATACTCGTATTTTAGCAGATAAATGCGCTACTATGGTGCAGGCTGTATTGGATGGCAAAAAACCAGAAATAAATGATACTAAAACATATGATAATCATGCTTTGGTAGTTCCTTCTTATTTGTGTACGCCAGTATCTGTTGATAAAGGTAACTTCCAAAAAGAACTTGTTGATAGTCATTACTATACCAAGGAACAGTTAGGCCTATAATCAACACTGATGATTTTTGTATAAAAAAATGAAAAAGCCGGATGAGAGTATTTATGCTTGTCCGGCTTTTTTGGAAGGAGATGTTATATTGTGAACGATAATATATTGGAAATGACTCATATCATAAAAGAATTTTCCGGGTTTAGAGCATTGGACGATGTTAATTTTACTGTAGAGCGCGGTGAAATACATGCGCTTTGTGGTGAAAATGGTGCTGGAAAATCAACATTGATGAATGTATTGTCAGGGATATACCCTTATGGTACATATGGCGGCGATATCATTTATAATAAAAATGTTTGTAAATTTAACGACATAAAGGAAAGTGAAAAAAAAGGAATAGTTATCATACATCAAGAATTGGCATTGATCCCACAGCTTTCTATTGCGGAAAATATCTTTCTGGGTAATGAAAACGTACGTCTGAAGAATGTTATTGACTGGGACATAACGCAAAAAAAAGCAGCGGAAGTTTTAGCGCGTATTGGCTTGGATCATGAAAACGTAAATGCCTTGGTGGGAGATTTAGGTGTAGGCAAACAACAGATGATTGAAATAGCCAAGGCCTTGGAAAAAAATGTTGAGTTGTTAATTCTTGATGAACCAACGTCAGCACTTAATGAAGAAGAAAGCAATATGCTGCTCGAGCTGCTGTTGGACTTAAAAAAACAAGGAATTACCTCGATAATGATATCGCACAAATTAAATGAAGTCAGCAGAGTATCAGATAATATTACAGCCATTAGGGATGGGCGTACTATTGAAACAATCCATCGAGGTCATGAGCCTATTGATGAAAATAGAATCATTAAGGATATGGTTGGTCGTGAACTTACAAATCTTTATCCCGCTAGAAAAGTCGAAAAGGGCGATATAGTTTTTGAGGTGAAAAACTGGAATGTTTATGATGAAGAAAACCCTGATAGGAAAAAATTAAATGATATTAATTTTAATGTACGCAAAGGTGAAGTGGTAGGCTTTGCTGGGCTGATGGGAGCCGGACGAACAGAACTGGCTATGAGCATATTTGGACGAACATATGGCAGTAAAATTTCTGGACAGATAATAAAAGATGGTGAAGAAATTATCATAAAGGATGTTCAAGGTGCTATTAATAAAAAAGTAGCATATGTACCTGAGGACAGAAAGACATATGGACTGGTGTTAATAAACGACATAAAGTGGAATATGACCTTAGCCAGTCTGCACAATAAATTTTCCAATAAAGGTGAAGTTATTGCTAAAAATGATGAAATTATTGCTGCAAAAGAGTATTGTGACAAAATTAATATTAAAACTGAGTCGGTAGATAAAGTAGTAGGACAACTATCCGGCGGCAATCAGCAAAAGGTTGTTTTGGCAAAATGGATGCTGTCTGATCCTGATGTACTCATATTAGATGAGCCAACCAGGGGGATCGATGTCGGTGCCAAGTTTGAAATATATTCAATTATAAATTCATTGGCACAGCAGGGAAAGGCAGTGGTTATGATATCGTCAGAAATGCCTGAATTACTGGGTATGTGTGATAGATTATATGTGCTAAATGAAGGCGAAATTGCTGGTGAAGTGCCTAAACAGGAAATGGACCAGGAACATATAATGAAAATTATAATGAATCATATTGCTGGAAAGGGGACGAGAAAAAAATGAATGGAGTTTCGGCAGAAAAAAACATAGGACAAGTGACAGCTGATAAGCAAATGAAGGAGCATGTACAGCAATTAAAACAATATGGGATGATAATTGCTTTGATTGTTATATATGGCATATTTGCATTTTTATCAGATTTTAAAAATACAGCACCGATGAATGTAAACAATTTGATAATGCAAAATAGCTATGTAATTATATTATCAATTGGGATGCTGCTATGCTGTCTGACTGGTAATGTCGATTTATCGGTTGGTTCGGTAGTAGCTTTTACCGGGGCTTTAGCGGCAATTATGATTCTAGATTATCATATTGCTATTCCAATTGCAGTAATCGTTACATTGCTGATAGGTGTGTTAATAGGGATATGGCAGGGGTTTTTTATATCATTCTTAGGAATATCACCGTTTATAGTTTCTTTGGCTAATATGCTGGTGTTTAGAGGATTGACTTTGGTTGTATTAAATGGACAGACTAAAGGGCCAATGCCGGCAACGTTTACAAAGATTGGGGCTGGTTATTTACCACAGGTGTTTGTTCATGCTGGTGGGGTGCGTTTGGAATTATTGGCATTATTGGCAGGTGTGGCGATTTCTATAGCTGTGATAATGATGGAATTAAACAGCAGGAAAAAGAAAGCTAAAGTTGGTTTCGAAAATCCGCCAATCATTGTGACTGTAATAAAATTATTTATTATTATTTGTATTATAAACTTTTTTACGCTGAAGTTTTCCTTATATATGGGTTTGCCATTTGTATTAGCTATTATGCTGGGGCTGATTCTTATTTATGCGTTTATTACGACAAGCACTGTACCCGGCAGGCAGATTTATGCTGTCGGCGGTAATAAAAAGGCGGCGGCACTTTCTGGTATAAAAACTGACCGCGTTATGTTTTGGATATATACCAATATGGGGCTATTGGCAGCTCTAGCTGGAATCGTTTTGACGGCAAGAAATGCGTCAGCTACACCAAAAGCTGGTGATATGTTTGAAATGGATGCGATTGCTGCCTGCTATATTGGCGGGACAGCAGTAGCTGGCGGTGTTGGTACGGTTACTGGTGCTGTAGTTGGTGCATTTATAATGGGGGTTTTAAATAACGGTATGTCGCTGTTAGGCTGGTCGGTAGACGTTCAGCGTGTTATTAAAGGGTTGGTTTTATTAGCGGCAGTTGCAGTGGATGTATATTTAAAACAGAAAAAGAAGAGTTGATAACGGAACGAGGGACAAGTGGAATAGTTTTATAAAAACCGATAAGCGGCTGTTGTGTGTTATATAAATGCATGACAGCCGTTTTTGTTTGCAATAAATAAGTGAATAATATGATTTAAGTAAAAATAATATTTACATAGAAGAGTTGTAAGATAACAACATAATAAAAATACAAAAATGAAGATATAGATTGATAATCATAAAAAAACGCTGAAAAGATAAGTATTTGTTAAAAACCTGCGATATAAAGCAATTGACGCTCTAAAACATTATATGGTATAAAGAATAGCGTGTTGTAATAAATGAAAATTTACAGGTGATTAAGGTGGAGAAGGCGTAAGGTAATTAGATTTTAAAAATAAATTAAATTTGTATGACAATTTTCAATATTTGATATTGCAATATAAAAAAGATAATGATATAATCATTATCGATGAAAGTCATACAACTTTTTTAAAATGAGCAATATTCGTAAAGCTTATTGCAATTATTAGAGATAATTTTTCAGACAATTCAAAGATGTTTTATTAAAATGAAAAAGGGTGGGTATTATCTTGGCTAGTACAAATTTAAATTCAGAGGCAGTATATTCAGGAACTGCGGTAGAACAGGCAGAAAAAAGCAAAAAATTGCGTACCTTGGTAGCTTGCGCAGCTGGAATGGCAGGACTTTTATTTGGTCTTGATATCGGAGTAATTTCTGGAGCACTGCCATTTATTACAGAACAATTTACATTGACAAGCAGCATGCAGGAATGGGTTGTAAGTTCAATGATGTTTGGTGCTGCTGTTGGTGCTATTGTAACGTTATGGATATCTTCAAAGTTAGGCCGTAAAAAATCTATTTTGACAGCAGGCTGTTTGTTTATTGTTGGCTGTTTAGGTTCAGCTTTTGCGCCAAATTATGAAGTGCTTTTAGTTTCACGTATTATCTTAGGCTTTTCTATTGGGGTAGCATCTTATGTTGCACCATTATACTTATCGGAAATGTCGGAAAAAGAACATCGTGGACGTTTGATTTCAATGTATCAGTTAATGATAAATTTTGGTATAGTAATAGCTTTTATATCTGATACCGTTTTAAGTGGTACAGGCAGCTGGCGCTTGATGCTTGGTGTTATCAGCATACCGGCATTTGTTTTAGTAATTGCTGTTACCAGATTACCAGACAGCCCACGCTGGCTTGCAGCGAAAGGTTTTATCAAAGAAACTGAAGATATTTTACATAGATTGCGCGGCGATGCCAAGAAAGCACAGTCTGAACTTAAGGAAATAAATGAAAGCTTGAAAGTAAAACAGGAAGGTTTTGGTTTGTTTAAAGCTAACCGTAACGTTCGTCGTGTTGTATTTTTGGGAATGCTTCTTCAAGTTATGCAGCAGTTTACTGGTATGAATATAATTATGTACTATGCACCAAAAATTTTCAGCTTGGCTGGATTTGAAAGTCACACTGATCAGATGTATGCAACTATCCTTGATGGAATGACCTTTGTTATCATGACTTGGGTAGCGATGCAGTTTATTGACAAAATTGGCCGCAAACCGGCATTGAAGGTTGGTTTTGGCATTATGGCAGCTGGTACTATTATTTTAGGCTGGTGTTTGTATCAGTTTGACAATGGTAATACCCAAGCTTGGATTTCCTATATGTCAGTCGCAATGACTATTTTATGTATTGCTGGTTATGCTATGAGTGCAGCTCCAGTTGTTTGGATCTTGTGCTCGGAAATTCAGCCGCTTAAGAGCAGAGATTTTGGTATAGCTTGTTCTACTACGACTAACTGGGTTTCTAACATGATTATTGGTGCAACTTTCCTTAGCTTATTGGAAGGTGTTGGCTCAGCGCAGACATTCTGGCTTTATGGCTTGTTTAATGTTCTCTTTATTTTCTTGACCATATATATGGTACCAGAAACTAAAGGTGTATCTTTGGAAAAAATTGAAAATAATTTGATGGAAGGTAAAAAATTACGCAACATTGGTTGCTGATGATTTACTTGATAAAAATTATAGACAGAAAAACGCTAGCCGTATTGTCGGCTGGCGTTTTTTTATTGGTGGATATTTACAAATAAAATATATAAGATATTTGTAAAAATACTATTATTTATGCAAATGAAATTCTAATATTAGAGAATGCAACTGATAAAAACTAGACAAAAAGCGAAAAATCATTCATAATTATTAAATAAAAAAATAAATGTATTAAAAATTAAGATGGGGCATTTGATTATATGAGAAATATATCTAAATATGTAGAGTTAATGAACTGGCTGGAAACACAAATTTTAGATGGCACTTTAGAGTCGGGGGATAAAATCCCATCGGAAAATGAATTGGGGGAAAAGTTCTCCATAAGCCGCCAGACTGTTCGTCAGGCAACAAGCGTACTGGAAAGCCGTGGCTTGTTGGAACGCCGCAGGGGTTCAGGTACGTATGTAAAGTATTCATGTACGGAGCAGGCTATGCCGATTAGTTCGGCGAAAACCATTGGCGTGGTAACGACATATTTGAACGATTATATTTTTCCCGATATTATAAAAGGCATTGATGATGCATTGGAAAAAAAGAAATATTTCGTTCAAATGTCACTTACTTATAATAATATGGAAAAAGAAGCTAATATAATTAATAATTTATTGTCTAAAAATATAGAAGGACTGATTATAGAGCCAGCTAAAACAGGTCTGCCTAATATGAATGGGGCAATCTATGACCGGATAAAACAGTTGGAAATACCATGTGTATTTTTAAATACGGGGTATCCGGATTTGGGTATTCCCTGTGTTTCAATGGATGATTATGCCTGCGGTAAAGAAGCAATTGAATATCTTGTGAAAAATGGTCATAAAAATATTGGTGGCTTGTTTAAGCTGGATGATATGCAGGGAAGACTCCGCTATGCCGGATGTATTGATGCACTGCGTAAGGAAAAAATGAGTTTTGCCGATAATGATCTCATTTGGTATACAACTGAAGATAATAATGAATCGTTTTTGCGTCATTTTCAAGACAGGGTTTTAAAGATAAGTAAAAATTGTACTGCAATGGTTTGCTATAATGATGAAATGGCCAGGCAGATAATAAAAATATTATATGATGCTGGCAAGAAAATTCCAACGGATTTTTCACTTATAAGTTTTGATGATGCCAGTCTCGATTTTCAGATGGAATTTGGTTTTGGACTGACGACTTTTGCCCATCCTAAACAGAAATTGGGACAAATGGCAGCACAAATGCTGCTAAAACTAATGAATAATGAAACGGTTACTGATGTTAAATTTCCGCCGGATTTAATAAAACGTTCATCAATTAATAAGATAAAGTAAATAATGAAAATAAAACCAAGGTACAGTTGAAAAGTGCTTTGGTTTTATTTTTTTATAAAATGACAGTAAATTTAGATAAATTTAATTATTATTATTTTTTTATAAAAACTTATTTACATAATAGAAAATAAGATGTATTATATATATAAAAGCTGTATGACAATTATTAAAAAAGAATGACAAATCAAAAAATAACGTATTATAAAATAATCATTTTTAAGTGATTATGAAACACTAGGAGGTGCACTGTTTTAATGAACTTAGTTGAAATTTCACAGGCAATAAAAGATGGACGTGTTTCTCTGGGAATTGAACTTGGCTCAACGCAGATTAAAGCAGTTTTAGTTACTGATGATTTTAATACCATCGCTTCCGGCAGTTATGTATGGGAGAATCAGTATAAGGATGGTGTATGGACATATCCTTTGGAACAGGTTTGGGAAGGTATTCAGGAAAGCTATAAGCAATTAGCTGCAGACGTAAAAGGAAAATATCATGAAACATTGACTAAGATTGGTGCAATTGGCATCAGTGCGATGATGCATGGTTATTTGCCTTTCTCTGAAGATGGCAAGCTGCTTACACCTTTTAGAACCTGGCGCAATAATATAACTGAACCGGCTACCGATAAATTAACAGAGTTGTTTAACTTTAATATTCCGCAACGCTGGTGTATTGCCCATTTATATCAGGCTGTATTAAACAAAGAAGAACATGTTGATCAGATAAGTTTTATTACGACATTGGCAGGATATGTTCACTGGAAATTGTCCGGCGAAAAAGTTCTTGGTATTGGTGACGCTTCGGGGGCATTTCCTATTGATGAAGCAATTAAAAATTACAACGAACAATATTTAGCTGCGTTTGGTCAGCTGGATGATGTGAAAAAATATTCATGGGATATTCGTGCTGTTTTGCCAAAAGTATTATTGGCTGGTGAAAATGCGGGCACTTTAACAGCGCAGGGAGCTAAACTGCTTGATGCAAGTGGTAATCTTACTGCGGGCAGTATGATGGCTCCGCCGGAAGGTGATGCCGGAACCGGTATGGTAGCCACTAACAGTATTAGAAAACGTACCGGTAATATCTCAGTTGGCACATCGGCTTTTTCCATGGTTGTACTGGATAGGCCGTTAAAGCAGCTGCATCGTGATATTGATATTGTAACAACACCAGATGGATCGAATGTAGCAATGGTTCATGCCAACAACTGTTCATCAGATATTAATGCGTGGGCTGAAATATTTAAACAGTTTGCTGGGCGATTAGGTATAGATTTGCAGCCTGATAAATTATATGAAGCTTTGTTTTTAACGGCAGCAAAAGCACAGCCTGATGCTGGCGGACTTATTAACTACAGCTATTTGTCAGGCGAAAATATTACCAAGGTAACTGCTGGGCGGCCTTTATTTGTTAGAACCGCTAATTCGAAATTCTCTTTGGCAAATTTTGTTTTGACACAATTATATGCAGCCTTTGCCCCAGTGAAAATAGGTATGGATGTATTGACTAATGAAGAGCAGATAAATACAGAAGTTCTTGTAGCACAAGGTGGTCTATTTAAGACACCAATAATTGCGCAGCAGGTTTTGGCTAATACACTTGATACACCAATTACTGTAATGAAAACAGCAAGTCAGGGCGGTCCTTGGGGAATAGCTGTTTTAGCAGCTTATGTAAGACTGGCTGATAAAAATGAAAGCCTAGAAGATTTCCTTGATGGCAAAGTATTTGAAAATCCGGAAACATTGACTTTAAATCCTGAACCAATGGGTGTTAAAGGCGCGCAGGAATTCATAAAGAATTATCAGGATGGCTTGGCGGTAGAACGTATGGCTGTTGATAAAATAAAAGAATAATAAATTTAATATAAATAACACGTGTTGTGCTGGTTAATAAATTAGTGTGCCTTTAAAGCCGTCCCTTTAGGGAAGGTGGCTTGACGAAGTCAAGTCGGAAGGGTTTAACCCCTCAGGCAGCTTTGCTGCCAGCTCCCCTACAGGGGCGCCTTTCAGACATCTGAAATTTAACTATCACAATGTGAAAATAAATAAAGGGAGTAATAAATATGTTAGCAATTTCAGATTATAAATTTTGGTTTATCGCTGGAAGTCAGCATTTATACGGAGAAGAAGCATTAAAGCAGGTTGCTGTTAATGCTCAGAAAATGGTTGATGAACTTAATGCATCAGGTTTATTGCCGGCTAAAATTGAATTTAAAGTAGTAGCAACGACTACTGAATCTATAGATCGTTTCATTATGGATGCTAATTATGATGAAAAATGTGCAGGGATTATTACCTGGATGCATACTTTTTCTCCTTCCAAAATGTGGATTCGTGGCTTGGGAAAATTACAAAAACCATATCTTCATTTACATACACAGTTTAATAAAGAAATTCCTAATGAAGCAATCGATATGGACTTCATGAACTTAAACCAGTCTGCTCATGGTGACAGGGAACATGGATTCATCGGTACTCGTATGCGTATTGCCCGCAAAGTAATCGTTGGTCATTGGAATGACAGCAACGTAAAAAATAAAATTTCCGCATGGATGCGTGTAGCTATTGGCATCATGGCCTGCAAAACCTTAAAAATTGTACGTTTTGCTGATAATATGCGCAATGTAGCAGTTACTGAAGGCGACAAAGTCGAAGCAGAAATTAAATTTGGCTGGTCAGTAAATACTCATCCAATGTGCGATTTATTGCCATATATTGAAAAAGTAACCGATGCTCAGATTGATGCTCAGGTTGAAGATTATAAGAAAAAATATACTATAAATACTGACAATATAAACTCAGTGCGTTATCAGGCTAAAATGGAAGTCGGCATAAAAGCATTCTTAGTAGAAGGCGGCTTTGATGGTTTTGTTGATAACTTTGAAGACTTATCAGGTCTTGATCAATTACCAGGCCTTGCAGTACAGGATTTAACAGCGCAGGGGTATGGCTTTGGACCGGAAGGTGACTGGAAGGTTGCTGCTATGACTGCAGTTATGAAAACAATGGCGCAGGGTGACGATAAAGGTACCGGCTTGATGGAAGATTATACTTATCATTTTGGCGATGATGATGATCATAGCTATAATCTTGGCGCACATATGCTTGAAGTTTGCCCAAGCTTTGCTGAAGGCACTCCTAAAATTGAAGTGCATGATTTAGGTATTGGCGGCAAAGATGCTCCAGCTCGTCTTGTATTTGAAGGCAAAGCTGGCCCGGCAGTAGCAGTATCGCTTATTGATATGGGCGGTAGAATGCGCCTTATCGTAAATGATGTTGAATGCATAAAGCCAATTATGGATATGCCTAATTTGCCAGTAGCACGCGTAATGTGGAAACCATTGCCTAATCTTGTAAAAGCGGGTGAAGCTTGGATCTTAGCTGGTGGTGCTCATCATAGTGTTTTAAGCTATAGCGTAACAGCCGAACAATTACGTGACTGGGCTGAAGTTATGGGTGTTGAATATGTCCATATTACTAAAGACTTGGATTTGGAACAGTTTAAAGATAAATTAATGATGGCAGATATAATCTGGAAATTAAAATAAGCTGTTCGTTTGAAAAATAAGGAAACAGACGGAAATCTGTTTCCTTATTTTTTTTGAGACAGTATATTATTTTCTTGCGTTTAACAGGCATTTTCTTTCTAGTGAATGATAATATCTTTATATTAGTATTTGATTGCACTATGAATATATGATAAGATAAATGTGATTTGCTGCTGATACAGAAATTATCAGTAAATATTTAAAATTATTTATAAAGCGTAAAGGTGAAATAAAGGAGAATAGCTATGGATATTATATTGTCCCCGTCAGTATTGTCGGCAGATTTTTCTTGTTTGGCAGATGATGTGCAAAGACTGGAAAAAAGTGGTATAAAGCAGATTCATTTAGACATAATGGATGGTCATTTTGTTGATAATATCACTTTTGGTGTAGGAACAATCAAATCGTTGCGTCCGCATACCAAGACAGTTTTTGATGCCCATTTAATGGTTACAAAACCAGATAATTTACTGGAAGGCTTAGCTGATGCTGGAGTAAATGTTGTAACTGTACATAAAGAAGCATGTCTGCATTTATACCATACTTTGGAAACAATAAAAAAATTGGGTATGGATGGCGGCGTTGTTCTTAATCCAGCCACAGATTTTAAATCCTTAAAATATGTAGCAGAAGATGGTTTATTGAAAAAAGTATTAATCATGTCAGTAGAACCGGGCTTTGGTGGCCAGGCCTATTTACCGATGAGCACACAAAAAATTGCCGCATTGAAAAAATGGCGTGATGATAATAATTATGATTTTTCTATACAAGTTGATGGCGGCATAAATGTGGATAATATAAAAACAGTTATAGAAGCCGGTGCTACTGATGTTGTACTAGGATCAGCTATGTTTAAAAATCGTGAAATGGAAAAAAATGTGCAGATGTTTTTTGAACTTTTAGGATTATGATGGCAGGCTTTTATTATTAATAGATGGGTTTGAAAGATTAGCTGTTATATTAAGCATCTTTCCATTATATATTGTTTTTTGGTAGTAGTGGCAATATATATTGAAAAAATGTTTTGATATAGCAGCTTTAATTTTTATTAAAATAAAATAAATACAACTAAAAGATAGAAAACAAAAATAACAAACAAAAAAATATATAATACAATGGCATTAAAAATAAGCTTAAAAAAGAAAACAAAATCATAATAAAGCCTGCTGTTATGCACTTTTACAAATGTAAAACATATGAATGGATAATTATACTATTAGTATTATTAATTAAAAATTGCCGCAATAATGCGGAAAAATTTAATTATTGAAATCTAAATTTCCGCGAGATGGGGAAATTTTTTAAACTATGCATAAAAAAAATTGTTTGCTAGAATGAAAGCAAGTTAGGGAGTGGCGAAAATGCTTAAACTAAAAAAACGCAGTAAAAAGATTTTTGAAATATTAAAAAATCATCCTAATGGAATAACTGGTGAGCAAATATCAAAACAATTGGGTGTGTCTTCACGAACGATACGCTCTGATATTAAGTCTTTACATGAGTTACTGAATCAATATGATGTAAATATTGTGGCAATTCCCAATAATGGCTATCATTTTGACAAAATGGAAAATCTTAATCAATTGGAGCAGGATATTTTTCAAGATAAAAAAATATCGTTTGAAACTTCAGAAGAAAGAGTAAATTATATAATAATACAATTATTGAAAAATACTTTCTCTACTGAACCAATTACTCAGATGGAATTAGCTGATAAGCTATATATCAGTTTATCAACATTCAAAGCTGATTTGAATGAAGCTAAGCAGATTTTTGCTAAATATGATTTAGACGTAACACAGTATAAGGGCAAGGGCATACTACTCACTGGACAGGAGCTGAAAATTCGTTATTGTCTTTTAGAAATGCTTAATAAATATGATAATGATGCCAATTTTTATCAAGAGCTGCTGCCGGATATCAATATCAATACAGTAGACCAGATAATAACAAAGATATTAAATAATAAGCATTTGCAATTATCTGATGATGCCAAAGAGCATTTGTGTATGTATACCGCTATTGCTATAAAGCGATCGGAATATAATAAGCTTATTGTTTATGCTGCCAGTTTAGCGCAAAAAATTAGCAATACCTTTGAGTATGATGTGGCAAAAGATATTGTAGATGAAATATATTCGCAGATGGGTATTGATTTATCGTATGCAGAGATTTATTATATCGCACAATGCTTACTGGCCAGCAAAAAGGTTTTTGATGTGGGTGAATCAACTAGTAAAAAACATGTCAAAGAATTAGTGAATCTAATTTTGCAGGAAATTCGTGAAAAATTGGCGATAGATTTTACTGAAGATGAGTATTTATGTGATGGATTAGCACTGCATTTAAATATTGCTTTGACACGAATTGAATTTCATATGATTATCCGCAATGAGCTGTTAGATACAATAAAAAACGACTATCCATTAGCTTTCCAAATGGGAGTAATAGCCAGCAGCGTTGTAGAAAAATACGACAAGATAAAAATAAATGAAAATGAGATAGGCTATATTGCTCTGCATTTTGGCGCTGCAATCAGCAGAAATGGTATAAAAGAAAATATTAAGGCCAAAAACGTTGTAATAGTTTGTTCAGCCGGACTTGGTATGTCAGTGCTGTTAAAAGCAAAGATTGAAGAGTATTTCCATAACAGATTAAATATTGTGCAGATTATACCAGGCTATGAAATTGATATATCCATTTTAGATGATGTTGATTATGTATTTACAACAGTGCCATTAAAAAATATTAAATCAGATAAAATCATTATGATAAATCGGATGCTTAAAAAAGAAGATATTACAAAAATTGAGCAGCAGGTTTTTCAAAAAAATGAAATGGATAAGGCAGAAATTCAAAAATTCTTTACAGAAGATAATTTCTATGTAAATAAGAAATTTTCTAATAAAACAGAATGTATTAATTTTTTAACCAAAAAAGCGATAAAAAAAGGCTTGATGACAGAAAAAATTAAAGACTTAATTTTTGAAAGAGAAGCGATGGCTTCTACCTCTATTGGGGATTTGGCAGCGATACCGCATCCTATGTATAACGAAGATAATGAATCATTTGTTTCAGTATTAATTTTAGATAAGCCGATTATGTGGGATGATCTTTTGGTACAGGTAGTATTTTTACTCAATATTGGTAAAAATAAGGCTAAATTATGGGAAATGATGTTCTTAAAATTATATAACTATATAAAAATGAAAAATGGTATAAATTCAATGCTTGATAATAAATCTTATAATGTTTTTTTACAGGAATTTATGCAGATGTTTTAATGCAATATAAATAGGAATAGCTTAGAAAAAAGATGGGGGAATATAAATATATGAATGAGATAACTTTAGATGAAAAATTAGTATTGTTGGATATTGAGGGAAAAGATAAACTGGAAATCATTTCTCAGATGGCTAATAATATGGAAAATTTAGGATATGTAAAACCGTCCTATGAAGGTGCAGTCATCGCCCGCGAAAAAGTATTTGCAACAGGCTTGCCTACAGCTTCCTATGGTGTGGCAATTCCCCATACTGACATTGAACATGTAAATACACCGGCAATTTGTGTTGCCCGCTTAGAAAATCCTGTAGATTTTGTGATTATGGGAGAAGAAAGCGAGAGCGTTCCAGTAAAAATAGTTTTTATGTTAGCCATGAAAGAACAACATGCGCAGCTTGAAATATTACAAAAACTTATGCAGATTTTACAAGAAGATGGTGCCTTGGCAAAAATAGTTGAGGCCGATAGCCCTGAAAGTATTAAAGATTTTATGTGCACAAAATTAGGTTTATGAGGAGAGTATTATTATGAAAAATGGTAAAAAATTAGTTTTAGTTGCTTGTGGAACAGGCATTGCTACATCAACAGTTGTAAATGATGCTGTTACCAAATTAGCCAAGAAAAATAATATCCAATTGGAAATTATTCAGTGTAAAATCATGGAAGTTCCCGGCTATTCTGATGGTGCAGACTTATTAGTAACAACTACAGTAGTTGATAAATCAAAATATAAATTCCCAGTAATCAGTGCGCGGGCCTTTTTGACCGGTATAGGCCTTGAAAAAGTTGAAAATGAAATATTAGTTGAATTACAAAGATAAACTAGTCATTTGTCTGCTGATCATTTTCTGATGATGGGCAGACAAGAAGTTTTATTAATTAAAGCAAACAATGAAGATAACTGTAATTATTTATACTGTTCTTTGTACTAACATAAAATAAAAAAACATAATTTTGAGGAGGATATTTGAATGGAAAATTTAATCCCCATGTTTCAATCGTTTTTAGGATTGGGTGCGACAGTAATATTACCAGTATTTATTTTTATATTGGGTTTGTTATTTGGCTGTGGCCCGGCAAAGGCATTTCGCTCAGGTTTAACAATTGGTGTAGGCTTCACTGGTGTATTTTTGGTTGTAGGGTTGCTAACAGAAAATCTCGGCCCGGCAGCACATGCTATGGTTGAAAATTTTGGTATACATTTAAATGTTATTGATGTTGGCTGGCCGGCAGCAGCTAGTATTGCCTGGGCATCACCAGTTTCGGCCCTTGTACTTCCAGTATGTCTTGTTGTAAACGCTATTATGTTATTTACTAAAACAACTAAAACAATGGATGTTGATATCTGGAACTACTGGCATTTTGCATTTTGCGGTGCGTTTGTATATACCTGGACAGGCAGCTTGGTACAGGCTATGATTGCAGCTATTTTGTTTGAAATTGCCGTATTAAAGATTGCTGACTGGACAGCACCATATATGGAAAAATATTTTGAATTAGAAGGTGTTTCTGTTCCAACAGGTTCTACTTGTTCCTATGCTCCTATTGGTATTCCACTTATCTGGCTTATTCAAAAAATTCCTGTAATTAAAGATTTGAAAGCAGATCCTGATTATATTCAGGAAAAATTTGGTATATTTGGTGAACCAATGTTTATGGGTTTGGTACTAGGCTGTATTCTTGGTGCATTAGCTGGTTATACTCCTGGTGCAGTTGTAAAAGTTGGTGTAGCTATGGCCGGTGTTATGGTTCTTATGCCTCGTATGGTTAAACTTTTAATGGAAGGCCTTATTCCTATATCTGAAGCTGCTCGTGAATTCTTAAAGAAAAGATTTGGCGAAGGACACAATATTTATATTGGGCTTGATGCAGCGGTAACAACAGGTCATCCAGCAGTAATCGCTACAGCTCTTATTCTTGTTCCTATTACTGTATTTTTAGCAGTTGTAATTCCTGGAAATAATGTATTGCCATTTGGCGATTTGGCTACTATTCCATTTATCGTAGCTATGATTGTTGCGGCAGCTCGTGGTAATATTGTTCATTCGGTAATCGCAGGTGCAATTGTAATTGCATTATCGTTATTGATGGCAACAGCAGTGGCAACATTACATACCCAGATGGGCTTGGCTGCACACTTTAAAATGCCTGAAGGAACAACAATGATTTCCAGTATTGACCAAGGTGGTAATTTAATTCACTTTGTAATCTTTAAATTATTTACATT
This sequence comes from Pectinatus brassicae, assembly GCF_014201835.1. Taxonomy (GTDB): domain Bacteria; phylum Bacillota; class Negativicutes; order Selenomonadales; family Selenomonadaceae; genus Pectinatus; species Pectinatus brassicae. The sequence goes on along the minus strand of NZ_JACHFH010000002.1, from coordinate 60,761 downwards.
ATTTAATTGACAGTCAGATTTTGATTTATATATAGTACTGTAACAAATTGTAACGATATGTGGTGCTGCCAGTAGATAATACTAAGCAGCACCAGCATATCCTACTTATAAAATATATATTTTATAAGTAGGATATGCTGGTAACATTATTAGTAAAATTTATGGAGGAGATAATATATGAAAGCGTTAGTTAAAACACAGCCGAATGGTGGACATTTTGAACTGTTAGACAAGGAAGAACCTAAAGCAGGTTTTGGACAGGTAAAGATTAAAGTTGAATATGCTGGTGTATGCGGCAGTGATATCCATACTTTCGAGGGTCATTATAATCAAAAAACATCTGATTTAATATTAGGCCATGAATTTGCCGGCACTATTGCTGAAATAGGTGAAGGTGTTACCGGTTTTAAAATCGGTGATAAAGTTACTTCTGAAACTACATTTACTATCTGCGGCGAATGCAGATTTTGTAAAGAAAAACAATATAATCTTTGCTCTACCCGTACAGGACTCGGGACACAGCAAGATGGCGCATTCACTAACTATATGGTAGCCAGAGCGGCAAGTGTACATATTTTACCGGAAAATGTCAGCTGTCGTGATGCGTCTATTACCGAGGCTGCAGCGTGTGCCTATCATGGTGTAAGCCGCGCTAAAATCACTAAAGGCGATATTGTACTTGTATTGGGACCAGGTCCAATAGGCTTATTAGTAGCACAAATTGTAAAATCTAAAGGCGGCATTGTTGTTATGACAGGTCTTACTAAAGATAAAGAACGTTTGGAAGTAGCTAAAGAAAAATTTGCTATTGATTATATTGCCGATGTGCAGGTTGATGATGTTAAAGGACTTGTTGATAAATTAACCGATAATTATGGTGCCGATATTTGTTTTGACTGTACCGGTGCTGTACCTTCAATGCAGCTGGGAATGGATTTACTGCGCAAACAGGGACAGTATGTTCAGGTAGGCTTATTCGCACGTGACGTTGTTGAAGTAGATTTTTCTAAAATTATTCAAAAAGAATTATATGTAACTGGAACAAGAAGCCAGAATACCCATGATTGGGAACCTGTCCTGAAATTGATGAGTGAAGGCGCAATCAATGCTGATAAAATGATTACGCACGAATTAAATATTGATGAATGGGATAAAGCCTATAATCTTATAAAGAGCGGCGAAGCCATAAAAGTTATATTTAAACCGCTGCCATTAGAATAATAGCTGTATTATCGAAGATTATTTTATAAATGGAGTGTTGATAATGGGTGAAACTATAGTAATTGGCAGTGACCATGCTGGTTTTAAAATGAAGGAATTTATTATTAAACAGCTGCAGGAAAATAATTATGTGATTGAAGATAAGGGGACCTATAACGAAGAGTCAGTAGATGCTGGAATTTATGCTGTACTTGTGGGAGAAGAAGTGGCAACGCATCCCGAAAAGCGTGGTATATTGATTTGTGGTACGGGGATAGGCATGTCGATGATGGCCAATAAAGTAAATGGTATCAGGGCATCATTAGTTACAGATTTATTTTCGGCACAAATGACCAGAGCACATAATGATGCTAATGTTTTATGCATGGGAGCACGGGTGATTTCTGAGCATATGGCTTGGGAGTTTACTAAAGTATGGCTTGATACAGAGCATCTTGGCGGCAAATATACTAAACGTGTGCAGGCCATGATGGAGTATGAAAAAACACGTAAATAAAATTAACAGTAAGAGATGTCAGGGCAGGAGAATATATGGATATTAATTTACCAATGCCAGCTGTATCAGCATCTGTTTCTTGTATGGATTTAGGTCATTTTTATAATCATATAAAAAAAGTAGAAGAAAGTTCTGCGGCATTTTTTCATTATGATGTTGTCGATGGCAAATTTAATAAATGTTATATATTGGGTGATATGCTGTGTGAATATCTGCATAATAATACTAAGTTACCAGTTGAAGTCCATTTGGCAGTATACGATATCGATAATTATATTGATGTATTTGCTGGCAAAGGAGTTGACTATATAGCTGTGCATTATGAGGCGATGGAAAAACCAGCTATTATTTTTAACAAAATAAAAAAACTGGGCATGCAGCCGGTTTTAGCCTATAGAGCTGATACTCCGCCGCAGGAAGATTTTGTCGAGTTAGCCAGGCAGTGTGCATGGATATTAAAGCTAACGGTAAATCCCGGATTTTCCGGTCAAACAATCAAACCGACAGCTGTTGAACATATTAAAATGATGAAAAAAATGCTTGATGATAATAATGTGGATAAGAGAATACAAGCTGATGGCAATGTAAATCCAGCAACTACTAAAATGCTGGCAGAGGCTGGAGCAAGCATTTTTACTGGCGGAACCTCAGGACTATTTGTACAAAATTATTCTATTGAAGAAAATATAAAAAAATTATTGCAGCCAACTAAAGATTTTTTTTAGATGTAAATTTTTATAATTTGGTTGATAAATGGTGATTGTAATGAAAGCTTTAAATTTATATGGAGCGCATGATATTCGCTTAGAGAATATGCCAGAACCGGAAATACAAAAGGATACCAATATAAAAATAAAGGTAACAGCTGTAGGTATTTGCGGCTCAGATATTCATCGCTATGATCAGCTCGGTCCATATGTAAAAGGGATGACCTGGGGACATGAATTTGCGGGAGAAATAGCAGCTTGTGGAGCTGCCGTAAAAAAATATAAGGTAGGGCAAAAAGTTACAGCATGTCCGGCTTTATATTGTGGGGAATGTGAAGCCTGTCGTAAGGGGAAGTTTGCCCAATGTGAAAAATTATCGGTTATAGGCGCCTACTGTCCCGGTGCTTTTGCCCAATATATTGTTATGCCCCAGGAAAATGTAGTACTCGTCCCCCACACTATAAGTGATAAAGAAGCTGCTCTTGTTGAGCCGGCCTGTGTAGCTTTACATGGTATTTATAATGCGGGTGGAATAAGTGCTGGGGATACGGTAGCTGTATTAGGTTGTGGTACAGTCGGCGGGATGGCATTGCAATGGGCTAAAATTAATGGTGCCAGACGGATAATTGCAATAGATATAGATAACAGAAGATTAGCTGCCGCCAAGGAACTAGGAGCAGATGAAGTCATAAATGTCCGGCAGGAAATAGATATTGTCAGCGTATTAAGTGAGCTGACTGCTGGTCGAGGTGTAGATATAGCAATAGAAGCAGCTGGTACACCGGAAACATCGGCACAGGTATTGGCATTGCCGAAAAAAGGCGGCAAAGTTATATATATGGGGATTCCTTATCATGATGTCATGATAAAACGGTTTTATTTTGAGAAAATTGTTCGCAGTGAGCTGGCAATTTTTGGTACATGGAATGCGATATCGGGACCGTTTCCAGGCAAGGAATGGAGTACTTGTGTCGATTTTTTAGCAAAGAAGATTCTACAGACAAAGCCCTTGATAGCAGTGGATCTGCCTCTGGAGCAAGGCCCTGTTGCTTTTGAGAAGGCAGTAAAAGGTGAATTCGCTGGAAAAGTAATTTTTACCCCATGGGAAAAGGAGTAATATCTTATGGTAAATTGGAATGAACATCTTAATAAAAAAATAAGCTGTACATGTGGTCGCGACCATGAATGTGATATAGCACATGTTGAAATTGGTCAGGATGTTATTGAAAAATTAACCGAATATGTACAGGCAAATACATATAAAAGTATTTGTATCATAGCAGATAAAAATACAATAAAAGTTGCTGGTGATAAGGTTTATAAAGCCTTAGAGCAGGCTGAAGCCAGTTATGCACAATATATTTTTGCTGATGACGAATTGGTACCAAATGAACTTAATATAGGAAAGATATTTACACATATTCCGTATGACTGTGATTTTATTATTGCCGTAGGCTCCGGAGTTATCAATGACTTAATACGTTTTGTGGCACAGAAATTAAAATGTCCATATGTGATAGTGGCAACGGCACCATCAATGGATGGCTATGCTTCAGCTGTGTCACCGCTTATTGTTGATAATATGAAAACAACCTATGAACATCTTGGTTTTCCTTGGGCAATACTAGGTGATGTGGAAATATTGAAAGATGCACCAGAGCATATGATTGCCTCGGGTGCAGGTGATATTTTCGGAAAATATGTTTGTTTGGTAGAATGGAAACTGGCAAATATAGTCAATGATGAATATTATTGTCCGGAAATTGTAAAAATAATGCAAAATGCTGTAAATGAAGTGGCAAAAGCGGCTGATTTTGGTATAAAAGAACGAGATCCTGCGGCTATGGCATCGGTGATGGAAGGATTGGTATGGGCAGGGACAGGCATTAGCTATTGTGGTAATTCTCGTCCAGCATCAGGTTGTGAACACCAGATGGGTCATACCTGGGAAATATTATTCTTACAAAAAGGACGCCATGATATTTTGCATGGTACTTTAGTCGGTGTGGCAACTATCGTTGCACTTCATGTATATAAAGAAGCATTGGAAATATTGCAAAATAGTGAACTGTTGACGGCAAGTTCTTTTGATGAAATTGCTTGGACTGAAAAAATAAAAGCTTTTTTTGGTCCAGCAGCACAAGAAGTATTGAAACTAGAAAATACAGTGCATAAAAATGCTGAGGCTAAAATAGCAAAACGCTTGCAAAATGTTCTTGCCAATAAAGAAGAAATAATTGAACTACTTAAAACATTGCCCGATATAGATGTAATGATAAATAGAATGAAAAAAATCAATGAACCATACTTACCTAAACAAGTAAATGTATCACCAGAGTTATTGCGTAATACTATAATATATGCTAAAGAACTGCGTAACCGTTATGGTGTATTACAGATGCTGTTTGATTGCGGCAAACTGGAAGAAGCTGCCGATAAAGTATGTGCTAAAATTGCTAAAATCTCCTAATTTTAGATAAATTTCTCTATACTGCAAAAGCTGGCGATTTAAACCAGTTATAAACAAAAAACACCTGATAACAGGTGTTTTTTGTTTATAAAGATAATTTTATTCAGTTACGCCGTCTTTCATTATGGCTATTTCATGAAAATCCATATGTTCTGATTTAGTGAGCTGCCCAGAAGCTGTTTTTATTATTAAATCAAATAATTTATCACGTAGGGAATCTATGGAAACGTTATTTACTAATTCACCAGCATTGAAATCTATCCAATTGGCTTTATAGTCAGCTAACTGAGTATTAGTTGCAATTTTTATAACTGGTGTAATAGTTCCCCATGGAGTGCCGCGCCCGGTAGAAAATAATATGAGTTGACAGCCGCTGGCAGCTAAGGCGGTAGTTGATACGGAATCATTGCCGGGGGCATTTAATAGATTAAGACCTTGTTTTTCGAGGACAGCACCATAGGATAATGTTTCAACTACGGGCGCCAGGCCGCCTTTTTGTACGCAGCCTAGGGATTTATCTTCCAATGTTGTGATGCCACCTTGTTTATTGCCGGGAGAGGGATTATCGGAGATTATTTGATTATAGCGTTTAAAATATTTTTTAAAATCGTTTATTAAATTGACGGTTTTATTGAATACATTCTCGTTGACAGCTCTATTCATAAGCAGCGTTTCTGCACCGAACATTTCTGGGACTTCAGTAAGAACAGTGGTACCGCCACTACCAATAACAAGATCGGATAATTTACCGATTAGAGGATTTGCCGTAATGCCGGAAAGGCCATCGGAACCGCCGCATTTAAGACCAATGCGCAATTTATCAATGGAGCAGGCCGTACGTGTGAACTGATTGGCAAAGGTCATTAGTTCAGAAAGTAATTTTTCACCAACACTATTTTCATCAGTAACTTCCTGAGTTACAAGAAACTTTACGCGGTTATCATTATATGTCCTCAGTACTTTTTTAAATTCAGAGATATTATTGTTTTCACAGCCCAAGCCGACAACTAATACTGCACCGGCGTTAGGATGATTTACAATATCGGCTAAAATAGTCTGAGTCATTTTTTTATCATTGCCTATTTGAGAACAGTCGTAAGGGTGGGTTATAGCAATACAATTATCGACATTAGTAAAGTTTTTAACCAGTGTTCGACCAAATTGTTCTAAATAGCGAACTGTTGCTGTAACACAATTTACGGTAGGGATGATAAAAATATCATTGCGAATACCAACAATGTCATTGTCACGTTGATAGCCCATAAAAACGGCATTTTTACTGGGGAGACTGGCTGGAATAGCGGGTTTATAAGTGTAGTCAAGAATATTGCCTAGATTAGTTGTGATATTATGTGTGTGGACATGGCTGCCAGTAGGAATATTACAATTGGCATGACCGATAGGAAAGCCATATTTTATGATGTTATCATTGGCAGCAATTGCCTGCAGGGCAAATTTATGCCCCAAATTGATATCATCAAGCAGAACCACTTGTTTATTGTTTATTGCAATAATGTCATTTTTAGATAAATTTTCTAAAGCTACAGCTACATTGTCATTTTTATTTATTTGCAGTGCCTTCATAATGATACTCCAACACTTAAAAGATTTTTCATAACCGCTTTGCAGCCTTTTGTATCTATCTGATATAAGTAGCTGCCAACTGTTTCAGCAACTTCGGGAAATACCGAAAAATCTGTATCCCATAATGACGCATCATTTACAATTGCCACAGCAGTTTGCTGGGCAGTTGATTCACTATTAGCATATAAGCCCCAAGCCTGTTCTAATTTATTGATATTTATTTTATTATCAGTAAGTTCATATTCCTGTCCTTTTCGCAGGCCGTATAAATGATTATCGGCTGTACGAACAGGTTTATAAATATAAATATAAGCAGCAAAACTAAACAATAATTCATCAGGAAATTTATTAAATTTATCATGGTACTGCAATAATGAAGGAAGTACTCTTACTTTAAATTTAGAAGTTGAATTTAAGAGAATACTGAGCAAATAATGTTTGATAAATGGATTTTGAAAGCGTTCTACAACGGAATTAGCAAATTCAGACAGCATTTTTTTATCCATATTAATTGAAGGAAGGATAATATCATTGATGACATGGCGGGAAAATCTGCCGGTTGTACTATCATCCATCATTTGGGCAACAGTATCAAGACCGCTGAGAAAGGCTGCCGGAACATTAGCTGTATGACCGCCATTTAAAAGTCTGACTTTGCGCTGGCGGTATTTGCTGATATCTTTTTCTACGACAACATTAAGACCAATTTTAGCAAAAGGAAGTTTTTCTTTTAATATTTCATCACCTTCGATAGCAAAGAAATGAAATGGTTCACCGCAGACAAGTAATTTATCTTCGTATTGCAATTTGTCAGTCAATTCTTCAATTTCATCTTTAGGATAGCCGCTTACTACCCTATCCACGAGTGTATTATAAAATTTATTATTGTTATTTAGCCAGTTGATAAAGTTTTGCGGTAAATTCCAATCAGCGCAGTAATGCAGGATAATTTTTTTTAGTAAATCCCCATTAGCTTCGAGTAATTCGCAAGGTATAATATACATGCCCTTATCAGCAGCACCGTGGAAATATTCATAACGATGATAAAGATATAATGTCAATTTTGCGGGAAATGATAAAGGCGGCTGCATTTGGGCGGTATCCTCATTATTATAAGTAAGACCGGCTTCTGTAGTGTTGGAAAATACATATTCAATAGCAGGATTTTCAGCGCATTTTAACACATTATGCCAATTGGTATAAGGATTTATACCGCGGCTTACAGAGTTTATTATTTCGGCTTTATTTATAGTAGTACCGTTTTGGATGCCGCGCAGGATAGTTGTATATAGAGCATCCTGTTCATTAAGTTTACCAACTATCTGACCGTGTGGTGTTGGCTGTATGGCAACAACTCGGCCGTTAAAAAGATTTTTATCATTTAAGCGTTTTATCATCCAGTCGATAAAACAGCGCAAAAAATTGCCTTCGCCAAATTGAATTATTTTTTCAGGTAAGTTGGTTTTCATTTCAGGCTGGGTAGTCATATTTAACATTTTCATAAGAAAGACTCCTAAATTTAAAATTTAATTATAACTTTAAGCATGGAAGCGGCATTTTTGCTAAAGTCAGAAAAGGCCTTATCAGCGGTATCTAAAGTATAAGTATTGGTTATGATTTTTTCTATATCGACAGCGCCGGATTTTACTAAATCAATTAATTCTAAGAAATCTTTTTTTAAAGCGTTGCGTGAACCAAATACATTTAATTCCTTTTTTTGCAGCAGGGTAAAATCAAAATCATGATTTTTTTTGCCGACACCTATTTGTACCATACGACCACCAAAGGTTACAGCATCAATACAATTTTGGAATGTAGCAGGTAATCCTACTGCTTCAATAGTAACATCAAAAAGATTGTTATTGGTTATTTCATTTACTCTGGTTATAAATTCTTTGGGATTTGTATTTAATATACCACCATCAAGATTAAATGTTTTTATAGCGTAATCCATTTTTTCTTTAGAAATATCAGAAATATAAACATTGGCTTTAGCAGCTTTGGCAGCGATAGCTGCTAAGACACCAATTGTGCCAGCACCAACGATAAGTACATTGTCACCAGGGGTTATATGGGCACGGCTGACACCATGATAACTTATACAAAATGGTTCAATTAAGGCCAGCGTTTTTGCCGGTAGGCCTTTGCCGTCATAAATTCGCTCAACAGGCATTGTTATATATTGGGAAAAAGCGCCATCTCTTTGTGCACCTAAGGTTTCATTACTGGTACAGCAGTTTACGAGCCCCCGCTGGCAGGAATAACATTTGCCACAGTTAAAATATGGATTGCAGGTTACAATCATACCGGTTTTTAAATTATAGTCATTGTCATCAATTTCAATAATTTCAGCGGAAAATTCATGGCCGGGAATACGGGGATAAGAAGCATAGGCAAAGGTACCGCGATATGTGCCAAGATCACTGCCGCAAATGCCGCCGTATAATATTTTTAAAAGGGCTTCGCCCTTTTTGCGCGGTGGTTTTTCTGTTTCGATAATTTTTACTTGCCCAGGTTCAGGAATAATTACAGTTTTCATACGAGTACACCTCAGTATAGTTTTTATAAATATATATAAATAAAATAATGCAAATTATATGCCAATTTAATAAAAAACATTCATAAATATTTTATATAAAAAGAAAAACACAGCTGCAGCAAGGGCAGTGTGTTTGTAATAAATATATTTATGCAAGTTTTGTAAAATTTAATGTTGTTCATAGATAGTAAAATAATTTCAAAAATGAAATAAATAAAATTCATTTTTGAAATTATTTACATTTTCGCCATAATGTAACACGACTTATTTTCAGCATTTGACAGACTTCATCAGGTGAATATTTATCTAAAAGCTGCTGTAAAATATTTTTTTCCATTTCCTTTAAATCATTAACAATAGGGATTTTTAAATTGTTATCAGAGCTTTCCATGGCAGTATCATCAAGAATTGTTTTTATTGCACAGAGGTTTAAGTTATCAGGGTAACTAAAGGCTAGTGCCTCAGCCATATTTTTCAATTCACGTACGTTACCGGGCCAGAAATAAGTTTTTAGATATTTTATAATGTTTTCAGGGAAATTTGGCTTAGAGGAATTTTTAGCTGGTAAATATTTATGGAGATAAAAATAAATTAACGGCATAATATCTTCCTGTCGCTCACGCAGCGGCGGCAGGCTAAGGCGCAGTACATTGATACGGTAGTAAAGGTCTTGGCGAAATAGCCCATTTTTTATTAATTGTTTTAAATTTTTATTAGTGGCACAGATAATGCGGATATCTATCGGCATTATCTTATCGTCACCGATGCGCATTATTTCCCGTTCCTGCAGAACACGCAATAAGCGGCTTTGGATATCTAAGGGTAAATCACCTATTTCATCGAGAAATATTGTACCGGTATGGGCAAGTTCAAATAAGCCTTTTTTCCCGGAGCGGCGGGCACCGGTAAAAGCACCATCAACATAGCCGAATAATTCTGATTCAATTAAGGTTGGTGGCAGGGAGGCACAATTAACAGAAACGAAGGGTTTATTACGGCGCGGACTGCTATTATGGATGCTTTGGGCCAGACCTTCTTTGCCGGTGCCGGTTTCGCCGTAAATTAATATATTGGAGTTAGAATTAGCGAATCGCTGTGCTAATGTGATGACAGCAGCCATTTCTTTTGAGCTGTATTTTATATCGGAAAATTTCTTTTTAGCATATAAGCCTTTTTGTTGCAGGGCTGTGCGAATTCTTCGCGCGGAATTTTCAATATTGCTGACCTTTTGGAATATCAATATATTGTTTTTATATTCATTTGTTATATTTAATTCAATGAGGTCGAGTAAGATTTTTTCTGAATTTAATTCAATAACTTTTCCTTTATATTCTTCTAAATCTTTTATTAGTCGTTTAGAGTAATTATCAAAGAAAAAAGCAGGATTAGCTGACAGAATTTTTTGGCCTTCTTTATTGGAAAAAATAATTTTTTGTTCTTGGTTGCAGCCAATGATTCCTTCGTCAATATTATCAATAATAGCCTGCATGGTCTTTAACCGCAGCTGTTTATTTCGCTGATTAGCATCAAGTGATAAAGCTTCTTCAAGGGCTTTAGTTATAGAAAGAATACCAGAATCAATGTAAATACTGTTTTTAATTTGCAGGTTGTGTGCTGTTTTTACTGCCTGGATATCACCAATAATACCATCAATATTACAATTCGATAATTCTTGAATTTTTTTTATGATATGGGTATCATCTTTGCACGGACAAAATTTAATATTGATATCGCCAAAATTAAATAAATTACTGGCATTTTCTAAAATATTATCAGTGGAAACAATGGCAATATTTTTACTGCCGGCAGCAGCAATCTTTTCTATAGCGGTGCTTATGTCAATAAACGAAGTATGCAACTCAACTATTATTTTATTGGTATATTGGCGTAAATCACGAGCAGTGCCCCCGCGGCTTATAATTATAGAAATTTGTTCCTGGGTAATAGCTGCATTTACAGCGGCTTGATTGGAGGCCGTGATTACAGGGATATCGATATGCATTTTTTTAATAATCATTTGAGCAGTAGCGGCGATTTCTTCATGAGGAGCAATAAATAATATAGAAGTCATTAGCAATGTCTACCTTTATAAATGATTTTGATTTAGTTAATAAAAAGCGTATAGTAACTTTGTATTTTATGGTTTGAAGCCGGCCCTTTAGGGAAGGTGGCACTGCGAAGCGGTGACGGAAGGGTTAATATATCATATGTGACAGTCCTCTTTTGCTACTCAAAGTTTTATATATTATTATGTAAAACTTTTAAAACGGCTTTAGCAACACCATCGTTATCACAGCTGTCGGTTACAAAAGAAGCGGCTCCTTTGGCTTCGGGAATAGCATTTTCCGTAGCAACTGATAAGCCGGCATATTTAAGCATATCAATATCATTATCGCCATCGCCAAGAACCATGATTTCATCTTTAGTGATGCCGAGGTATTCACCAAGTCTTTTTACGCCAATAGCTTTATTGATATGCGGTGGAGTGATATCGATGGTATAGCCGGTATTTTGCTGGAATTTAACAGCAGTTTGATATTTATCTGTTAGAGTATTTAGTAAATCAGTAGGGATATTTTCTTCACTACGCAGAACAATCTGAGTAATATTTTTTGTATAGTTTTTATAATCTGCACCTAGTTCATTAATGGTAAAGTTTTTAACAGTACGATAGCCGGGAAACATATCCCAGGAAAAATAAGGTGCATATATCTGCGTGCCAATGTACCAGCTGCAATATATATTATGTGCATATAAAAAAGCCAGTAGATCTTCGCTGACAGTATCATCAATATATTCTTCATAAATAGCTTCATCGGTATTGATGTCGCGAATCATGGTGCCATTACAGGAAATAACCGGCACATTAGAACCGATGGTTTTGCCGAAAAACGATGCGGCCATATGCATGCGTCCTGTAGCTATGGAGGAAGCAACTTTCTGCTTCGAAGCTTCGGCAAAAGCTGCAATAGTAGCTGTGCTTACTAGTTTTTTAGTGTTTAATAATGTTCCGTCAAGATCACTGATTATGAGTTTTATTGCCATTTGAATCATCCTTTATAAAATCGAATTAACTAAAATGAGTATAACTTATTTAATGAATAAAATAAAGTCATCCTTATGGTGATAAAAGGTATTAATCTGCAATTTTGTATAAATATTAAGTTGCTTACAATTTTACAATATAGTAGAATTAAAACGTATATCTATATTGCTGCATAAAAATTAATATATAAGAATAAAATATCATAGTGAATGGATGATTTTATGAAAAAAGTTTTAACGATTGCGGGGTCTGACTGCAGCGGCGGTGCGGGAATTCAGGCTGATTTAAAAACAATAACGGCACATCGTTTATATGGCATGAGTGTAATTACAGCCCTTACAGCCCAAAATACGACAGGCGTTCAGGCGGTGCAGGCAATTGATGCCGATTTTGTTGGAGCGCAGCTGGATGCTGTTTTTTCTGATATAATACCGGATGCTGTAAAAATTGGCATGGTAGCAAATAAGGAAATAATACAAATGATTGCCAGAAAAATGCAGCAGTATAAGGTGCGAAATATTGTACTTGACCCAGTTATGGCAGCCACAGCAGGCAGTAAGTTATTGCAGAAAGAAGCAACAGTTATTTTACAGAACGAATTAATGCCGTTAGCTTCTATTATAACGCCCAATATTGGCGAAGCAGCAGTGCTGGCAGGTTTTACACCAACTACTACTGATGAAATGGAAAAGGCGGCAAAAATTATCTATGAAAAAGTTTTTGCTAAGAGACAAGATGATTGTGCAGTGCTGGTAAAAGGTGGTCATTTAACGGATTCGGCTGATGATGTTTTATGCGATAAAAATTTGACATATATCTATAATAGTAGAAAAATAGATAATAAAAATACACATGGTACAGGCTGTACTTTATCATCGGCAATAGCCTGTAATTTGGCGGAAGGGTTTAATCTTCAACAAAGTGTTAAAAATGCCAAAAAGTATGTGACTATGGCCATGCAAACAAATCTTGATTTAGGCAGTGGTGCAGGACCATTAAATCATATGGCAGCTGGTGGTTGGTTGACTTCGGATATTTGGCAGTGAATTTATAAGTTATTGACTGAGTAGTGTTTATATCCGTAAAAACTGTTGTCGGGTTGAGAAGCCGGATAGTTTTATTAAGGGATTTTCCAGGAGTAATTTTATGTTAAAAGATATATTAAAAAATGATAAAGTCGGTTATAAAGGTTCATCATTGCGTTTGCGCCAAATGCTCAGCGTACTGCGTAAATACGAAGTTGTACGTGGAATGAATCCAGAAAAAATGCGCTTGATATTAGAGGAACTCGGTCCCACTTTTGTAAAACTCGGACAGGTAATATCAATGCGTCCGGATTTTTTATCGGGGGAATACATTTACGAATTAAGTAAATTGCAGACGCAGGCTAATCCTTTACCATTTTCTATAATAAAAGAAGTTATTGAACAAGAATATGCCCAAAAATGGTCGAATGTTTTTGCTGATATTGATGAAGAGGCTTTAGGTTCAGCTTCGATTGCCCAGGTGCATAAAGCAACATTGAAGAATGGTGATAAAGTAGTAGTTAAAGTGCAGCGACCGGGAATATATGAAGTAATGGCACAGGATATCACGTTGCTTAAGCGAGTTGTACAGCTGCTGCAATTATTCAGCAAGTCACATGATGTTGTTGATTTTATGGCAGTTCTCGACGAAATGTGGACAATTACGAAGCAGGAAATGGATTTTATGATGGAAGCCGACCACATTGATGAATTTCGTCACTTAAACAGCGATGATTCTAATGTTGGTTGTCCGTATGTTTATAGAAAACTTACGACAGCACGTATTCTGGTTATGGAATATATAGCAGGAATACGTATTGACAAAGTCGATGAGTTAAAAAGAGCCGGTTATAATATTGAAAAATTAGGCTTAAATTTAGGCAAAAATTATATCAAGCAAATAATAAATGATGGTTATTTTCATGCCGATCCTCATTCGGGAAATATCTGGGTAAATAATGGCAAAATTATTTGGCTGGATTTGGGGATGATGGGGCGTTTATCACAGCAGGAACGAGCCGCATTAAAAAAAGCCATATACGCATTGGCCCATAATGATACTTTTGCGATGAAGTCAGCAGTGTTGTCACTAGGAACTGTAAAAACTAAGATAAATCATATAAAACTATATGAAGATATCGATGTATTAATGATGCATTATAATGATTTACAGTTCAAGGAATTAAGCTTAGGAGCGCTTTCGCATGATATTATAGCGGTACTGCGTCGCCATAATTTAGGTGTGGCACCGGGGCTTAGCATGTTTGCCCGAGGGATAATGTCTATTGACGGAGTTATGCAGATTGTTTGTCCGCAGGTTAATTTTGTTGATATAATGCGGGAACAGCTGCAAAAAGATTTTTCCCGTGATTTTAATTGGAAAGATGAAATAAAAAAATTCCAGCATGAAAGTTATTCTCTGATGTATCGTTCTATGCAGCTGCCGGAACAGTTATCAGATATGATAAAGATGACCATGAGTGGACAAACCAAGGTTAATCTTGATGTTACCGGCTCAGAAGAGCCGCTTAAATATGTTGATAAAATGATTAATAAGCTTATTATTGGTATCATAAGTTCGGCATTGTTGCTGGGATCATCAATAATATGTACGACTAATATGTCACCTAAGTTTTTGGAAATTCCTTTTCTAGGAGTATTAGGCTATTTAGCCGCACTGATTTTATGTGCACGCTTAATTATAAGTATATGGCGGCATCGTTAGATTTTGTATAATGATTTTAGGAGGAGATTTTGTTGCGGGGAATTCGTGGGGCAATAACTGTGGAAAAAAATGAAAAAACAATAGTAAATGAGGCTGTCCAGGAATTATTACAAAAAATAATTTTAGCAAATGACATAAATACAGAAGATATAGGGGCGGCAATTTTTTCAGCAACAACCGATATAGATGTGACTTTTCCAGCAGCTGCTGCCAGAAAACTTGCTGGCTGGGATATGGTGCCATTATTTGATGCCCAGCAGATGGCGGTTGATAACAGTATTGAAAAATGCATTCGCGTATTATTATTAGTCGATACTGATAAAAAGCAAAATGAAATACAGCATATTTATTTGAGAAGAGCGCAAAATCTGCGTCCGGATATAAGCAAGATATAATAAAAAAAACAGTTGGATTAATTCCAGCTGTTTTTTAGTTGCGCAGTACATGCAGTAATAAATCTCCGTTGTGTTTGAGCCACAGGCGATGTTTTTTATACGAAGGGTCATATTGGGCAACGATTGACCAGAATTTTACGGAATGATTCATTTCTTTTAGATGTGACAGTTCATGAACAATAAGATAATCGATTATATTATCAGGAGCCATCATAATGCGCCAGTTATAATTTAAGTTCTTTAAGGAAGAACAGCTGCCCCAGCGGCTTTTTTGATCTTTTACGGAAATATTGGCAGGATTTACCTGCAGTTTTTCTGCCCAAAAAATAGTGCGCTCAGTTAAATATAAGCGTGCCTGCATTTTGTACCAGGGTAAAAATATTTCTGCAAGTGGCAGCAGTAATGAGCTGGGATAGTATATATTGATATGGTCATCAATTAGTTGTACAGCTGGATATGTAGGGGAAAAGATACGACTGATATTAATTTTTCTGCCACGATATAATATGTAATTATCATTTATAGGGGCCTGCTGTGATAATTTTTCATAAGCTTGATTTTTTTCTTTTATCCAATCAGCATAGCGCTGCAAAATATCACAGGCTTCTTTTGCTGAAATATTATGGGGGGTTTTTATTAAAATTTGACCAGCATTTTTTAAAGCTATGGTTATGGTTTTGCGTTTTTGTTTTTGCTGAATATAGTCAAAACATGTATTGCCAAGCTGGATATTGGGCATGTTACCACCTTCGATAATAAAAAAGAGATTATAAATAATATGTTAAATACGCGTAGTATTTATAGTTATGTAAACAATTAAACGATAATAGCTGTATTAATAATAACAAATTGTATTTATTAATACAATGTTCATAATGTAAAATAAAATATTTTTCTATTTTTTTTAGTGTGATATAATAAAATTGTATGCAGTATATTAAATTATATCTAATATATAGAGTAGGCTTAGCATATTAGTTACCTTATAAATTTTATTTGGGAGGTATTAAAATATGGATTACGTTATTTTAGGCGCAGGCGGAACAGGAGCATGTATAGGCGGATTTTTAGCGGCAGCAGGCAAAGATGTAACACTTATTGCCAGAGGAAAACATTTGCAGGCACTAAAAGAAAATGGCCTTATATTGCATTCTGATAAAAAAGGTGAAACTCATCTGCCGGATATAAAGGTAATGAGTACAGAAGAATATAAAAGCAAAGCTGATGTTATTTTTGTAAGTGTGAAGGGATATTCCATTGATGAAATAGTTCCATTTTTAAAGAAGGTATCAGATCGTCATACTATTATAATTCCAATATTAAATATTTTTGGGACGGGCAAGCAATTGGCAGAAAAACTGCCGGGAAAAAATGTCCTGGAAGGATGTATTTATATTGTAGCTTGGGTTTCAGCACCAGGGGAAGTAACCCAACGTAGTGATATATTTCGCGTTGTTTATGGTACACGTGGGGAAACTGCTCTGCGTCCTAAATTAGAAAAAATTGCCGCTGATTTATTAGCGGCGGGCATAGCACCAGTGGTATCACAAAATATTGCTGCCGATACTTATCGCAAGTTTACGTTTGTCTCACCGATGGCAGCCGCAGGGGCATATTATGATATAACAGCTGGTAAAATGCAGCAAGATGGAGTGGAACGTGATACCTTTATCGCATTAGTTGATGAAGCAATAAAAGTAGGGCAGGCCATGGGGCTTGAAGTTGATGATGGGCTCAGAGAAAAGAATTTGGCAATTCTTGCAGCGCTTACATCGGAAACCACTGCTTCAATGCAAAAGGATTTAAAAAAAGGCGGCAATTCCGAAATAGATGGGCTGGTGTTCGAGGTTGTCCGGATGGCTGAAAAAGTAGGAATTTCTGTTCCTTGGTATAGTAAAATAGCTGAGAAATTTAATTTTAAGAAATAATATTGGCTGCCGTAACAGTATTTTAACTGGCGGCAGCTTTGTTTTATGGTAAAATAAAATTATATAAAAAGATGCGGCTAATTGGGAGAGTGAACATTTTTGGAACTTATAGTTTTATTTGCGGTAGGGATAGGCGTAGGGGCATTTGGTACATTAGTAGGTATTGGCGGCGGACTTATAATGATCCCTTTATTTATTTTATTTATGACGGGCAGTGCCTCAGCTCCAGCTAGTTTTTTTAATACTTTTCATAATGTTTATCAGGCTGTTGGGACATCATTGTTTGGCGTATTCCTAAATACGGCATCAGGTTCGTGGGCTTATATAAAGCAAAAAAGAGTTTATTTTGATGCGGCAGTTCCTTTTGCTATAGCTACGCTTCCTGGAGCTTTTTTAGGCAGTTATATAGCTGAATACTTCACTGGTAAGGTTTTTAATTTTGTCTTTGGCATGATGTTAATTATTTTGGCGATTATTATGTATTGGAAATCTTCAACTAAAAAGGCGACAGCTGAGGACTTTAACCAGAAAAATTTTAAATATCCTAAAAAATTAGGGATAACAATCAGTGTGTTTGTTGGTTTTTTATCTAGTGTATTGGGAATCGGCGGTGGTGTAATCCATGTACCACTGATGATATATGTATTGGCGTTTCCACCGCATGTAGCGACGGCTACATCACATTTTGTATTGGCAGTATCATCATTTATGGGCTGTGTTTCCCATTTTTTATTGGGACATATTGTTTGGAAACCGGCACTTGGTATTGGTATAGGTGCAATGGTAGGTGCGCAGATTGGTGCAGTAATATCAAAAAAAACCAGACCGCGCATTATTGTTATTTTATTATCACTAACAATGTGTGCATTGGGAATTAAGTTGATTTTTTTATCTGATTTATTGAAGTAATATATAGGGGCTGATACACATAAATAAATGTGCATCAGCCCCTTGTTTGTACGTTTTAAACTTGTATTTTCAGAGATAGTGTTATTCAAGCAATAATATAGTCAATGGCTTCACGAACAATTGATTCCGGAACATTATTGTCTAAATGAACCTGACCAATATCATCGAGTAGTACCCAATTTATTTTGCCGCCAATGGTTTTTTTATCATGGAAAAGATCGTTATAAATAGCATCAGCAGCGCAGTTAGAGCATTTTTGCGGCAGCTGGCATAATTGTAAAATATGCTCAATAGCAGGCAGAATACTGTTTTCAATCAGGTTCATTTTTACGCTTATAAAAGCAGCGGCGACCATGCCAATACCAACAGCTTCACCGTGATTATACTTTATGTAATTTGTTTCTCGTTCAATGGCGTGACCGATAGTATGACCAAAATTAAGTATGGCGCGCAGGCCATTTTCTTTTTCGTCCGTACTGACAACAGCAGCTTTTATCTCGCAGGAGCGGGCAATGATCTGGCTTAAAACATTTTCATTGTAGTTGAATATTTTAGCGGAATTATCTTCTATATAGGAAAAAAATTCTTTATCATAAATAAGACCATATTTGATAATTTCGCCGAGCCCAGTAGCAATTTCCCGTGGGGGCAGGGTTTTTAGCATTGAAATATCAATAAACACCGCTTTGGGCTGATAGAAAGCCCCAATGAGATTTTTTCCTAAAGGATGGTTTACGGCTACTTTACCACCTACGGATGAATCAACATGGGCCAGCAGACTTGTAGGGATTTGGATAAAAGGTATGCCGCGCATATAAGTAGCGGCAATAAAACCGGTAATATCGCCGACAACTCCGCCGCCTAAAGCAATTATCGGAGATTTTCTGTCAAGACCGGCATTTATAACTTCGGTATATAATATTTGCGCGGTCTCCATTGATTTGGAAGCTTCACCGGCAGAAATCATATAGCCAGTAACTGTATAGCCGGCTGTTTGCAGTAATTGAGTGATTTTTTCCTGGTATAAAGCACCAGTATTACTGTCAGAAACGATAAAGGCTGTACGGGAAAAGTTGCTTTGGCGGAAAAATTCAATTATTTTATCATCCAAATTATTATCAATATATATATCATAGCTGTTATCTGGTAATTTTACCTGTACAGTTTTCAATTTTTTCCCCTTTTTAAAAACAACATTATTTCACAAACTATCTGCCAGGGAGATAAATCATTGGTGTCAATTATAAAGTCGGCGTTATTATAAGCAGGACGACGTTTATTTAAAAGAGCAGTTATTTTGTTTTTTTCCTTGGCTAATAAAGGTCTATTATTGCGGTTTTTAGTGCGCTGGATAATTGTATCAACACTGGCACATAGGCAGATAATAACACCAGTTTCCCGTAAAATTTTCATATTTTCTATGTCCATGGGTACGCCGCCGCCAGTAGAGATGACCGCATTACACTGGGCTGCGGCTTTTTTTATGGCTTTTTTTTCTTTGGTGCGAAAGTAAGGTTCACCAAATTTAGTGAACATTTCCGGTATGCTCATTTGATTATCATTTTCAATTATTATGTCGGTATCTATAAAGGAAAAATTTGTTTTTTCAGCCAGCAATCGCCCTACACAGCTTTTGCCAGTGCCCATAAAGCCTATTAAGACAATGTTTTTCATTGTGCAGCCAATCTTTTTTTATAATTTGCCACAGAGTTTTTTATATCAATCATGGCATGACCGGCAAACTGCTCAAGCACAGCATTGGCAATCGTTATAGAGACCATGGCTGCACCAACTATAGAAGCGGCAGAAACAGCACAGGCATCACTGCGTTCTTTGCAGGCCAAAACTTCTTCACGACTGGCAATGTCAATAGAATGAAGCGGCTGCATTAGTGTAGGAATTGGCTTCATGACAGCGCGGACAATAATAGGCTCACCGTTAGTCATACCGCCTTCAAGACCACCGGCATGGTTTGTTTTGCGGTAAACTTTTTTATTTTCATCGTAAAACATTTCATCATGCATTTTACTGCCGGAATTATTGGCATATTCAATACCATCACCTATTTCAACAGCTTTTATGGCTTGAATCGCCATCATGGCTTGAGCTAGTCTGCCATCGAGGCGTTTATCCCATTGAATATGGGAGCCTAAGCCCTCAGGTGCACCGGTTACAATAACTTCAAAAGCACCACCCAAGGTATCACCGTCAGCCATAGCCTGACGGATTTTTTCACACATTTTTTCTTCAGCAGCAGTGTCAAGACAGTTAAGCTCAGATGTATTGTCATTTATTTTAGTATAATCTATTTTTGTTTTATCAACGGTAACACCGCCAATATTAACGACATGAGAAGCAACGGTAATGCCTAATTCAGCCAAAAACTGCTGGCAGACAGCACCAACAGCAACTTTACTGGCTGTTTCCCGGGCACTGGCACGTTCTAAGATGTCGCGGATATCTGTTCGATTATACTTATGTATTCCTACTAAATCTGCATGACCGGGACGGGCGGCGGTTACTTTATCACCAAATGGTTCACCGCTTACAGACATTTTTTGCGTCCAATTTTCCCAGTCACGATTTTTAATTTGTAAGGTAATGGGGTCACCCATGGTCTCACCAAAACGTACACCAGATAAAATATCGGCAGTATCGGTTTCTATTTTCATACGGCCGCCACGGCCATAACCCATTTGGCGGCGAGCCAGTTTTTGATTTATCATATTAATATCTATTTTTAGACCGGCTGGAATCCCTTCCAGTATAGCACTTAAACATTGTCCGTGTGATTCTCCTGCTGTTAAAAAACGTAACATATCAACAATCCTTTCTTAGTGGTCAGTCTGTTTTTATCCATTGATTCCATACAGGTGGAACAAAGATTTCATTGAATTTAGCAACAGCATAGCTGTCGGTTAAACCGGCGATATAGTCAACGACTATCTGCTGTTTTCCCCAGGCATCTTCTTTTATTAAGAATTCAGTGGGCAGTTTATCAAAATGCTTCATATAATAGTGAAAAAGCTGTTCGATGATAAAGCGGGACTGATAACGTTCCTTGGCTAATATTTTAGAGTGATAAATTTTTTCAAACATAAAATTGCGAAATGAATTCATTACCTCAGTCATATGTTCTGATAATAAAATATCATGTTTGTTGCTCGATGACAATATCATATCACAAACCATACCTGTTATCATAGAGGAAGGAACATCGCCCAATGATTTTTTTACAAGAGAAGGTAAATCATTTTTGCTAAGGAGCCCCGAACGTAGGCTGTCATCATAATCATGGCAAAGATAAGCAATCCGGTCAGCTGTTTTAACAATTTTTCCTTCAAGGGTTTTGGGCAATGTTTTACCGGTATGGTTTAAAATACCATCTTTTACAGCTACAGTTAAATTTAATCCCTTGCCATTTTTTTCGAGATATTCAACCATACGCAGACTTTGTTCATTATGGGAAAAATGACCGATTAAATCAGCCATTGTTTCTTCGCCAACATGACTAAATGGGGTATGACCAACATCATGACCTAAAGCAATAGCTTCGGTTAAATCTTCATTTAGACGCAGACCGCGGGCTATAGTACGGGAAATTTGAGATACTTCCAGACTGTGGGTAAGACGGGTGCGATAATGGTCATCAGAAGTTATATATACCTGAGTTTTATGTTTGAGTCGGCGAAATGATTTAGAATGAAGAATGCGGTCGCGATCACGTTGGTATGCTGTGCGGAATGGACAAAGAACCTCATTGGTTTTTCGTATGGCTTCGCGGCTTTTGGCAGCATCTGGTGATAGAATTTTGTATTCAAGCTCCTCGGTTATTTCTCTGACATTCATGATTAATTGGCACCACCTTATATAATAAAATCTAATGTATCTAGTCATATTATTGATTATATTAAATACCGCTAAAATCCTTTATAAAATGTATTTTAAAAGATAATTCTTATTATGATTATATAACATATGTCGTGTTGTACTAGTTAATAAACTAGTGTGTCCTTAAAGCCGTCCCTGCACGGTGTGTATTGTATTTCTAAAGTGCTAAAGCACTAAGAACTACAGCATAGGGAAGGTGGCTTGACGAAGTCAAATCGGAAGGGTTAACCCCTCAGGCAGCTTTGCTGCCAGCTCCCCTACAGGGGAGCCTT
Source organism: Pectinatus brassicae (assembly GCF_014201835.1). Classification (GTDB taxonomy): domain Bacteria; phylum Bacillota; class Negativicutes; order Selenomonadales; family Selenomonadaceae; genus Pectinatus; species Pectinatus brassicae. The sequence continues at coordinate 38,552 of NZ_JACHFH010000002.1, read as the reverse complement.
TCAGGCATCTAAATTTCAATTAGCACAATGCGAAATATATGGTATAATAAAAAGAAAATTAGATTTAATGGAGGCTTTTCAAATGCGTATTTTAAAAACGTCAATTTTATTAATGTTTATAATGCTGATCACATCATATACAGCTTTTGCGGCTGCACCTAAAGTTACGGCAGATAAGACCACTTTTGATATTTTATCGGGTACATATAAACTCGATGGCAATGTCAATGTTGATACTAGTAAGTTTTCGGTAAAAGCAGATCATGCCCAGGTTAATTTAACATCCTTTGAAGTGTGGGCACAGGACAATATTAAATGTGTTTATGGTAATAAGGAAGATAACAGCCTTATTAATTTTGCCGGTGATGATTTATATGGAGCATGGAACGATAAAACAATAACGGTTAAAGGCGGAACCAGCTTTAAATATGGTGATTTATCAATAACGGCAAATCAGACATCCTTTAACTGGGATACCAAAATAGCTGATTTTTCTGGTAATGTAGTTGTTAATGAAAATGGCAAGATATCATCATATAATGAAATAAAATATAATGTCATCGATAAGAAATTTTTAAATAATGATGGCACAGAAAAATAAATAATATATAGTGGAAATGATAAAACAGGCACCTTTCAATGCCTGTTTTATTTTTTTACATATTTTTAATGGGAATAATGCCGCGTGATAAAGCAATTGGACCGGTGCGGGCAATTTCAATGATTTCATAACAGCTGAGCATATCAGTTAATGCCGCCAGCTTATCTTCTTCCCCAGTAAGTTCAACAACAAGATTTTGATGACCTACATCAACAATATGTGCCCGGAAAATATTGGCAATGTTTACAACGTCAGCGCGTCCCTGGGCTGAATCGGCTTTTACCTTAACAAGGATAAGTTCACGGCTTACCGAGGGGAGTTCGCTGATATTGACTATTTTTATGACATCAATAAGCTTAGCCATCTGATGGATTACCTTGTTTAGTTCCATTTTATCATAGGCATTAACAACGATATTAATTCTGGTGACATCATTTTCTTCGGTATAGCCGGCATTTATTGTTTCAATGTTAAAGTCGCGTCGGCTGATAAGACCAGATACATGTGTCAAGACACCAGGCTTATTTTCCGCTAAAATAGCTATCTGGTATTTCATTTTTAGACATCTCCTTCCCGTACCATTTGGTCAAGACGTTTGCCGCCGGGAACCATAGGTAGAACATCTTCGACTTCCGGAACGATGATATCAATTAGAATTGGCCCTTTATGGGAAAGTGCATCCTGCAATTTATTTTGCAAATCAGCTTTTTTATCGATGCGGCAGGCTTTTATACCCATAGCTTCGGCAATTTTAACAATATCAGCTTTGCTGTTTAAAAGTGACTGCGAATAGCGTTCACCATAAAACATGCGCTGCCATTGTGTAACCATACCCAGAACATGATTATGGATGACAATTATTTTTATATCGACATTATAATCGGCTAAAGTTGCCAGTTCCTGGCAGTTCATCATAATACTGCCGTCACCTGTAAATAAAATAACTGGTTTATCAGGACAGGCAATTTTAGCGCCCATGGCAGCCGGTAAACCATAGCCCATAGTGCCCAAACCACCTGAAGTAATAAAGTGACGAGGCATATTTACCGGGAAAAATTGAGCTGCCCACATTTGGTGCTGTCCAACATCAGTGGCAGCGATGCTGTCCCTAGGGGCAATTTTGGCAACAGCAGCAATAGCTTCTTGCGCTAAAATCATTTCGGCTGAATTTTTATAGGTAAATGGATTGTTTTTATGCATATCTATTATATAACGAGTCCAATTAGCAGCAGCTGTTTTTATTTGTTCAGTAATTGGCCGTATTTTTTCCAATAATAAAGGCAGGGACCACTTGAGGTCACCAATAACGCTGATATGGGAAGTTACATTCTTATTTACTTCAGCATAATCAATATCAAATTGGACTATTTTGGCATGGGGTGAAAATTCACTCATAATACCAGTTACGCGGTCATCAAAGCGGACACCAATGCCAAGCAGCAAATCGCATTGCATAATGGCCATGTTGGAAGCATATGAACCATGCATGCCGGCCATACCCAGTGTTTTCTCATCTTCTGGGTCAGCACAGCCTAGTCCCATAAGCGTGCTGGTTACAGGAATTTGTAAATTTTCAACGATTTCACGGAATGCTTCATGCATGTTAGCGGAAACTACGCCGCCGCCGACAAAAATCAGAGGTTTTTGCGACTGCTTTAGAGCTTCGATAACGGTATCAACATCATCTTTATTACCAATATATTTGCCGCTATAGCCGCGTAATTTAACTTCCTGCGGATAATTAAAGTCCAGTTCGGCGGCAAAGACATCTTTGGCTATATCAATTACAACAGGTCCGGGGCGGCCGGTGCGGGAAATAAAAAAGGCTTCTTTTAAAACACGCGGTAAATCATTTACATTGCGTATTAAATAATTGTGTTTGGTTATTGGTGCCGTTATACCGCAGACATCAGCTTCTTGAAATGAGTCGCGGCCGATAAAAGGAGTGGCTACCTGTCCGGTGATGCATACCAGAGGTATGGAATCAATATTAGCAGTAGCAATGCCGGTTATTAGATTGGTAGCACCAGGACCGGAAGTGGCAATGCACACACCCACCTTACCAGTTGCACGGGCATAACCGTCGGCGGCATGAACAGCGCCCTGTTCATGTTTGGTCAATATGTGGGGGAATTTTGTTTTATATATTTCATCATAGAGTGTCAATACAGCTCCGCCGGGATAGCCGAATACTAAATTGACGTTTTCCTGTTTGAAACTTTCAATAACTGCTCTAGCTCCATTTATAGGCATGATTATAACCTCCTCGTTAATTTTTAATGTAAAATTTAGCGATAAAAAAAGCGGTAAAGCAGACTCAGTAGTCTACTTTGCCGCTTTTTTATTATAGCTTAGTCTTTTTTATCGTTCTTATCCAACCATGACATCATTTTGCGAAGTTTTCCACCAACTTCTTCGATTTGATGTTCAGCATGTCTACGACGCATTGCATAAAATTGTGCGCGGCCGGCTTTATTTTCAGTAAGCCATTTTGTTGCAAAGGAACCATCCTGAATATCGGTAAGAATATTTTTCATTTCTTTTTTAGTTTCATCAGTAACGAGACGAGGACCTGCGGTGTAATCACCATATTCAGCAGTATCACTGATAGATTTACGCATTTTGGCCATGCCGCCTTCATACATTAAATCAACGATTAATTTCATTTCATGGAAGCATTCAAAATAAGCAATTTCTGGCTGATAACCGGCATTTACCAAGGTTTCAAAGCCAGCAGTAATTAGATGGGTAACACCACCGCATAAAACAGCCTGTTCGCCAAATAAATCGGTTTCAGTTTCTTCCTGGAAAGTGGTTTTAATAACACCAGAACGAGTGCCGCCAATGCCGCGGGCATAAGCTAAAGCAATATCCAAAGCGCTGCCGGTAGCATCCTGCTGAACTGCAAATACATCAGGTACACCGCCGCCTTCTACAAAGGTGCGGCGAACAAGATGGCCAGGTCCTTTTGGAGCAACCATGAATACATCAACATCAGCTGGTGGTTTAATCTGTTGGAAATGAATATTAAAACCATGCGCGAAGGCTAAAGCACTGCCCGATTTTAAATTTGGTGCTATTTCAGTTTTATATATAGCGGCTTGTATTTCATCAGGAATTAGAATCATAGTAATGTCGGCATTTTTGACGGCATCAGCAACTTCTGCCACTTTTAGTCCGGCATCTTTAGCTTTTTGTGCCGATTTACTGCCAGCATAAAGCCCGACGGTGACATCAAGACCACTTTCTTTTAGATTTAAAGCATGAGCATGACCTTGGCTGCCATAACCAATAATGGCAATTTTTTTGTCACTTATAATATTCCAATTAACATCCTGATCGTAATAAACCTTTGCCATAAATAAAACATCTCCCTAAATTTTAAAATTGACTAATGAAGTCAATATTTTGTAGTATTTACAATGTTACAAAAGAACATTGTATACAGGATACACTTTGCCAATACGTTTGTCAATAGTGATTAGTGAAAAAAATTACAAACTAACAAAAATCAAAATTCAATAAAAGTATTTATTCCTGTACTGGTGTTAGTCATTGGTTCAACAAAAGATTTGCTGATGTTTACTACTATTACCTGTGGCATAGTGTTTTTTAAAGCATTGCAAAAAGCTTCGATGAAATCATCGATGCTATGGACATCGTAAGCTTTTATGCCAAAACTTTCCGCATATTTTACATAATCCATTTTATGGGGAAGATTGCAGGAAAAATAACGTTCATTGTAAAACACTTTTTGCAGCTGGCGAATCATACCCAGGCATTCATTATTTATGATAATGGAAATTATAGGCAGATTTAAGGTAGCCATTGTATAGTATTCGTTACCAGTCATTTTTATACTGCCGTCGCCGCTTATATGGATGATTCGTGCAGTGTTTTTAAAATATAATTGGGTCCCAATAGCAGCAGGCAGACCAAACCCCATGGTGCCAAGCCCGCCGGAAGTAAACCATGTTTTAGGCAGAAAGCGCTTGATATGCTGGGCTGCCCACATTTGATGTTGTCCAACATCGGTAACAATGGCAAATGACTGATTATCTTTATTAATTTCCTTAGAAATGATATGCATTACATTAGGCACATCATATGTACCATTATATTCATAGGTGAATTTTTGCTGCATGGCATGCAGTGTTTTCCACCAGGCAGTTAAACTGTTAGTGGCAGGTCGCTGCATTAGCAGCTGTAAAATTGTTTTCATATCACCAGATAAACCAATGCTGCTGTGGACGTTTTTATCTATTTCAGCCGGATCAATATCAATATGGATAAAATGTTTGTCATGGATATAATGTTCAATATTACCTGTCTGTCGGTCACCAAAGCGGCTGCCTACGGCTATTACAAGATCTGCTTGTGCCACGGTCATATTGGCTGCTTTTCGCCCATGCAGGCCGGCAAACCCCATGTATAAGGAATGACTATTGGGAAATACGCCAATACCCATTAAGGTAGCAACTACTGGTAAATTATATTTTTCAGCAAAAGAAATGAGTTCTTTATGCGCTTCGCCTAAGATGACACCACCTCCGGCAATGATAACAGGACGCTGGGCTTTTAATATTTCATCAATAGCTTCAGCGATGCAAATACTAAAATCCGCATCGGGTTCCTGCGGTAAAACTGGTTTTACAGGTATAGGACTGTAAATGATATTGGCAGAAAAAAAATCTTTGGGAATATCAATTAGCACGGGGCCTTTTCTGCCACTGTTGGCAATAGAAAATGCCAAATGCAGTGTAGTCATTAATTCATCAGAATTATTAAGCTTGAAATTATGCTTAGTAATAGGCATCGTTATGCCAAAAATATCAGTTTCTTGAAAAGAGTCTTTGCCTAAAAGATTGCTGTCAACCTGTCCGGTAATTATAACCATTGGGATTGAATCCATAAAAGCGGTAGCGATGCCAGTTACAAGATTGGTAGCACCAGGACCAGAGGTAGCGATACAGACACCTGGTCGGCCGCTGGCACGGGCATAGCCGTCAGCAGCATGGGCAGCTGATTGTTCATGGGTGGTTAGGATAAAATTAATATCATTATCTTGAGATAAGGCGTCAAATAAGGGCAGAATCATGCCGCCGGGATAACCAAAAATGGTATCAACATTGTATTCTTTTAAGCATTTTACGATTGCAGCTGATCCTTTCATATTGTCTACTCCATAAAATTATATTAAATTACATTTTTGCCGTAAAAACTATTTTTAACGGGAATGCTGCCGATTGTTGTCTCGCCGCGCTCCAATGCTACCTGCCCAGTACGAATTATTTCCAAAATACCATAAGGTGTGAGCAAGCGTATAAAGGCAGCAACTTTTTCGTCCTGACCAGTAATTTCGAATATAAGCGTTGTCGATTGTACATCTATGACATGGGCTCGAAATAATTCAGCCAGTTTTAATACATCGAGGCGATTGCTGTCATCAGCATTTACTTTTATTAAAGTCATGCCGCGATAAACGGCATCGTCAGGATTATGCAGCTGGACAGCAGCTACATCAGGTATTTTTTCTAATTGTTTAATCATTTGGTCAACAATATAGGATTCACCCTGAAAAAATATTGTGATGCGGGAATATTTTTCTGGCTGTGTAACGCCCACGGATAAACTATCAATATTAAAAGCGCGGCGTGAGAACATTCCGACTACACGCAGGAGAACACCAGGTTTATTATTGACTAGTACGGAAAGAGCATGTTTCATAAATAAACCACCTTTGTATACATAATGACAAAAATAAATGAGCGTATTTATATAAAAATACTATATTAATATAAGATTTTACAACAATATAGCGAAAAAATCTATAGAGGTAATTAGCTTTATTTAAAAAAATAAAAAAATAGAACATTATTATTGATGCTTAATAATGTTCTATTAATGATATATGTTAAAATTATTTTTTTGTTAAAATAAAAACAGTGCCGACAATTAATATGCTGCCAATTATTTCGGGTAAGCCTAAATGAACATTCATAAAAACTACTGATAGGACAACAGAGGAAAAAGGTTCTAATGAAGCTAACGTACCAACTTCAGTAGGATATAAGTATTTAGTACTTTCAATATAAGTCCAAAAAGAAAAAACAGTACCGCCGAGAACTACGAATAAAAGAGCCAGTATTGCTGGCAAATCGCAAATACCAGTAAAATCGAATGGCGATTTAAATAAAGAAAGAACGATGCCGCCAATGAACATTCCCCAACCGATAATTAAAGTAGTGTGAAATTTACGTATCATACCACGTGGCTGTAAGGTATAAAAGGCAGCAGCAAAAGCTGATATCAGACCCCAAAATAATGCAGAATGGGAAATGGCTAAAGCGTTGAGATTTCCTTTAGTTACTAAAAGAAAAGTGCCAATAAAAGCCAGTATGATGCAAAGTGATTCTTTAAAACGGGGCGCCCGTTTTTCACTAAATAGAATGTAACAAAGAATGACAATAGGCATTAAATATTGCAAAATAGTAGCTGTGGCAGCATTGCTATATACGATGGTCATCATATAGCTTAGCTGTGTTGCCAGCATGCCAAAAATACTAAACATAAGTAAATTTTTTACCATGCTGCTATGCCAGATGGGCATGATGTTACTTTTATAAAAAGTTTTTTCAATAAACAGTAATATGATACCAGCAGCAATAAGACGAATACAGGTTAACCATTGGGCATCGAATAACTTGTCGTGCAATAAATACTGGGAAACAACACCGGCTGAGCCCCATAAAATGGTACCAATGCATATTAAAAGAAATCCTTTTAGACGATTATTCATTTATAAATAAAATACTCCTTAAAAATGTTTTATGATACAGTGATATTTTAAAGGAAGTAAGCAACTTTTACAATATGAAAGATTGAATATAACGATTGTTTGATAAAGAATAAAATATGCAGTATACGAAAATGACAGCTGAAAATCAGCTGTCGAGAGGCTTTAATACTGAGCTAAGGAAAGCTTGTGTACGTTTATGGGCAGGTGCAGTAAATAGTTTTTCGGGGTTATCTTCTTCAACGATATAGCCGTCAGCCATAAAGATAACTCGGTTGGCAACTTCACGAGCAAAATTCATTTCATGTGTGACAACAACCATGGTCATGCCGGAATCGGCTAACGAACGCATAACCTTTAATACTTCACCGACCATTTCGGGATCAAGGGCTGAGGTTGGTTCATCGAACAGCATTATCTTGGGATTCATGGCCAAAGCCCGGGCAATAGCAATACGCTGCTTTTGTCCGCCTGATAGGGTATCGGGATAGACATTTTTTTTATCGGCTAAGCCTACTTGAGCCAATAATTCATCGGCTTTGGCATCGGCTTCTTCTTTATTCATAAGTCCTAATTGAGTTGGTGCCAGCATGATGTTTTTAGCAACGGTATAATTAGAAAAAAGATTAAATAGCTGAAATACCATACCAATATTTTCACGGAATTTATTTAAGTTTTTGACTTTGTTAATATTGGTGCCAAAAACCTCGATATCACCAGCCTGAATTTCTTCCAAGCGGTTAAGGCAGCGCAGTAAGGTACTTTTACCAGATCCGGATGGGCCGATAATGCAGACAACCTCGCCCTTAGTGACATCGAAGGAAATATCTTTGAGTACTTCCAGACTGTCATATGATTTATGCAGATTTTTTACCTCAATGACTTTTTCCATGTTGTAATCTCCTTTCAACATATTTAGCGAATAACGATAAGGCAACAATTAGGATTAAATACATTGCTGCGGCATAGGAATATACTTCAAAGGGACGATAATTGCGGGCAATAATTATCTGGGAGTTCATAGTTAATTCGCGAACGCTGATTACCGACAATATCGATGTATCCTTTAAGGTTGTAATAAATTGGTTGATTATTGGCGGAATCATTATTTTTACAGCCTGAGGAATTACAACTAGTGCCATGGTGCGAAAATAACCTAAGCCTAAACTGCGGGCGGCTTCTACCTGTCCAATATCAACGGCTTTGATGCCGCCGCGGAAGATTTCGGCCAGGTAGGCGCTGGCATTTATAGTCAGGGTGATAATACTGGCCAATAATGGATTAAATTTTATATTGAGCAGAGCACCTACACCGAAGAATAAGAACAGGCCGAAGATCATAACCGGGATACCACGGACGATATAAACATAAAAGGTATAAAAGGCCTCAAGCACTTTGATCTTGGACAGGGCAAAAATTGCTAAGATAAGGCCGAGAATAAAAGCTAAAATCAGTGAAGCACCAGCCATTATAATAGTAGTTTTTAAACCATCTAGTAAAGATGGCAGGCATTGTATCAGTAAGTTAAAATAATCATTCATGGCAATCCCCCATAATTAAAAAATAGCGGATAGATTACTCCATCCGCTATTATCAACAAATACAGCAATATTTATATTATAGATATTGGCCGACTATTTTATCATAGGTGCCATCGGCTTTTATTTTTTTCAAACCTTCATTGATTTTTTTGAGTAAATCAGCGTTTTCATCTTTTTTAACAGCAAAACCGTATTTAGGCGGATCACTGTCAATATGTTTAACAGCCAATTTTAATTTAGCCTGTTCACCGATTTTGATTTGATAAGAAATTACAGGATAGTCTTCAAGCAAAAAGTCAGCATTGCCATTAGCAACAGCCATCATCATACCAGGAGAATCATCATAATAGGTAATGTGCAGATCATATTTATCTTTATTGTCTTCAGCAAATTTAGCACCAGTAGTTCCTTTTTTTACAGCAACAGTTTTGCCTTTAATATCTTCAAGCTTGGTAATTGACGTATTGTCTTTGCTGACAACAATTGAAGAACCGGAGTCGATATAAGCATCAGAAAAATCAACGGCTTTTTTACGTTCGTCGGTGATTGTTATGCCGGCAACAGCCGCATCAATTTGACCGGATACAAGACCGGGGATAATGCCGCTGAAGTCCATTGGTTTTAAATTGTATTTAAAACCTTCGGCTTTAGCAATAGCAGCCAAAAGCTCAACATCGATACCTTTGTATTTACCGTCTACTTCCATAGAAAACGGTGCATATTTAGCATCACAGGCAATGGTATAGACCTTGTCGGAAGATGCAGCAGAAGAGCTTGATGACTCAGATTTTTCTGAGTTGCCGCAACCGGCCAGCATAACAGTAGCTAAGGCGGATACAGCCAGGGCTGAAATAATTTTTTTCCATTTCATTGTAAAAAACATCCTTCCTCAAACAATAATTATTAATGCATAAAAAAAGACCGAAAAACATAAAATGTTTTTCGGCCACGTTGCCTTATTAAGTACAAACTTATAATATCACAGGAAATTATAAAAATCAACAGGAATAATTTATTTTTTTAAAAACAAATATTAGCATATTTAATGCATAAATTGATTTTTATTGAAAAAATAAATGTTTTAATATATAAAGGAGTTTAGTTAGGCATTTAAGAATATTAATCAGATAATAAATAGTGAAAAATTATTAGAAAAGAAGGGAAGTGAAAGATAATGGAGCAGTTAAAAATAATTATTGCTGAATTTTTTCAGCTGAAAAAAGATACGGCATCTATGGAAGAGATTGCGGCACGTGTTCATGATGGGAGTTTGATAAAAGGCACAAATATGTCAATATTGATTTTAGCGATATTTATAGCTTCAATTGGTCTGAATATGAACAGCACAGCTGTCGTTATCGGTGCTATGCTGATTTCGCCGCTGATGGGAGTGATTATGGCTATAGGCTATGGAATGGCTACCTATGATACGCTCTATGTAAAAAAATCATTTTTTAAGCTGATCTTTCAGGTATTATTGTCAGTATTGGCTTCAGCTCTATATTTTAAGCTTTCACCAATATCAACGGCATCGTCGGAGCTGCTGGCACGTACAGCACCGACAATATGGGATGTGCTTATCGCTGTATTTGGCGGATTGGCTGGAATAATCGGCATTACGAGGCAGGAGAAAAGCAATGTAATTCCCGGTGTGGCCATAGCTACGGCACTTATGCCGCCATTGTGCACAGCAGGCTATGGGCTGGCGATTATGTCTTTGAAATTTTTTGTTGGGGCATTATATTTATTTTTTATAAACAGTTTTTTTATTTGCTTAGCCAGTTTTATCGTATTAAAGATAATACGTGTTCCATTGAAGACTTATGTATCACAGGCCGTTTTTAATAAACAGCGGCGCTATCTCACTTTTATCGGCATAATAATAATTGTGCCTAGTATATATATGGCATATCAAAGTGTCAGGATAAATTTGGAAAATTCGCAGACAAAGCAATATATAAATGATAATTTTAATTTTAATGATCTACAGGTTATTTCTTATAAAATACGCAATATTGATAATACATTAGAGATTGTAGTTATTGGTCAACCTTTGGACAATCGCGATATAGATACTCTTACGGCCTATCTTAAGAATTACAGTCAACTGCAGAATTTTAAGCTTAAAATTATCCAGAATGATTATTCCCGTACAGTAAGTAAGGATGATGTTCAGGCTCTGATCGATAATAAGCTGCATGAAGCAAGTAACAATACTTTAATATCAAGTAAAGATGAAGAGTTAAAAAAATATAAAGAATTAAGTATCAATTATTATCCGGCATTTTTGCATGTTAATAATGATAAAAAGATTTTGTCTCAATTAAATAAAAGTGTCAATGTGCTTTTTCCAAAAGTGGAAAAAATAGAAGGCGCATCGGTGTTAAATAGTGATGAAAAAGGAAATATTACAGCGGGAAAATTTATAGCTGTTGCTTTAGTAAAAACAGCACTTTTGCCGGAAGAAGCCGCTAAATTACAAAAATGGATTATGGCAGAAGCTGAAATGCCGGTAATGCTTAATTTGCAATTAGTTGATGATAGCAAGGACAACATAATATCAGGTAATGGCATAAACTGGTAATAAAGAATGAAAAAACGATTTGACAAATATAATATAAAGCAATACAATACAGCATATAATATAATATTTTGCAAGGGAGCCTATGAAAGAGGCTGAGAAAGGGCTGTGAGCACCTGACCTTTGACCTGATCGGGATAATGCCTGCGTAGGAAGCTTGTGATTTATTGGATTTATACGTCTATCCTTATTAGGATAGGCGTTTTTTTTTATTTTTAGGAGGGATTTTTGTGCAGATCATTGTTAATGGAGAAAAAACTTTATTAGCTGCAGCAATAACACTGCAGCAGATGATGGAGGATCGTAATTTAGCTGATGGACAGGCAGTTGTAGAACTAAATGAGAAAATTATCGATAGAAAGGATTGGCGGCAAATAAGCCTGCAGGAAAGTGATTCGGTAGAAATTGTTACTTTTATGGGAGGCGGGCAGGAGGACTGCCTGCAGATTGGTGGACAGAAATTAAAAAGCCGATTCTTTATGGGAACGGGTAAGTTTGCCGATAACAAAAAAATGCCACAGGTAATTGATGCCGCGTCAGCAGCGGTGGTGACGGTAGCTTTACGCCGGGCAGATAAGAAATCAGCCAGCGAAAATATTCTTGACTATATACCTAAAGATGTTATTTTAATGCCTAATACCTCTGGTGCCCGCACTGCGGAAGAGGCTGTGCGTATCGCGCATTTATCAAGGGCAATGGGCTGTGGTGATTGGATAAAGATAGAGGTTATTGCTGATAACCGTTATTTACTGCCGGATAATCTGGAAACAATAAAAGCAACGGAAATATTAGTACAGGAAGGCTTTACTGTATTGCCATATATAAGTCCTGAGCTTATGGCAGCCAAGCGGCTGGCTGATGCGGGAGCAGCTGCGGTAATGCCGTTGGCTGCTCCGATCGGTTCTAATCGGGGGTTGGAAACAAAAGAAATGCTGCAGATTATCATTAATGAAATAGATTTGCCAATTATTGTTGATGCCGGTATTGGCAAGCCGTCAGAAGCGGCTGCCTGTATGGAGATGGGGGCTGCGGCAGTCTTAGCAAATACAGCAGTGGCTACAGCCGCTAATCCTATGGAAATGGCAAGGGCGTTTTCCAAGGCGATTGAAGCAGGCAGAATGGCTTATTTAGCCGGACTGGGGCGGGTTTTAAATAATTATGCCAGCGCATCTTCACCACTTACAGGTTTTTTGCAGGAGTTAGCAAAATGAGGACAGCACAGAATTTTTTACAGGAAAAAGAACAGTATAACAACTTGGATTTTGATGAGTTTTTTGCCGCCGTTACGGATGATGCTGTTAGTTCCGTCTTAGTTAAAGATAATTTAAATAGATGGGACTTTTTAACATTATTGTCACCAGGTGCGCAAAAATATTTAGAACAGATGGCTCAACGTGCCCGTAGGGAAACCATAAGAAATTTTGGTTATGTGATGCAGCTGTTTACACCAATGTATATAGCCGATTATTGTGATAATCTTTGTGTATATTGTGGCTTTAACCATGCTAATGATATTAAGCGTCGCCAGTTATCTATGGACGAGATAAGGACAGAAGCTGCAGCTATAGCTAAGACAGGACTTAAAAATATCCTTATTTTGACAGGCGAATCACAAAAATATAGCTCAGTTGATTATATTTTAGAAGCAGTACATACATTGCAGGAATATTTTAGCAGTGTTTCTATGGAGGTATATGCATTTAGTCAGGCTGACTATATACGGGCAGCAGAGGCTGGTGTTGACGGCATGACGATGTTTCAAGAATGTTATGCTAAAGATGTTTATAAAACACTTCATTTGGCAGGACCTAAAGCCGATTATGAATATCGTTTGGATGCGCCGGAAAGAGCCTGCCGGGCTGGCTTGCGCAATGTAAATATAGGAGCATTGTTGGGGCTTAATGAATGGCGGCAGGAAGCTTTTTTCACAGGCGTACATGCTGATTATTTGCAGCATAAGTATAAAGATGTAGAAATTGCTATATCAACACCAAGAATGCGGCCATGTTCAGCGGGGTTTGCACCACGTTCAATAGTAAATGATACAGATCTTGTTCAATATATAACAGCTTTGCGCATATTTATGCCGCGGGCAGGCTTGACTTTATCAACCAGGGAAACAGAAACAATGCGCGATAATCTAATAAAAATAGGTATAACTAAAATATCGGGCGGGGTTACAGTGGCAGTTGGCGGCCATACCAAAGGCGAAGATGAAGGGCAGTTTGTGATATCGGATTCACGCTCATTGGAACAAATGGCAAAAATGCTTTATAGTAAAGGCTATCAGCCGGTATATAAGGATTGGCAGACCTTAGCAGTAAAATAACAGTATAATATAAAAAAATAGCAGGAATATCATATCTGTACGCGAAGTATAAATTTATATATGATTAGTGGTATAAATGCCAGTTTTTTGTTAATATATAAAGCAGGTATTTATAATCATTATATCTCCCAAAATTAATGACAAGAATTATATAATAGTAAGCTGACCATTGATTGGGGGATAAATATAATCACACAGGAGGATGTTTATGAACTTACGAGCAGGTATGGAATCTTTTTTTAATACAGGTATTTATGGAATAACTGCTGAAAACATATCCAATGGACGTGATAATATTGAAATTGTCCGTGATATGCTTGAGGGTGGTATCAAATTTATTCAGTACCGTGAAAAGGAAAAAGATGCTCTTTCTCGTTATGAAGAATGTCTTATTTTGCGTGATATGATAAAACAGGCTGGCGGTGTTTTTATTATTGATGATTTTGTCGATCTGGCACTGGCTGTTGATGCCGATGGTGTTCATATTGGGCAGAGTGATTTACCGCCGCGTGTGGTAAGAAAACTTATTGGCAGGGAAAAACTGCTGGGGTTATCTACGCATAATACTGAGGAGCTGGAGCAGGCTAACGAATTAAAAAAATATATTGATTATATTGGTGTAGGGCCTATACATGCTACAGCAACGAAGATAAATGCTGAGCCAGTTGGCTTCGAGTATTTGGACTATGCCGTAAAAAACGCACAGCTGCCATTAGTTGCTATTGGTGGTATTAAAGAGCAGAATATTGACGATGTTCTTCATGCCGGAGCTAAGACAGTGGCAATTGTAAGTGATATTGTCCAGTCAGAAAACATTGTGAGCAAGGTGGAACGCTTACGTGATAAAATATTTAATAAATAATAAAGGAACTCAGCCGATTGTTGGCTGAGTTCCTTTATTATTTAGAGATGAGTTGTGCTTTATTGGTAAAAAAACCACGGTAAGCCCAATAGCTGGCAGTGAAAGAAGAAATTGTTATGGCACCAGTCAGCATAAATGCAACCATGATTTGGTATTTAATAGCAGTTTCGGGTGCTACACCGGCGAGGATAAGACCAGTCATCATGCCAGGCAATTGTACAATACCCAGTGTTTTCATGGAGTCGATAGTGGGCACCATTGCTGTTTTTATGCTATTGCGGATAAGCGATTGGGCTGCCTGGTGCGGTGAAGCACCAAGACATAGTTTTACCTCGATTTCATCATGCCGGTCAGCAAAATTACTTATAAGATTGCGATAAAGTATCCCTAGAGCCACCATGGAGTTACCAACGACCATGCCACTGATCGGAATAACCTGGCTGGGAGTATAGTTGATAGCGTTAAAGAGTACTAGACTGCCTAAAGTAAGGAATAATGATAAAAATATGGCGGTAAATGATATTGCCTTTACATGGGCGATGCCCTGACCTCGCTGTGCAGCAACTATACAGGCATTATAAATCATTATTAATAAAATTAAGCTGGTTAAATAAGCATTATTGATACCAAAAATAAATTTTAAAGCCAGGCCAATTAAGACTAATTGGATTACAGCACGGATACTGCCGATTATAATGTCTTTTTCCAAACAGAGTTTTTCCCGGTAAGAAATAAACAGGGCAATGGCTGGCAAAATATAGGTTAAGATCAAGGCGGTATTATTCATTGCTGTTCTCCTTAGCGGCAAAATATTTTTCTGTGTCAGCAAAAATATTTACCTGTCCCTTTTCAATATAAATTACTTTCTGGGCCAGACGATGCAGCTGACTGCTATTGTGAGTAACAAAGATAACCGTTATTTGTGAATGTTTATGTAAATCATTGATAAAATTTTCCAATAAAATGGTAGTATTTTCATCAAGTGCAGCTGTTATTTCATCAAGCAGTAATACTTTTGGTTTTATCAATAAAGAGCGGATAAAGGCAATGCGCTGCTGTTCACCACCAGATAACTCATGGCGGGTTTTAGATGCATAACTTAATGGTATATGGACTTTTTCTAAAAAAGATGCAATTTCTTCTTTATCAACTTTCAGGCCATGTAGATAATAGGGATATTCCAGATTATCAAGGACGGTGCCGTCAAAAAGATAGGGTTTTTGCAGGACATAGCCAATTTCCTGCCGTAATTTCATCGGGTTATAGTCCATAATGTTTTTATTATGATAAAAAATAGTTCCCGAAGTAGGGCTGATAAGCAGGTTGAGCAGACGCAGCAATGAGGATTTGCCCGAGCCGGATGGGCCGGCAATGCCAATAAGGGTATTTTCTTCAATTGTCAGGGTTATATTTTGTAAAATATGTTGATTGTTTATCAACAAGCCAACTTTATCAAGCGTTATTATGCTCATATAAGCTCCTACTATAACAAGATTATAAATAATAGCAATATTATAGCACTTATTAACAGGGAAAAAAATAACGAGACAAAGAAAAAACTTTGTCCCGTTAAAAATTTACATAAAATTAGCATAAATGGATACGGCAAAAACAGTTATAATACCAGCAACAACAATTGATAAACTGCTGATGGCGGCTTCAACCTTGCCCATTTCCATTGCTTTAGCAGTGCCGATAGCATGGGCAGATGAGCCAATAGCGACACCCTTTGCCACTGGTTCAATAATTTTAAAAGTATGGCAGACTTTCTCTGCAATTATATTCCCCAAAACACCAGTAATGATAATTACTGCAACTGTAATAGTAACAATACCACCGAGTTCTTCGGAAACTCCGATGCCAATAGCAGTCGTAATTGATTTTGGCAGCAAAGTAACATATTCTTGATGGTTAAAATGAAAAATAACACTTAGAACAAGTATGCTTGTCATACTGGCAAAAACACCAGAAGAAATGCCAACGATGATAGCTTTAGCATTTTTTTTCAAATAGTCAAGCTGCTCATAAAGCGGAATGGCCAGACAGATTGTTGCTGGTGTAAGCAGGTAGCTGAGATATTTGGCACCACGATTATATTCATCATAGCGAACGTTAAAGAAAAGTAAAAATAAAATAATTAAAAAAATAGCAATTAATAAAGGATTGAATATAGCCAGTTTAAATTTCTTTTTTATCAGCATACCTATTTCATAGGCAGCAATACTGATTATAAAACCAAATAAAGCAGAATGAAAAATAAGGTTATCCATTATTTAGCATCGCCCCGTCTTTGGTCAATATGAATGACCATTTGGGTAACACGGCCGGAAATAACCATAACGGTTACTGTCGATATTGCTACAACCACCAATAAAGGCAATACAATAGTTTTTACTACCGTCCATGAATTTAATAGCCCAACAGCCGCAGGGATAAACATTAAAGGCATTGTTTCCAATAAAATTTTACCGGCATGCTTTACTGATGCTAATGGAATGATTTTTGTTTTTAATAAAACTAGCATTAGGATTAAACCGTAGACGCTTGCTGGAATAGGTAGTGGAACTACAGCCCTTATGATTTCAACAATCAATGTTAAAGTGAGAATGATACCAAATTGTTCCAAAAGTCGCATAAAAATTCCTCCACCTAAAAATCAACTTTTATGATAAATTTATAAAGAGTGTCAAACAATATTATCTTATAACAGTCAATATAGTATCTAATGACAACTAATTATATAATTTTTTTATCATAAGTCAATAGTGTAATCAAAAAAAGTTATATTAAAAAAACACAGATTATTATGAAATCTAATCAAGAAGTAAAAAGATGTTTTTATAAAGGATGTTTGTGAAGAAATTGATTAAAAATAAAATAATTAGCGATAAAGTAGATCTAATTTTTATTTTATTGTTTTTTTTATAAGAAAAAGATAAAAAATGTATATTTACATAAATATAAGCCTTATTTCAGTGCTGAAATACAGCAATTGAAATAAGGCTTATTAATTAGGGCATATTATTTTATAACATCAACGCCCATGTATTTGCGTAATACTTCCGGTACGACGACAGAACCGTCAGCTTGCTGATAGTTTTCTAAAATAGCAGCTACTGTACGGCCAACAGCAAGACCAGAACCGTTTAAGGTATGGATATATTCAGGCTTGGACTTGGTGTCACGGCGGAATCTGATATTGGCACGGCGAGCTTGGTAATCTTCTACATTTGAGCAGGAAGATATTTCTCTATACATATTGCAGCTAGGCAGCCATACTTCAATATCATAAGTTTTTGCAGCAGTAAAGCCGATATCGCCGCTGCATAAAGTAATTACACGGTATGGTATTTCAAGTAATTCAAGAATATGAGATGCATCATGCACCATTTTTTCCAATTCATCATAAGAGGTTTCAGGTTTTACAAATTTAATTAGTTCTACTTTATTGAATTGATGCTGACGGATAAGTCCACGAGTGTCACGACCAGCAGAACCAGCTTCTTCACGGAAACAGGCAGTATATACACAGTAATGTTCAGGTAAGCTGTCAGCATCGAGGATTTCATTGCGATGATAGTTGGTGGCAGGTACTTCGGCAGTAGGTACAAGATAAAGGTCGGCATCTTGTATTTTAAACATATCTTCAGCAAATTTTGGCAGCTGACCGGTACCAATCATACTGTCTTTATTTACGATATAGGGAGCGAGCATTTCCTGATAGCCGTGTTCATTAGAATGTGTATCCATCATAAAATTGATTACAGCACGTTCTAAACGAGCGCCAAGACCTTTATAAAAAGTAAAACGTGACTGGGAAACTTTAGCGGCACGTTCGGAATCAAGAATACCAAGATCAGCACCAATATCCCAATGAGCTTTTACTTCAAAGTCAAACTCACGCGGCTGTCCCCAGCGGCGCATTTCTGGATTATCTGCTTCATCATTGCCGATAGGAACGGCAGAATTGAGCATATTAGGAATATGCAGCAAAATATCACGCAGCTGTTCTTCTACTTCGTTTAAGCGCTTATCAAGTGCACTGATTTTTTGACCAACTTCGCGCATTTTAGCAACAATTTCATCAGTATTTTCCTGACGTTTTTTCATTTCACTTACTTGCTTGGATACACTATTGCGCTCATTCTTTAATGTTTCTGTTTCACCGATTATTTGGCGGCGTTCGGTTTCTAATTCTTTAAAATTATCGAGATTCATGCTGTTATGACGGTTTTTTAGCATTTCTAACACTGCATCAGTGTTATCTCTTACAAATTTAATATCGAGCATTGTTATTTAACCTGCCTTTTATATTATTATTTACAATAAATGCATACAAAATAAAATTATAGCTATGATTAATCTTATAAATTATTTTAAGTAATAAGTAGTTTAATTCTATCACATTTATGGAGAAAAATGCACATTAATTTTACTGTTTTCCTTAATAAGGGTATTGGCATTAGGTGATTGACTATCACAAATACCGCTGCCAGCAATATTTATCTGTAGATGATATTTAGCCAGCAGTTCAGTAGCTTCCCTGATTGTTTTGCCAATTAAGTCGGGAATAACGGTCATTCCTTTGGGACTGTTTTCTGGCACGGGGAGGGCTGTCGGAGGTGTTGGTGCAGGTACAGTATTTTTTGTATCAACATCATTTTTGACAGAAATGGTTGGCTTTAGATGGCGATAATGAAATATTGCCGAGAATATGTCGTGAGCAATCGGGGCAGCTATTTGACCGCCGTAATAGTTTATTTTAGTAGGATCATCAATTATAACCAAAACAACAAACTGTGGATCGTTAACCGGGGCAAAGCCACAAAATGACCCAATGTAATGTCCAGGCAGATAGCCGCCATGGACAGGATCAAGCTTTTGGGCTGTACCAGTTTTGCCGGCAATGCGGTAACCTGGTACGGCAGCTTTATTACCACCGCCTTCTGAAACAACTTTTTCCAATAATAATTGTAAAGTTTTATCGGTAGAAACATCAATAGTCTGATGTACTGGATGTGGTTCCTTCTCCTCGTAAACACTGCCATCCATGTTATAGATGGTTTTCACGATATGGGGCTGCATTAAAAGGCCGTTATTAGCAATGGCAGCCATGGCTGTAACAATCTGTAATGGAGTGACAGCGATACTTTGGCCAATAGAGGAGGTAGCAATATTAATATCGGACATATTTTTCGGATCAAATAAAATACCCTGCTCTTCACCAGGCAAATCAATACCGGTTTTTTTGCCAAAACCAAATAAACGGGCATATTTCATAAGTCGTTCGCCGCCAAGCTGCAGGCCAACATGAACAAAGCCGGTATTAATTGATTCTTCAATTACTTTTGTAAAGGTGACTGTGCCGAAACTGCCGCCGCTCCAGTTTTGGATGCGGCGACCATTGACCATTAGATAACCAGGATCGACAAAGATATCATTAGGGCGAACTACTTTTTCTTGTAATGCTGCTGCTGCGACTACTGCTTTAAAGGTTGAGCCGGGTTCGTAAATGAAAGAAATGGCTTTGTTTTTCCAGTTGGCAGCAGGATATTTTGAAAAATTATTAGGATCATATGAAGGTCGGGAGGCCATCGCTAATATTTCACCGGTCTTAGGGTTCATGACAATAGCTGTGGCTGCGGTTGGAGCATAGTTGGACATGGCTTTATCCAAAGCCTGTTCGGTAATAAATTGAATCGTACTATCTAAAGTTAAGACTACATTTTTGCATTCACTGCTGTCCGTAGGAACCATATTTTTCAATACTGAACCTAATATTGGCCGGGCAAAAGCATCGGTAAATAGGGATTTTTTTATTATTTGCCCCCGTATTACCTTATCCATAGATTGTTCAATGCCGTCGAGCCCATTATCGTCAGTACCAACAAAGCCTAAAATATTGGCAGCTAGTATATTATTGGGATAATAGCGTTTGCTTTCCTGACGGAACCCCAGACAGTCAGTATACGAGTTTTTAGCAATTAACTTATGTACGGCTTTGGACATGTCTGGTTCCATCTGACGTTTAAGCCAGACAAAGCCGCCGCCATAAGAAATCCGCTTTAAGATTTCCTGTTTGGACATATTAATGACAGGTGCTAAATCACTAGCCAGTTTGTCGGGATCTTTTACATGATTTGGGTCAACAAACAATGAATCAGTCATATTGCTTATTGCCAGTTCACGCTTGTTACGGTCATAGATAGTGCCCCGCGGTAAGTGAATAGTATAACGTTCACGGGCTTGGTATTCAACCCGGGCAAGCAGCTGGTCATGCTGTACTATTTGCACCCAGGTATAGCGCAGAGCAATTATTATGAAATAAGCCAGTAATAGCAGCGCTAATATCGCAATGCGAAATTGTGCCCGTTTAGCACCTATATGATTTTTCTTGTTGCTGTATTTAGCCACTGCAGTACTCCTTTGTTTAATGTGATATTGGCCAAGTGAAGACCTGTTCTATAGGTGCTGGAAAATCAGCATTCATTTTTTTAAAATGCCAGGTATATATTGTTCGTAAGGCAGCATTATCAAAGTCCTTATTGCCGGAGCTTTTTTCGATATTAGCCTTAACATGGCCATCAGCGGTGATTATATAGATAACAGTAACGCTGAGTTTAGTTATAGTGGAATCTAAATTATCGGGTAGTTTAAAGTCTTCACCCGCAATTTTTACGGGAATTGCGGGTGGCGGAATAATAGGAACTTTATCAGCTAAATTACCATGAGGAAAGCTGATGGCATAACGTTGCGGAGTAGATAATGGTTTGGGAACTGCTGCCGGGAGCGGAGGCGTAGTTTCCTGTTTTTTCTCAGTCAGTTTCTTTGTGGGAGTTTTATTAAGTAGAGAGTGATTGGTATCGGCTTGATTTTGCGTTGATTCGGATGCATCATCAAGATTTGTCGAGACTGCAGCTGGCGGTTGCTGTTCAGCAATAAAAATTTCCGCTGGCAATTTTTTTACAGCAGGTGCAGCCGGCCGGAATAAAGTAATGACGAGAAATATTATTATATGAAATAGCACAGAAACGAAAATGGCCAGTGGCCAACGATTTTTAGTGTTCATAGAAAAGTCCTATCTAAATAGATACTTACATAAGTTATCTCTGTGGCTTAAGAACGATATAAAAGAAAAACACCAGCACAAATAAGTGCAATTCCACCGACTTTATATAAGGTCATGCTTTCGCCAAAATAAAAATAGCCGACAAAGGCAGCTATTATATAGCCAATACTTAAAAATGGATAGGCATAGCTGACTTCAGTACGTGACAGAACCATGAGCCAAACAAAAAAACTCAAGACATAGCATAATAAACCAAGATAAATATAAATATTAGTCGATGCTTTAAGCAGCATAGACATAATTGAAGATAAATCTACTTGGACTGAGCCGATAATGGACATACCTTTTTTTAATACGAGCTGGGCAATGGCATTTAAAATTACGCCGGTTAAAATTAATATGAAATTCATAATGAGTTACCTTCTATATAAAAATTTATTTATCAAAATACTGTTGGAATTGGTAAAATAACAGGAACAATGTCAGTGAAACAGCAAAAAAATATTCGCCAAGACTGTTTACCGTAAAAAGTTTTATACCAATTTTCTTATTGTAGGAAATAAGGGGAACTTTGCCGCACAGGGAGTCTTCAATAATATGTAATAATGCCCCAAGGGTAAAAAATAAGGCAATAGTCGCTATAGGCCAAAATGCAGGAGAAATTATGGCTAAATGATGTAATAACAAGATGACTGCTATTATCGTAAGATAAGGCACAGTCCAATGTGTCCAGGTACGGTGCTTTTGCCGCCACTGCCAATAGGCTTTTTTGTTTTTGGGTGGTTTTCCTTCTAAACGGTCGGGCAGGACACTGCCGGCAATGCTGTAAACTGCCAGTAGGGGGTCAGCTGTAGCCGCATATACTATGGCGCCTGTTACCATCATATGGTTTACCCATTTCAATAGATATTCTCCTCAAATTATAAAATTTTAAAGTAAGTCATATTTTCATTGTCTTTTTGTCCGCCAAATGACTCATAAAATCCCTGGGCCGGTTTATTCCAAGTCAGGCATTTCCATTCAAGCTTGCAGCAATTATTGTCATAAGCAATTTGCTCGAATTTATGCAGTAATTGTTTGCCAAGTCCTTTATGGCGATGTTCTTCCCGTAAAAATAAATCATCCATATAAGCAATTTTTTTACCATAAAAGGTTGAAACCATATAAAAATACGTCAGTAAACCGGCAGGCTTATCATTAGCATCAAAAGCAATTACAGCCTGCAGGAGATTTTCCTTAAACAGATTTTTTATATCGTCAGTAGTACTTTTACAAACATCGGTAAGATTTTCATATTCAGCTAATTCATGGATAAGATTGGCGGCAGTTTCCCATAAAGCAGCTGAATCTGCAGTTTTTAAACTATACATTATATACCTCGTCAATTGCAAATTTAAATTCAATCCATCTTGCTATATTTTACGCAAAAAATAGGTCTTCTGCAAGTTATTGACGAAAGTATACGAAAAACACCTGCCGCAAAAACAGAATGATGATTGATAGCTGTTTTGCGGCAGGTGCTATAAAGATATTTAAAGAGAAAAATTATTTCTTTTCAGCTATTATGCGGCGGACAAAATAAATCATTGCTAATATACAAACAGCAAAACCTAATAGTTGAGCACTGTGCTCGAAATTATCACCGACAAGAGCTAATGGATTGCCACTGCCGCCTGAGGTTACAGACATTACAATAATACCAGCAACAATTACGCCCATAAGACTTTCACCGACAATCAAGCCGGAAGCAAAAAGAACACCGCGACGTTCATGCTTTTCTACATCTTTTTTAACATCAGCAACATTTTTTTGTTCGGCGCGTTTTTTGAGATATTTATGAACAAAATAAGCAACAACAGCACCAACTACTAGTGGCTCATCAGCGGCTGGCGGCAGATATATGCCCATGCCTACAGCAAGCGGTGGTAATGATAAAGACGGATTAACTCGCTTGAGTATTACATCAATGATTATTACAACAATCCCTAGTACAACACCTGTGCCGATAAGTGTCCAGTCAACATTATGATTAAAAATACCTTGGGCAATTGTAGTCATCAAATTGGCCTGAGGTGCAGCCATGGCTTGGGATAAGTCCATACCGGTACGAGGCATAGCGCCAGCAAAACCATAAGCCTGATATAAAAGATTTAAGATTGGTGCGATAATAGCAGCACCAAATACACAGCCTATCAGTAAAGCAACCTGTTGTTTCCAAGGGGTTGCACCAACTAACTGGCCTGTTTTTAAATCCTGTAAATTATCGTTAGAAATAGTTGCTGTAGCAAAAATTAAACTTGTAACAAAAATAGCAAAAGCAATAGCAAATTTTTTACCTAACGGATCAGCAAAAATATTTTGTGAGGTACCAATTAATAAGACAATTATTGAAGTAATGATAATACCGAGAAGACCAATACCGGAAATAGGACTCGACGACGAACCTACAAGTCCGGCCATATAGCCGCAGGCTGCAGCAACTAAAAAGCCGATTATGAGCACGACGATTGTGCCGGCAATAGTAAAACACCACAAAGTTGCACCAGTGAAACCGGCTTGGGCAATAAAGGCATAAATAGTAACGGCCATACCGATAACTATTAATAATAATAAAATTCCCATAGCTTTAGGTGAGAGGTCAGTATCCATGCGGTGCAAAGTTTTTTCAGTACTGCCAGAGCTTTGCATTAATTCCTTCATACCGGAAATAACTGGTTTTAAAAGTGTCAACAAGGTCCATAAAGCAGCAATACCGATTGTTCCAGTACCAATAAAGCGAACTTTAGAAGCCCAAACGGAAGAAGCAAAACTTACTAAATCCATGCCTTCTTTAGGACTGATCAGCGTTGTGAAATATGGCGTAAAAACCCCCCAGGCTAAAATCATGCCTATGAGCATGGCGATACCGCCAGCAAGACCGATTAAGTAACCGGCACCAAAAAGTGCCAAAGAAAGACCTAAGGTGGCGCTAAATACTGCTTTGCCGATCGAAAAGGCCCAGCTTACTTCACCGGATAAGATACGAAAACCAGCAGTACACAGACTGACAATAGCTGCTAGAGCACCACCAATACCAATTTCTTTAAGACCGTTGTCCTGATTATCAGCTTCAGCAGAATTTTTATCATGGGAAGCACTGCCGGCTTTTAATATTTCGGCTGCAGCACGACCTTCAGGATAAGTAAGATCACTATGAACAACCATAGCACGACGCAGTGGTATGGTAAATAATACGCCTAGTGCTCCACCACACAGACAAAGCATAAATGTCTGCCAAAGTGGAAATTCTGCCCAGTAACCGCTCATTAATAAGCCAGGAATAATAAAAATAACTGCAGATAAGGTACCAGCAACAGATACCTGGGTTTGTACCATATTGTTTTCTAAGATATTAGAGTTGGAAAACATGCGTAAAACTGCCATGGAAATAACAGCAGCGGGAATAGAGGAAGAAAAGGTGAGGCCTACCTTCAATCCTAAATACACATTTGAAGCAGTAAAAATACCTGTCAGAATCATGCCTAACAGCATACCGCGAAAGGTCAGCTCAGGTAGATTAACCTTATGAGCCATAACATCAACTGATTCTTTCATAAGAATCCTCCTAATATAAATTTGACTATTGTCCATTCATAATGGTGTACAGAGTTACAGTTAAAAATAAAACAAAACAATAGTTTTAAATGCCTGTTTTTTAGATATCATGATATTTTACTAAAAAAACAGAACATAATATAGTTTTGTATAATAAATTAAAAGCACATAATATATGATTAAAAGTACAAACTATAATTTATCAATACTATAATATGATAACCTGTATCGACTTGAATGTAAACAAATTTATAAAATATCTTTTTAAAGTTACTACTTAATCTTTGCTAGGAAGATATAATGTGAAACAAGTCAGAATGTTTTCTTTACTATCAACAGTTAACAGACCATGATTTTTTTCTGTAAGAGATTTAGCGATAGATAAACCTAAGCCGGTGCCCTCATATTTGCTGGCATTATCAGAACGGTAAAAACGATTGAATATATGTGGTAAGTCTTTAGTGGGAATACCGATACCCGTGTTAGTAACGCTTATTGCTAATGCATCGCTTTTGGAGAAAACATTAATGCTTATTTTTCCGTACTTTGGCGTATATTTAATCGCATTGTCCAAAAGAATAGTCATGATTTGCTTAAAATGATTACTGTCAACATAAACAAAGCTGTCAGGTACATTGTTCTCATAAGATAAGGTGATATGGTTATCTGCTGACAATGAAGTAAAAATATTGCTTATATCTCTTAAGAAGGGATTTAAAGGTATCTTTTCTTTGTTTACAGTCATGGCGCTGTTATCACAGCGAGCCAGCAATAATAAATTACTGACCAGTGTTTTCATTTTTAAGACTTCAAGGCGCATATCACCGACAATCTCGTTGGAAAAATCAGTTAATCTATTTTCCTTATCGTTTTGTAGTATATCTATACCAGATAGCAATACGCTAAGCGGTGTGCGCAGTTCATGAGATGCATTGGCGGCAAACAGCATTTGTTTTTCGAAGGATTCAATAATTGGCTGCATGGCGCTGTTAGCCATATATTTACCGGCTTTGTAAACGATCAATAGGGAAATCAATAATAAAATCATTATCCAAAGAAATAGCCGTCCTAAAAACATAAAATCTTTGCTGATATCGATACCTACATAAACTTTTCCCATATAAATATTGTTGTTATAAATACTTTCCTGGGAGATGGCATAAAAACGAAAATCATCCTTACTGGTAAATACAGATTTAATAATAGTTTCGCCACTGGCAAGATTATTGGCAGCAATAATACCGTGCACAGATTCTTTGCTCCAATCGATGTGATTGGAATTATGCAGTAACTTGCCATGGGCATCATACATATAGTAAAAAATATTATTTAAATATTTTTTACTTTCGTCGCTGGTTGGTTCAGATTTTAAATAAGGGTGCTTATCATTTAGAATATAGCTTAGTTCTTCAGCCTCTTCGGTTGCCAATAAGTTGACTTTGCTGATGATATTGTGCTGTACTGATGAAGCCATAAATCCAAAAATAAGCAGCATCATAATAAAAATTAATATGCCAGTGAGTTTAACATACCTATAGATTAATTTTTCACGAAACTGGGAGAAGATTTTCATAGCTAATCCTCAATTCTATAGCCAATGCCATGGATGGTTTTAATAATATTAGAACTGCCAGCGTCGGTTAGTTTTTTGCGCAATAACTTTATTAAGGCATCAAGTGCATTAGAAGATATACTGTCTTCGGTATTCCAAATATAATCAATTATCTGCGCACGCGGCATTGTAATATTTTTGTTTTCAATTAAAAGCTCTAAAAGCTGGTATTCACGTTTGGTTAGTGATAAATCGGAATTTTTATAAGCTGCGGTGAATGTAGTTTTGTTTATTGATAAGCCATTATTTAAATCAATAATGTCTGATACAAAAGCTTTGGGCTGACGTCTTTTAATAGCACGTATACGGGCTAATAGTTCAAGAATTTCAAATGGCTTTACAATATAATCATCAGCACCGCTGTCGAGTCCTAAAATCTTATCATCAAGGGTGTCTTTTGCTGTTAAGAGCAAAATACCGCAATTGTTATCATGGCTGCGGATATATTTGCAGACATCAATACCGCTTTTTTGCGGCATCATCCAGTCTAATAAAACTACATCGTAATCGGTAAGCTTTATATATTCGATGGCATCATTGCCATTATCGACAGCATCGACACTATGCATTTCTTTTTTCAATAAATACACAAGCATTTTTGACAGCTTACTGTCATCTTCAGCCAATAAGATTTTCATGAAATAACCTCACATTTTCAAATATCGGTATATCTATAGTTATTTTATAATAGGCATGATAAAAATAAAAGCCGGTCAAATGATGACCAGCCACATGGTTATAATATAACTTACTATTGCAGCAGAAAATAAGCAAGAATAATGATGCCTAAGATAATTCGATACCAGCCGAAGACTTTAAAATCATTGTTTCTGATATAACGTAGTAAAAATTTAATTGAAATTATTGATACAATATAAGCAATAATCATGCCTACCAATAAAATAATGATTTCGTTGCCGGTGTAATTAAAACCAAATTTGATTAATTTTAGCAAGCTGGCGCCAAACATGATAGGAATTGCCAAAAAGAAAGTAAATTCAGCAGCAATGTAGCGGGATACACCAAATAAAAGTCCACCGAGAATTGTTGCGCCAGAGCGGGAAGTGCCGGGAACAAGGGCTAAAACCTGAAAAAGGCCGATAATAAAAGCTGTTTTATAATCAAGCTCGGCTAGAGTGTTTATGCGTGGCTGGCGGTTGCTGTTGTAGTTTTCAACGACAATAAATAATATACCATAAATAATAAGGGTAAAGGCCACGACATGGGCATTCATAAAATGTTCTTCCATGTATTTATTAAAAAGCAAACCAATTATTCCAGCCGGAATGCAGGCGAAAATAACCTTGCCCCACAGGGAAAATGTTTCTTTTCTTTCAAAAAGTTTTTTGTGGTCAGAAAACGGGTTTAATTTAGTAAAATTCATTGTTACAACGGATAAAATAGCACCCAGTTGAATTACAACAAGAAACATATCCATGAATTTTGTATCTACAGGCATATGAATAAATTCATTGACCAAGATCATATGTCCGGTACTGCTGATTGGCAGCCACTCGGTAAGACCTTCGACGATGCCTAAAATAACGGCTTTTATTATAATAAGAATGTCCAAGCTAATATTCCTCCTAGATTGTTATGCCATAATTCTAGATTATTGGTCTGAAATTTATCTGAAAAATTATTATTGCGAAAATGAAGATAAATTTATCATAATAATTTCATTTTTTTTCGTTAGAATATTTACCGTGAGTAATGTGTGATAATCATTGTCTTGCGAAAAAGCAGTATGATGATATAATAATTTTAGCTATGTATTAAAAGGAGGATATTGTGCATACTTTAAGCGTGCGACAAAAAAAATGGGCAGTCATTGCCATTGTTATTTCTATCATGGCCTTATATCTTGTGCATATTGGTGATTACCCTTTAATGGAGCCAGACGAAGGTCGTTATGCAGAGATTCCACGGGAAATGCTGGCTACTGGCAATTTTATAACACCACATTTAAATGGGGTGGAATATTTTGAAAAGCCTGCATTGCAGTACTGGCTTACAGCCGCTTCGATGAAAGTTTTTGGAGAAAATGAAGGGGCAACACGCGTTGTACCAGCTGTAGCTGCCACAATAAACGTCTTTCTCACAATGTGGCTGGCGCGACTCATGTTTACGGGGCGGACGGCATTGCTGGCCGGCGTGATTTTAGCGACGAGTACACTGCATATTGTTGTGGGCTCGATAGATATTCTCGATATGCTGATAACGATGTTTATTACATTGTCCTTGACAGCTTTTTATAAGGTTCAATGCAGCAATAATCGACGCTGGTATCTGCTTTTTTATGCAGCGATGGCCTTGGGACTTTTGACCAAGGGACTCATTTCGATAATACTGCCCTTGGGAATTATTTTTTGGTATATGGTATTTACTCGAAAATGGTCAATAGCACGAGAAATATTTTATTGGCCGGGTATTTTACTGTTCTTTGTAATGGCGGTACCATGGTTTTATCTTGTTTGTCAGGCTAATCCGGACTTTTTTTATTTCTTTTTTATCAGAGAACATTTTTTACGCTTTGCTACTAAGTTTGCTGAAAGATATCAGCCTTTTTGGTTTTTTATTCCAATGATTATATTGGGCACTTTTCCTTGGATGGGATTTTTGCCATCACTTTTGTCAAAAAATGGTGTTATCCGTAAAATTGAATCAATTGAAGATAAAAGGAATATAATATTGTTGCTGGCATGGTTCTTTGTTATATTTATATTTTATTCAATATCTGATTCTAAATTAGTTCCATATATAATGCCTTGTTTTACACCGCTGACCATATTGCTGGCAGCATCAATAAGACGTTCGTCACAGCAGGGGAAATGGCTTAGTTATGGGCTTTGGCTTAACTGCTTGGGCTGGTTTGTTTTTACGGCAGCACTTATTATTTATTCAGTGCATGCTGATTATTTAAGTGCTGGACAGATTTTCCGCAAGGGCTGGCTTATTTTTGTATCAATGTCACTGGGACTTGTGGGAGTACTCATAGTATGGTTTAAGACTAAGCAAATACGCTGTACAATGGCAGCATTGGCAGTGGTAGCATTCCTATTTGCCTGCGGACTCCAGTCTATTCATGGCGCAGTAGCTTCGCAAAGAACAGCCAAGTATGTAAGTGATGATATTGCTCAAACATTGCAGGCTGATGATATTGTTGTATCATATGGTTATTATGTGCAGGGCCTGCCTTTTTACTTGCAAAAACGTATTGTAGTAGCATCGTTTTTAGGTGAACTTGAATTTGGCTCAGAGCATCCGTCGGGCAAGGGCTGGTTTATTGATGATGATGAGTTGCTTTCCTTATGGAACAGCAATAAAAGAGTTTTTATTGTCTATGAGAAAAAGAAAGAAAAAACAATAGAAAATTTAATAAAAAATCATGGTAAATTAATTCATCCAAAGGGCAATTACTACTATATTGTAAATCGCTGATAAAGTATAAAATTACTAAAAACAGACAATAAATTAATTATGCAGGGAGTTTTTATAATGAGAAAAGATTTTTTACCATTTTCCAAACCAAGTGTAAGTGAAGACGCTATAGCTGATGTATGTGATTCTATTCGTTCAGGATGGCTGGCAATGGGGCCTAAAACAGTTGATTTCGAAAAGAAATTTGCCGAATGTGTTGATGCCAAACATGCAGTAGCAGTAAATTCAGCAACGGCCGGACTTCATTTGGCAGTAATGGCTGTTGCAAAATCCGGTGATGAAGTTATTACTACCCCCATGACTTTTGCCAGTACGGTGAATGCTATTATTTATTCGGGAGCAGTGCCCGTACTTGTTGACATTGACCCTGTTACGTTTAATATTGATCCTAAAAAAATTGAAGAAAAAATAACTGCCAAAACTAAAGCTATAATTCCGGTTCATTTTGCCGGACGTCCTTGTGATATGGATGCTATTGAAGCTATTGCCCAAAAATATGATTTAGCAATTATTGAAGATAGTGCTCATGCTTTAGGTGCGAGCTACCATGGTAAAAAAATTGGTTCGTGTAAAGCGGCTCGTCACATTGCTGTATTTAGTTTTCATCCCACTAAAAATATTACCACTGGCGAAGGTGGTATGATAACTACCAACGATGAAAAAGCAGCTGATCAGATGTCAGTACAGCGTCAAAATGGTATGGATAAAGGAGCTTGGAATCGTTTCGGGGCTAAAGGAAAAAGCCATTATGATATCTTTATCCCAGGACTTAAATATCAGATGATGGATATGCAGGCAGCAATCGGTCGTGACCAGCTTAAATATTTATCTGAATTCAACAGCCGTCGTACCCAGATTGTCGCTCGTTACAATAAAGAATTGGCGGGCTTAAACGGTGTTGTTTTGCCGGCAGCGGTTGAAGATAATACGGTTCATTCCTGGCATATTTATACTATTTTGCTTGATGAAGATAAACTTGGTTTTAGCCGTGATGAATTTATGGAAAAGATGAAGGAATATAATATCGGTACAGCATATCATTATCAGGCACTTCATTTATTTACTGCTTATGGTGAAATTACTGGTCTTAAGAAAGGTGATTTGCCAATAGCCGAAAAAGTCGGTGAACAAATAGTATCATTGCCATTATTCCCAGCCATGACGGATGCAGATGTAGAAGATGTGGTTGCAGCTGTAAAAAGTATTTGTAAATAAATCTAAAAAGGTGAAATAATGACTCCAGAAATATCAATAGTAATACCGGTATATAATGAAGAAGAATCATTGCCACAGCTGTTTACAGAGCTATATCCTGTGATGGAAAAAATGCAGAGAAACTATGAAATAATTTTAGTAAATGATGGCAGCAGGGATAAATCTTTTTCCTTGTTGTATGATTTTCAAAAAATGCATAATAAAAATGTGCGGGTTATTGATTTTAATGGTAATTTTGGTCAGCATATGGCAATTATGGCAGCATTTTCCAATGTACGTGGTAAGTATATAATTACATTGGATGCCGATTTGCAAAATCCACCAGCTGAAATTCCCAATCTTATACAGCAGATGGATGATGGGCATGATGTTGTCGGTACATATCGTGAGAATCGTCATGACCCTATATTTCGTAAAGCAGCCTCTAAAATAGTTAATAAGATAACTAATAGTATAACGGGACTGCACATAAGTGATTATGGCTGTATGTTGCGTGGCTATAGCCGCAGGATAGTTGATATAATTGCTCACAGTGATGAATCAACGACTTTTATCCCAGCCTTAGGGCAAAAATATGCCGTTAATCCGATAGAAATTGCGGTAAAACATCGCGAACGAGAATTTGGCGAATCTAAATACAGTATGTTTCGTTTGATACGATTAAATTTTGACCTCATGACCAGCTTTTCATTATCTCCATTGCAATGGGTAACAATGAGCGGAATAGGAATAAGTATATTAAGCTTTATTTTAGTTGCCTATATGGTGGTTCGTCGTTTTGTAATTGGTTCGGAAGCTAATGGATTATTTACATTAATGGCAATACAGTTTTTTTTAACAGGAATATCCATAATGAGTCTGGGAATTATCGGTGAATACATTGGTCGTATTTATAAACAGATACAAAAGAGACCACGTTTTGTAATAAAAAAAATATGGGAAGAAAATGCTGATGAAGAAGATAACTGATGCAAGACCAAAGATTGCACTATTTGCCTATAGCCAACCTGGTTATGCCTGCTTGGAAGAACTTATAGCAAATAAGGCCAATGTTTCAGCAGTTTTTACGCATATTGACGCTGAAGATGAGGGAATCTGGTTTGATTCTGTTTTTGAATTGGCGAAAGAAAATAATATAAAAGTATATCGTAGTAAAAAAGTGGATGAAGAAGCTTTAAAAATTTTTGCCGCAAGCGAAGCGGATATTATAATATCGGCATACTATCGTGCGATAATTCCCGATGAAATATTAAATGCAGCGAAATTAGGAGCGTATAATTTGCACGGTTCGCTTCTGCCTAAATACAGAGGAAGAGCCTGTATTAACTGGGCCGTTCTAAATGGCGAAAAGCAAACCGGTGTAACTATGCACGTAATGACAGCTAAGGCGGATAAAGGCGATATAATTGCGCAGGAAGCTTTTCCTATTGAAATTAACGATACAGGCCATACTGTATTTCTAAAGGTAAGTCAGGCTGTACGAATAATTATAAAAAAATACCTGCCCGTGCTGGAAAATGGCACAGCAAAGCATAGCATTCAGGATGAAAGTCAAGCTACAAAATTTGGCAGGCGCTGTCCTGCTGATGGAATTATTGATTGGACTAAGGATGCCAATACTATTTATAATTTAATTCGCTCAGTAACCCATCCATTTCCAGGGGCGTTTACTTTTTTTGCTAAACAAAAATTATTTATCTGGTGGGCAGAGCCAATACTTGATAGTGTTCTTAGAGAAAAAATTGACTACACAAAATACAAACCGGGCGATATAATTAAATTAGATGATAAAGTTATTATAAAATGTGGCAGTAATTGTCTGCTGCTAAAGAAAGTAGCATGGGAGCAGCAGCCGGACAAATTACCTAACGATGCAGTATTTAAAAGTACTCTTAAAACAGGTGCGCATTTGGGCGAAGTATTAATAGAAAGTGAGTAATAGCAATAATGAAAATATTTATTACAGGTATTAATGGATTTATCGGCACGTATTTATTACGTGCAATATTACATAAAACTGATTGGCAGGTTCAGGGCTTCGATTTACACGATAATAACTTGGATGAATTTAAGGATAATCCGCGTTTTTCCATGAAACTCGGTGATATTTTTAAGGAAGAAGCATGGCTGGAAGAAGCGGTAAAAGACAATGATGTTATTTTGCCGTTGGCAGGTATAGCTCGTCCCGCTTATTATATAAGTCATCCTTTATGGACGTTTGAACTTGATTTTGAACAAAATCTTAAAATTGTGCGTCACTGTGCTAAGCATCATAAACGTGTTATTTTCCCATCCACTTCAGAGGTTTATGGAATGCCGACAGAAAACAGCTGTATTATGATTGAAGATGAAAGTACCTTAACACTTGGACCAATAAAGAAATCACGCTGGATATATAGTTGCAGCAAACAGATGATGGACAGAGTTATTTTTGCTTTTGGTCAGGAAATGAATCTGCCATTTTCTATTTTCCGTCCGTTTAACTGGGTGGGTCCCGGTCTTGATACATTTAAGGATGCTGCTGAACACAAGGCTCGTTCTATTACGCAGTTTATTTATGATATCTTATATACAGGCAAGATAAATTTAGTTGGTGGTGGCGCTCAGAAACGCTCATTTATCTGGGTTGAAGATGGTATTGATGGTCTGCTGACAATTATAAAAAATGAAAATGGCAAAGCAAATGGTGAAATATTCAATTTGGGGAACCCTAATAACCATTATTCAATAAAAGAATTGGCGCAAATGATTGTCGAAGAAATGAAAAATTATCCGCAGTTTGCCGATAAAGCCAATGCAGTAGAATTAGTGGAAATTCCAGCGGCTCAGTATTATGGTAAAAACTATGACGATATGCAGGACAGACTGCCATCAGTTGAAAAAATGAAGGATTTATTAGGTTGGCAGGCTGATACAACTTTGCGCGAAGCAATAAGACTTACATTGGACTGGCATGCTAAAAATATGATAAAGGAATAAATAGCCTATGAGTAAAAAAATAGCGATAAAGATAGATGTTGATACAAAACGAGGTTATGCTGAAGGCGTACCTAATATGCTCGATATCTTTCATAAGCATGATGTACAGGCTAGTTTTTTCTTTTCAATGGGACCTGATAATTCAGGCAAGGCAATACGGCGAATATTTCGCAAGGGTTTTTTAAGCAAGATGCTGCGGACAAAAGCACCATCTACCTATGGCTTAAAAACGATGATGTATGGAACTCTTTTGCCGCCACCGCAGATAGTAAAACCAAATCCAGCACCATTACTACGCTCGCTGCAGGAAGGGCATGCTTGTGGAGTTCATTGCTGGGACCATGTTTATTGGCAGGATAAGCTGCCGCATTTGACAGAAGAAAAAATTCGCGAGCATTTGACTTTGGCTTGTGAATTGTTTACGGAAATAACCGGGGATAAGCCGCGTTTTTGTGGTGCACCGGGCTGGCAGGTAACAGCGGATAGTTTGAAGGTGCAGCAGGAGTTTGAGTTTGATTTTTGCTCGGATGTGCGTGGTTATGAGCCGTTTTATCCTGTTATGGAAAAACAGAATTTTATGCCGCTGCAAATTCCGGGAACATTACTGACTATGGATGAAGTTTTAGGCGCCAATGGCATAAATGATGATACCATTGTTGACTATTGGCTTAAGAATTGTGACAAACAGTGGAATGTGTGGACTATTCATGCGGAAATGGAAGGTTTGTCCAAACTATTTATTTTGGATGAATTTATTACAAAAGCTAAGCAGCAGGGGTTTGAATTCGTACTGTTAAAAGAAGGAAAAAACTTGCCGGATATAAAAAAATGCCGCGTTTATCAGGGATTCCTGCCAGGCAGAGCAGGTACATTGGCGCTGCAAAGTGATCCCTTAAATTAGGGAAATAAAAAAGTTCTAGTGATATTTTTATATCGCTAGAACTTTTTTACTTATATATTAAACTAAAGCTGTTTTTATTTTATTGACGAGTTCATTATATTCATTATCACTTAATTTTACTTTATCTGGATTCATGGCAAAAACACCGCCCCATTCAAATGCATCCTTATATTTAGGCACTAAATGAGTATGAATATGTTTGGCAGTATCGCCATAAGCACCATAGTTGATTTTATCGGGATTAAATAATTTATGTAAAATACGGGAAACTTTGGCAACATCCTGATAATAGGCGGAAACATCACTGTTGTTGAGATCGGCAATATCAGCAACATGGTCTTTATAAGCGACTATGCAGCGTCCTTTATGACTTTGTTCCTTAAATAAATATAATTTACTGGCAGGCAGGTTACATATGAATATACCAAAACCAGCTAATACTTGCTCATTGCCGCAATAAGCACAATTTTCATCTTTCATATCAACATCTCCTAATTGTGAGATTATCAAATGATTATCATTTTATAATCAAAAAATAATTTGATTATAAATGATATTTTGTTAATTTACAATTACTAATTAAAAAATATGTATTGACGTTACAAAAATGATATGATAGTATATTCCTTATAAAATTTATAACATATTGAATATATACAGCTTAATAACTGATATGTACTGGCTAATTAGAAAACTAAAGGCTGGGCAGACATTTGTATTTTTATGCATTTGTCTGTCTGGCCTTTTTATTTTGCTGAAAAGGAAAAATATTATGTTTAAGATGGTAATACTTTTACTGCTGGGAAGCTGCTTGTTTTTACTTACAGGCTGTAGTAATACGCAGCAAAATAACTCAGCTGAAATTATAAATGTTTCTTATGATTCAACCAGAGAATTATACCAACAATATGATGACGTCTTTAAAAAATATTGGCAGCAAAAAACTGGTGAAAATATAAATATAATTCAATCACATGGTGGCTCTGGTGCCCAGGCTCGTTCTGTCATTGAAGGAAATGCTGCCGATATTGTTACCTTGGCAACAGCTGCTGATATTAATGCTATAGCAAATAGCAATTTGCTCGATAAAAATTGGCAGCAAAAATTACCAAATGAAAGTACGCCATACACATCTACTATAGTTTTTTTAGTGCGAAAAGGAAATCCTAAAAATATACATAGTTGGCAGGATTTAACAAGAAAAGATGTGGGAATTATCACTGCTAATCCGAAAACTTCTGGTGGTGCTCGCTGGATTTATCTGGCAGCCTGGGCTTATGGTGCAGAAAAATATCAGGGAAACGAGATAGTAATAAAGCAATTTATGAAAAAAATATTTGCCAATGTATTGGTGTTAACATCAGGTGCCCGCAGTGCTACAACCGCATTTGTTGAAAATCAACAAGGCGATGTCCTGCTGGCATGGGAAAATGAAGCTTATTTGGCAGCCAAGGAACATCCCGATGAATTTACGATAATATCACCAGCAATAAGTATTATGGCACAGCCAACAGTAGCAGAGGTGGATAAAGTAACAGCAAATAAAAAAACTCATGCTGCAGCTAAGGCATATTTAGAATATCTGTATTCACCGCAGGGACAAAATATTGCAGCGCAAAACTATTATCGTCCCAGTGACAGCAAAATCTTACAGCAATATGACAAGGTGTTTAATTTACATATGAAGCTTATAAAGATAGACAGCTCGATATTTGGCGGCTGGACAGCCGCAGCAAAAAAGCATTTTTCGGATGGCGGAACATTTGATCAGATATATCAATAAAATTTTGTGAAATGAGGTAATGTCAATGCAAATAAAAAATAGCAGTATTATCCCCGGGTTTAATATCTCGATGGGCATTACTATCTTTTATATTAGTTTTATTATATTGCTGCCGCTTATTTCTATTATAATTGTGGCAGCTGATATGACATGGATGCAATTTGTTCATGCTGTTTTTGATAGAAGAATTATATCTGGTTATATTGTAAGCATTGTTTGTTCATTGACTGCGGCTATCATTAATTGTTTGTTTGGTACTGTTTTAGCATGGGTTTTAGTACGTTATGATTTTCCCGGCAAGGCAATTATCGATGGGCTCATAGAATTGCCTTTTGCAGTGCCAACGGCGGTAGCAGGTATATCCTTGGCATCGTTATATGCACCAGCGGGATTGATTGGCTCGATAACTGCACCATGGGGGATAAAATTAGCCTACTGTCAGATAGGAATAACGATTGCTCTTGTGTTTGTAACGATTCCGTTTGTGGTAAGAACGATACAGCCTATATTGCAAAATCTTGATCCGTCATTTGAAGAAGCTGCTTTTACATTAGGGGCAGGACGATTTACTATTTTACGCAAAGTGGTATTACCAGAGCTTCTGCCAGCATTGCTGTTAGGTGGTGGGTTAGCTTTTGCCAGGGCATTGGGGGAATATGGCAGCGTAATCTTCATTGCTGGTAATATGCCTTATAAAAGTGAGATTGTTCCACTATTGATAATGGTTAAGCTGCAGCAGTTTGATTATCCGCAGGCTACTGCTATCGCTATTGTAATGCTGATATTTTCTTTTGTTATCATGTTGGCAATAAATTCACTGCAAATACATTATCAGGCAATTATCAGCGGGGGCAGAAAATAGTATGGCAAATTTAAAAAATATAATGAGCTGTAAATATATTTTGATTGCAATCAGTATAATATTTATTTTTATTATGCTGCTACTGCCGCTGATTGTTATTTTTCATGAGGCATTTAAAAATGGCATTAATTCTTATATAGTAGCAGTCAGTAATCATTTAACTTTGCAGGCACTGCAGTTATCGATAACAACAACTCTAATTGCTGTTATTTGCAACAGTATATTTGGCCTTTTTGCGGCATGGGCTTTGACACGGTTTTATTGCCGGGGCAGTAAATTTTTGACAACACTTATTGATTAAATGGGAGCCGCACACTCGTGACTTTAGTCGTGAGTTAGGCGACCAAACTAGTCAGTATGTATAGAAATATGCATATAGAGATTGG
>NZ_JACHFH010000001.1 GCF_014201835.1 Pectinatus brassicae | reverse complement strand
CGATCACCATATTGCTCGTGGAGCTGATCCATCGCTTGGCTCACACCAGCGCTGTTCCTGCCAGGAATCTTAATGGCGATGTAGTGATTCGTGATACGTTCTACCATGGTGAAGACAACGGATTCCTTGCCTTGGCGCTTCCCGACGACAGTGTCCGCTTCCCAGTGACCGAGTTCCTCGTGTTCATCAACAATGGCAGGACGTTCATCGATGCTGCGCCCAAGAATGCGCTTGTTTTTGCGATTCCATTTGCGGTGCTGCTTGCGTGAAATAACACATGGTACCTCGAATATGGTAATCGGCAGCTTATCAGCCCACAGCATGTTATACAGAGTCTTGGTGCAGACCATCTCATCCCTTGGAAATAGCTGATGAAGTTTGGCATAGCCGACGCATACATCCAGGGACCAATGCTTTTCACGAACCTGCTTGACTAGCCATTGAATAAACGGCTCGAACAAGTCGTTATCCAGCTTGTAGGGCTTGCGGCAGTGCGTGCGATGTTCATTGTAGGCAGCTTGGCCACGTTTTGCCATATATATGGGAATCCGACCACGGCTGTTGGTACGCGAAGGCGTACCGCGCCGTAATTCGTACCAGACAGTAGCGTGTGCGCAGCCTACAGCATCAGCAATGGCTCGTAATGATAAGCCTTGGCGGTTTAGTATCTGAATCGCGCCACGCTGATCAAGTGTGAGATGCGATCCCCGTTTACGAGAAGTGTCGTCTGTGTTAGAATGGAGTTGATCCATAGTGATTGCTCCTTTGTAGATTGTTGTTTAGCGATTACATTCTAACACAAGGTTCATCATTATGGATTTTATTTATTTGTTCAATTTCATTTTACAACTGACCAATTAAATATCTTGTTATATGAAACGATTTGTTATATAATCAAGAAAAGATAAATCTCGTAATGATAAAATTTAATATGTGGAATATTTAAATGAGTATAAATATTCTACGGTGGGTGGAGGGATGCAATAATATATTGTTTTATTTTGGTATTTTATTGTATCTGTCATTTTGAAGTTTTAAAAGACCAAATAAAAGAAATGCTTTTATTTGGTCTTTTTTAGTGGGTGGGGAAAATTTTGAAATTAATTAATAAGTTTAAAATAATAGCAGATAAAGTAAATGAATTATCACAAAAACAATTACTAATAATCGCGGGACTTGTAAGTATAATATTTGCAGGATTTTTGTATATGTATATATATAGTATTAACAATAATGTACAAAATACATCAAAAGTCAGTATGGTCGCAGTTGTTACGGCTAAAATTGATATTCCACGTGATACTATCATTAATAATAATATGTTAACAATAACTAATGTACCAAAAAATTTATTGCCAGCTAATCCGGTAACAGATATTAATGAAGTAGTAGGGAAAATAGTAAAGGTATCTGTTATGGCGGGTGATATTATAACTGTTCCTAAATTATATAGTGATAATAACTTAGCTAGTTTTGTAGGTAAAATACCAAATGATTGTCGGGCTATATCAATAAGTATAGATGATGTTACTGGTGTAGCTGGCTTTGCTAAACCTGGCGATTATGTTGATGTAATTGTTGTAACCAATAAACCAGAAATGAAAAGTGAAATAATTTTACAGGATGTACTTTTACTGGGAATAAATAAAACATCAATAGCTGCAAGTAATGTGAAAAAAGCAACTGATAAAGCAGAAAAGCAGGTAGATGAGGCAAATCAAAAAATGTCTACAGCTACATTGGCAATAAAACCATATGATGCATTGCGCTTGCGAACCGCAGCTAGTAGAGGCTCACTTTCATTAATGCTGAGACCATTGGAAGCATCAAATGAATTTGTTGCGGATACACAGTATAGTGAATATATTGCACCGGAAAATAAGATTACAAATAATAATCCACCTCCTGCTCCGGTAAATAATGCAGTACCCGCTAGAAATTACGATAGTGTAGCACAAAACATTTCTGATAATGGGAAAAGTATAACTGTTATACGGGGAGAAACAAAAAGTAAGGTTGAGGTGAGATGAAAATGGTAAAAAAATTTTTACCAATATTAATAGTATTTTCTTTTTTAATACTGGGTAATAATAATGTTATGGCTAGTGATATTATGACACCTATATCAATACCACTTAATCAATCTTACTATTTAAATGTAGGTACCAGTGAAATAACACAGATTGCAATTGCTAATCCGACTATTGCAGATGCTGTTGTAGCGTCTTCAACGGAGATATTAATAAATGCAAAGAGTGTAGGAAGCACTACACTGAGAGTTTGGACTAATAATGGTATGCGTCAGCAATTTAATATTAATGTACTGGCTGATAATTTAGCTATTGCTCAAGCTATAAAACGAGTTTTGCCGAATGATGAAATAAATGTACAAAATTCCATAGATAATATTTTATTGCAAGGTAGTGTTAAAAATCAATATGAAAAAGATATAGCAGAAAAAATAGCACAAGTTTATGGAAAAAAGGTAATTAATTTATTGCAAATGTCTAAACCATATCAGGTTAAGATAGAAGCTCAGATAATAGAAATTTCCATGGATAAATCGAAGGAATTAGGACTTTTATTTTCTAATGCATCTGATATTGATACAGATACAGGTATTGTAACACTAGGGTCATCAGGAAGTTTTGGCGTAGGTCAGAGTTTTACAAAAAGTTATGCTGATATAAATGCTACAGTACAGGCACTAGAAACAAAAGGAGATGCTAAAGTTTTATCACGACCTAATATAACAACGTTAAGTGGGGAGAAAGCCAGTATATTGATTGGTGGTAAAATACCAATTCCTATAAGTAATAATAATGGAGATATATCTATTGAGTGGCGTGATTATGGTATTAAACTTAATATTGAACCCACAGTGCATTCGGCAAAGGATATTACAACTAAAATAAAAGCAGAAGTTAGTACATTAGATTACTCACATGAAATACGAAATAATGAATTCACAATTCCAGCATTGCGATCAAGAGAGGCTTCAACAAATATAAGTATTGCTTCTGGAACGACAATGGCTATAGGTGGATTAATAAATTCAGAAGAAAGTAAGACCATTAATAAATTTCCGATACTGGGAGATTTGCCGATAATAGGTTCCTTCTTTAGGCACACAGCAAAATCCAAGGATAAACGTGAACTTATTATTTTGATAACACCGACATTGGTTGGTTCAGATACCCCAGTAAAAATGTCTGATGATATGCATGAATTATATAATAATACACAAAAGGATAATCGCAAAGATGTATCTTTAAATAAAGAATCTGTAGCCGCTGAAAAGTAATAATAAGAGGGTTATTATATATGAATATAGATAATCAGAAAAAAGGAATTATAGTAACGGTATTTAGCACGGCATCGGCAGTGGGAAAAACATTATTATCAATAAATATGGCAGCTCAGTTGGCATATATGGGGTATAAAACATGTTTAGTTGATATGGATTTACAATTTGGTGATGTTGGAAATTACCTGAATATAGAATCACCAGTTACTATATTTGATGCAACTGATAAACTAAGTAAGCAAGGATATGTAGAAATTGAAGAATATCTACATAATTATAGTTATAAAAATGTTAATTTTTCGGTATTATTGGCACCCAATAAATTAGAGGAAGCCTATAATATTTCAACAGAGCATATAAAAAAATGTATTGAAAATCTGCAGAAAAAATTTGAATATGTTGTAGTTGATACAACATCGGCATTTAGTGAAGCTAATCTTGCTGTTATGGATATTAGTACATTAGTTACATTTGTTGGGATTGTTGACTTTATTCCTACAATAAAAAATATGAAAATAGGCTATGATACAATGCGTAATATTGGATATGATAAGCATAAAATACGTTTGATACTCAATCGAAGTGATTCAAAAACAGATATTTCATTAGATGATGTAGAAAAATTATTGCAGGAAAAATTTTATCACATTATTCCCAATGATTTTATGCAAGCACAAAAATCAATCGCTGATGGTATTCCACTGGTAGCTGAAGATAAAGAATCTTTGATACGCGATCGTGTTAGGCAGTTGGTTACTAAATATATGAGTAAAGGAAATGAACCAAGACAGCGCGATAAAACAATAACATCATTTGTAAAAAATATATTTAAATAAAGGAGTGTATAATCGAAATCATGGCAAAATATCAGATAATTTTAGTAGAAAATAATCGATTAATGTTGGAACGTTTATCGAGTGTAATAAAAAATGCCCGTGATTTTGAATTAGTATCAAGATACACAAATGCCAATGATGCTTTAGGTCAATCTATGGTTTTTGCTTCCAATTTAATATTGCTTGATGTTGATGATTCTGAAAATATGCAGTCCGTAAAATTGTTTCGAGAGCAGTTTCCTAACAATACAATTTTATGTTTGAGTACACAATGGAATGCTCAGGCAGCTGCTCAAATGGTACGTGCTGGAGCAGATGGTTATTTGATAAAGCCTTTTACAGCAGATGAACTGAAAAAAGCATTGGAAACTTTTGGCAATAATAATGCTAATAAAGATAATAAAACAATAGCTTTTTTTAGTCCAAAAGGGAAAAGTGGAAAAACAACGCTTATTTCTAATTTAGCAATAAGTTTAGCAAGACAAACACAGGAAGAAGTCGCAATAATTGATGCTGATTTGCAATTTGGTGATATGGCAGTATTTTTTGATCTAAAACCATCAAGTACAATTGTAGAGGCAGTACGTGATATTGAATTTTTATCACCAATTACGCTTAAGTCATATTTTGCAACAATAAATAAAAATGTTTATGCATTATGCGGAACTAAACGACCAGAGTTTGCTGAACAGATAAAAATAAAATCATTTATTGAAATGATAAAAATGGCTCGTAGTTTATTTAATTATATATTGATTGATTTACCGCCGGCATTTACGGCAATATCTACAGCAGCTGCCGAAGAAGCAGACAAAGTGTATTTAGTATCAATGGATAATGGCGGTTTTGAAATAAAACATATGCAGCGGGCACTGGAAATTTTTTGTGATGCCTGGCCGGATAATTACAAGGAAAAAGTTGGAACAATATTTACTCGTATTGAGCCATGTACAAAAGACGCACAAAGGGAATTGGCAAATATTCTTGATTATCCGGTTGAAGCGATACTACCAAATGAATATCGTTTGGTATCATCAGCAGCTAATGATGGGAAAATGGCTGTTGATGTTAAACCTGACTCCAAATTAGGTGAAAGTATTGAGATGCTAAGTGATATTATCTGTAATAAAAACTATATGAGGTGGGAAAAACGATGATTTTCCCAATACTTTTTTTCGGCTTAATATTTTTTATAATAATGATGTTGCTTATAATTAGCATGAAAAATACTCATATAGTAGTTAAAGAGCGAGTACAGGATTATTTAGCTGATAGACCTGTTGCGACAATGAAACAAGAAAAGCAAAAAAAATGGCGTAAATATCTTCAAAAATTGGCTAAAGTACTAGAGCAGGTGCGCCAAACTAAAAAGTTTGATTATTTGATGCAAAGGGCTGGAATACCTTTAACTGGTGGAGAAATTGTTGCATTTACATTGATAGTAGGTTTTTTAGCCGCTGTTTTTGTAATGCTGATAACTCTTAGATGGCAATGGTCAATTATATCATTTTGTATAGCAGTAATACTAATAGTTTTATATATAAAAATAAAAATTACCCGTCGTTTGCATGCTTTTACTGAGCAGATGGGTGATACATTACTGATGATTTCCGATGCGATAAGAGTTGGTTTTAGTTTTATGCAGGCAATTGATTTTGTCGCTAAAGAAATGGAGGCACCAATTGGTGAAGAATTTTCCAAAGTAATCGCCGAAACTCATATTGGTACACCATTAGAAACGGCACTTAATAATATGGCAAAACGTGTTAAAAGTGATGATTTTGATTTGATGGTAGCAGCTGTTTTGATACAGCGTCAGGTTGGTGGAAATCTTGCGTATATACTTGATACCATTAGTGCAACGATAATGTCACGGATTAGAATGAAACGTGAAGTAAAGACATTAACTGCGCAAGGACGATTATCAGGGGTTGTATTGGCATTATTACCGATATTTCTAGCGGTAATATTATATATTATAAATCCGCAGTATTTACAGCCTTTATTGACAACACCTACTGGTC
Source organism: Pectinatus brassicae (assembly GCF_014201835.1). Classification (GTDB taxonomy): domain Bacteria; phylum Bacillota; class Negativicutes; order Selenomonadales; family Selenomonadaceae; genus Pectinatus; species Pectinatus brassicae. The sequence continues at coordinate 169,208 of NZ_JACHFH010000001.1, read as the reverse complement.
ATATGGCAATTGGTGGTGCGCTTATATCAGAACTTGTTGGTTTTTGGGTAATTCAGAGAATTGTTGATATTGATGTTTAAGCATGGCTTATGCATGTTATTATATATAATAAATTTATAAGGAGATGTTTGTATTGTTTACTATTTTAACTCATTTAAAAAATCGTTATTTTACACAAAAAGGTCAGGGGATTGTTGAATATGCTTTAATATTAGCAGCTGTAGTTGTATTAGCTGGATATTTAGGTGCTAGTGGAACACTAGGAAGTGCAGTAGAAGGGGCTTTCCAAGGGGCTGCTAATGCATTGACTGGTAAGGAATAGTGGTTGATCTTAAGTAACAAGCGGGTGAAGTGATTTAAGTATAAGTGGTATTGATATATATCAATACCACTTATACTTAAAATTATATAGGAGAAAATTATGCAGGTACGCCAAAAAGGACAGACAATAGTAGAGTTTGCTCTGGTATTGCCTGTATTTATGCTGTTTTTTTGGGGAATCATTTATATGGGAATGCTTTTTTCCGATTATTTGACTTTATCGGAGATAGCAAGAGACAGTACACGTTATGCTGCTATTACAATGACTGACGAAATGAACGTGAATGAAATAAAAGAGAAATATCAAGATAGAAAATTAGTAACTACTTTATATAAATGGGATCCAAAAGCTGACAATGACTTTGCAGTTATAAAACAAGGTGATAGCGATAAATATGTGGAAGTAATATTAACAGCACATCATGATGATTCCGGTGATATTTTAGGATTTATTATTCCAAAACAAATATCGGTAAACTGTAAAATGCGTCGGGAAATTCAATAAATATGAAAATGATACAGTAAAATAAAACTGTTTGATATAAAATAAGAGGAGCGGTAATATGTCATTGCTGAAACGCTTGGGAAAAAAGAACGAAATTGACGAAATCGGGCAAATCTTTGGTAAGCGTAATCCCAATAATAATGATGACACTTATCAGCAAATTAAATCAGAAATACATCAGCGTATTGTCGAGAATCTTGATGGTGGACAGCGAATATTATTGGAAAAGGCTTTTACTGACAAAGCAGAAAAGACAAAGCTGGAGACAGTAATTGCTGAATACAGTCAGAAGGTAATGGAGGAGCATCCTTTTGCGTTGCCACGGGCGGATAGAAATTCGCTTGTAAGTGATGTAAGTGATGAGATATTTGGTTTAGGACCAATTGAACCATTTCTAAAAGATGATACAATAACAGAAATAATGATTAATGGGCCAAAAAAAATTTTTATAGAAAAAATGGGCAAATTGCATTTGACTAAAGTTTACTTTCAAGATAATACGCATCTTATGCATATTATTGAAAGAATATTAACCCCACTGGGTAGACGTGTTGATGAATCATCACCTTTAGTTGATGCCCGTTTGGCAGACGGTTCACGTGTAAATATAATAGTACCGCCACTTGCCCTTAATGGTCCGTGCGTAACTATTAGAAAATTTTCTCGTAATCCACTTACTATGGAAAATTTAGTTAATTTTGGTACTTTAGATGAAAATATGTCATTTTTTTTACAGGCATGTGTTAAAGCTAAGCTTAATGTTTTGGTATCCGGTGGAACAGGGTCAGGTAAAACGACGACATTAAATGCGCTGTCATCATTTATACCCAATAACGAACGTATTGTAACAATTGAAGATGCAGCTGAATTACGCTTACAGCAAAAACATGTTGTAACATTGGAAGCACGTCCGGAAAATATTGAGGGAAAAGGTGCGGTTACAATAAGAGATTTGGTGCGTAATGCATTGCGTATGCGTCCTGATAGAATTATTGTTGGTGAAGTTCGTTCTGGTGAAGCACTTGATATGCTTCAGGCAATGAATACTGGTCATGATGGTTCGCTAACAACAGCGCATGCCAATAATCCACGTGATGCTTTGCGCCGCTTAGAGACAATGGTGCTTATGGCAGGCGTAGAACTACCAGTACGGGCAATCAGAGAGCAGATATCATCAGCTATTGATTTAATAATGCATCAATCACGTATACGTGATGGCAGCCGTCGGATTACTTATATATCAGAAGTGCAAGGTATGGAAGGTGATGTTATAATACTTCAGGATATATTTCGTTATGTACAAACAGGAATAGACGAAAATGGTCGTGTTGAAGGTAGATTTACAGCAACCGGAATGCAGCCAGGCTTTTTAGAAAAATTTCAAATGAATGGAATTGAAATGCCATTGGATATATTTGATAGTGATGATATTTTTTAGATAACAGGAGAATATTATGCAAATATTGCTGATTTCAATAGCTTTCGGGGTAGTATTATTTTGTATTATTGCATTGTTGCTATTGGCAAATACTGATAAAACTAAAGTACATAAACGCTTAAAATCGTTTAATATACGTGTTGTTGACAGTGAATGGAAAAACAGACATAAAAAAATAAGATCACTGCCTGAAGAACAATCATTATATGAACGTGTAGTTCTGCCTATATATAAAAATATACAGGAGACTATTTTTATGTTTACACCACAGTCTATTGAAAAACTACTTACTGATCGTATCATGCAGGCGGGGAAGCAGTATAAGTGGCGTGTAAATACAGTAGCCGGTTTTTGGCTGTTATCAATAATTGTTGTGGGGAGTATTAGCAGTTTTTTTATTTTAAAAAATATAAATTTGTTATTTATTCAAAAAATGGTCATGATAATTACAGCGTTTGTTATTGGTGGTTTTTTACCGTTTATGATTTTTAATATTATTATACAACGTCGCTATAAAGAAATTCTTAGACAGCTGCCGGAAGTGCTTGATTTGCTTTGTGTTAGTGTACAGGCAGGATTGTCTTTTAATGCGGCACTTTTGCGAATAACTGATAAAATGCAGGGTGTTTTTATTGAAGAATGTAAAACTATTTTACATGATATAAAAATAGGGGCACCGCGCAATGTGGCATTACAAAGTATGGCAGAACGATGTAAAATACAGGAGATTCAACTGTTTACAACAGCGGTTATTCAAGCGGAGCGGCTGGGAACAAGTATGGGAAAGATTTTAATTGAACAGGCTGATAATATGAGGGAAAGACGTATGCAGCGGGCAAAAGCAGAGGCATTAAAGGCACCCGTAAAAATAATTTTCCCCTTAGTATTATTTATATTTCCAGCAATTTTTGTTATAACATTATTGCCATCATTGTTGGGGTTCGTTGCTAAAATGGGTAAATGAAAGGTAAGTTATGAAGTTAATAAAAGCGGTGTGCAATAATAAAAAAAAGTATCTGTACCTTCAGCTGGAGGTGGCAGATACTTTTTTTAAGAGATTTAAGGGACTGATGGGACGGTCACGCTTACCGTTGGGGCAGGGAATGCTATTACAGCCTTGTAATAGCATTCATATGATGTTTATGCGTCAATCGCTGGATTTGGTTTATATTGATAAAGGTAATATGATAATAAAAAAAGTGCCAAATATTAGACCATGGATTGGAGTTAGCATGTGCAAAAAGGCAGATGCTGTAATTGAAATGCCGGTGGGAAGTATTGAATATTATGGCTATGAGGTTGGTAATATATTAACTTTTATAAAATAAGGTTATTCGTCATCATCAACAAGTTTAATGGAAGAACCACCAGAGCTTTTATTATCGGAATACGCTTTATATACATAGGTGCCGGATACCTGCGAGTAAAATGTTTTGGCATAGATACTGCCACGAAAATCAGCCCGATTTTCATTTACCCATAATTGAGCATTAGGCGTATAAATTACACCACGATATATGCCGGAAGAACTAGGATTATAATTAACTGTAGCACCAAGATAATATATAACTAAGGGGCGTACTGTATCAGCCGAAACATGCAGATTAATCATGCCGTCTTTGTTGGCATAAACTACGTATAATGGTTTATTTTGCAGAGCAGGATCATTTGATCCGGGGAGTGCCTGATTAATATTTATGGTAAGATTAGTACCGTTTAGATAAACTATATTACCGGTTAAATCATTAGAATAAACATTTTGTGAACTAGCAACATGTTTATTATCAGCATTTTCAATTAATGAATTATAGGCATAGGGAGTATTATCAAAATCAGGCATTTTATCGAGAGAAACAATTGGGGTAAGCGAATGTTCGCTGTTACTGGCAGATATTTCTTCAGATGTATAAATGCTATTGGCAATTTCCGTATTAGAGTTACGATTATTATTATTTTGGGAAGTAATGTTGTTTTTTGATGCGGGGGGATAAATCGGATATTACCATCAAAAGTTGTATTATAGACATTATTTTGATGCCCCTGATTAACATTCATAGATTGAGAAAATGTGATTAAATCTTTAAATGGCCAACCGGATTCACTAGCGACAAGCGCAGTTGAGCGTGCGGATATTTTCATTTCATTATAGCCAAATACACGGAAAAAATATAAGGGAACATTTTCTGTTAAGGTTAATTGTAATTTTGTGGAGTTATCTTTATGAGTTATTACAGGATAAGGGTTAGTTGCAGGAATAGGATTATTAAAACCGGGATTATTTTTTAGATTTTTTTCAATGTATTCATCTGTAATTTGAGATAAGTCAGATGATTGAGGGTTGTTCTCGTATTCTTTGGCACTGGCAAGTATGGCTGCATCAGTCATATTTTGTAATTGCGATTTGTGAAAGTATACGTTGCCGAAATCAACAGAAATTCCAGCAGCTAAAATTAATAAGGGGAGTATGAACGCAAACATAACTACAGCAACACCTTGCTGTGATTTTAAAATATTACTAAATAATTGTTTCATTATATTCTCCTAAATAATATAATAAGTTTACTGCTAGATTAATTTTAACATATTTTGATTTTTAATATTAGAGGAATTTTATCAAATGGAAAAATTTATTATAATAAAATATATAATAGAATTTTTATTATTTTTTTTGTTGGCATATCTATTTGCTTGCATTGGCAATATATGGATTCAAACTTTATATACTGATAATAAAAAACTGCTTTCATTTGCTGGGAAATCGTTATATAGTAAAAAAAGAATATATTTTATTACATTGATGATGTCGATTATTTTTGTACGAGTGGCTTTTCAGGAAGATATTTGGCTGGGACTACTGAAGATATTTCTAGGCTATGTATTAATATTAATAATTTATACGGATTTTGAACAGCAGGTTATTTTTGATAAAATGATTGCAGCGGTTATTTTGGGAAGTTTTTTTGATTTTTTGTATCAACCGCCTGTATTGATGGACAGATTTATGGCAGCAATAGCTGGGGGTGGACTATTTTTGCTATTAGCAGTATTATTAAGAGGAGCAATTGGTGGCGGTGATATTAAACTAATATTCGCACTGGGCCTATTGCTGGGAACAGAACGCTTGATTTTAGTTATAGTTATTGGAATATTATTGGGTGCAATAGCTGCACTTGTACTGCTTGCGTCAAAGCAAAAAAAACGTTCAGATTACTTTGCCTATGGACCGTATTTTGCTTTGCCAGCATTAATATTTTATATAGTATTATAGCTGTTTTTGAACTTGCAAGAGCCAAGTGACTGTGCTATAATCAGGAATTGATAGTTTATGATAAGTGAGGTGCGTAAAAGTGAAACAAGGAATACATCCTGAGTATAAAGAAGTAACTGTTGTTTGTGGTTGCGGTAATACTTTTAAAACTGGATCAGTTAAAGATGAACTTCGTGTAGACGTATGTTCTAAATGTCATCCATTCTATACAGGTCGCCAGCGTGAATCTGCTGCCGGTGGTAGAATTGAAAAGTTCAACAAACGTTACGGAAAAAAATAATATTTATTATGGGCGGCAGAGCAGCGATGCTCTGCTACATTTATATATAGAGTAATTTAAAGGAGCACTATAGTGAAGGACAAAAGCTGTAATAAAATGACTATAGGCGGACAGGCCGTTATTGAAGGTGTTATGATGCGTGGCAAGGACTATGTGGCTACAGCGGTGCGGGAGCCTTCTGGTGAAATAAGCATTCAGAAAAAACCAGTCAATTCATTGGCTGATAAATATCCAATATTAAAAAAACCATTTATTCGTGGCGTATTAGCACTTGGCGAATCACTGGTGATGGGCATGAAATCTTTATCGTATTCAGCTAAAATGGCTGGTGAGGAAGAAGACGACACGTTGTCTGATAAAGAAATGATTGGGACGATATTAGTATCTTTGGCGGCAGCAATTATCCTATTTGTGGTAATACCAACGGCGGCAGCCAGATTTTTTCCTACGACTAATCCTTTTTATATGAATTTGGGCGAGGGCGGATTGCGCCTGATTATTTTTTTGATATATATTTATGGAATTTCAAGAGTAAAAGATATTTATCGTGTATTTCAATATCATGGAGCAGAACATAAGACAATTTTTGCTTATGAGTCTGGCGTGGAACTTACACCAGCCAATATCAGGCCATTTTCAAGATTTCATCCGCGTTGTGGTACATCTTTTTTGCTTATTGTTATGTTGGTCAGCATTGTGACATTTGCTTTTTTAGGCTGGCCGGATTTGATATATAGAATATTATCACGGGTGATTTTGCTGCCGGTAGTGGCAGGGATATCCTATGAAATCATAAAGTTTTCTGGTAAGTCGAAAAATCCGATAGTGCATATTGCGGTATTACCGGGGCTTTGGCTGCAAAGACTTACTACCAAAGAACCAGATGATTCAATGTTGGAAGTGGCAATAAAGGCAGTTGAAGCCGTTGTAATCGAAGAAGAAATGACAGCTAAATGCCAGGCTGAAGAAATACCCACGGATAATGTTTCTTTGGTTGAGCCATTAAATAACAATTAATCAGAAGGGGAAAAGCGTTCGTGTTAGAAAAATTAGATGCAATTGAAAATAAATATTTGGAGTTGGAGTCACTGATAAGTGATCCTGATGTTTTGACAGATATGCCGCGTTGGCGTAAATACAGTCAGGAACATGCGGCTTTAACAGAAATGGTTGGTAAATATCGCGAGTATAAACGTGTTGTGCAGGAACTGCAGGAAAATAAAACAATGCTGGCGGAAGAAAGCGATCATGAATTTAAAAAGATGCTGGAAACAGAAATAGCATCTTTGCAAAAACTTAAAGATAATTTTGAGGAAGAACTGCCAATACTACTTCTGCCTAAAGACCCCAATGATGATAAAAACGTCATTATTGAGATTCGTGGCGGCGTTGGCGGTGATGAAGCAGCACTTTTTGCTGGTGATTTATTCCGTATGTATTCCCGCTATGCTGAAACTAAAGGCTGGAAGACAGAAATTATGGATTCTAATGCTACTGAATTGGGCGGGTTCAAAGAAATTTCTTTTAGCATAGATGGCTATGGAGCTTATAGCTGTTTTAAATATGAAAGTGGTACGCATCGTGTGCAGCGTGTGCCCGAAACTGAATCAAGCGGACGTATCCATACCTCGGCAGTAACGGTTGCTGTATTGCCGGAGGTGGAAGATGTTGAGATAGATATTAAACAATCTGATTTGCGTATTGATACATATAGAGCCAGCGGTGCCGGTGGACAGTATGTAAATAAAACGGATTCAGCGATTCGTATAACACATATGCCTACAGGTATTGTAGTTCAGTGTCAGGATGAAAAATCACAGCTGAAAAACAAAGAAAAAGCGATGCGGGTATTGCGTGCCAGAATTAATGATGAAGCGCAGCAAGCCCAAAAAAATGAAGTGGCTGCTGAACGTAAGAGTCAGGTTGGCTCAGGCGATCGCAGCCAAAGAATACGAACCTATAATTTTCCGCAGGGACGAGTGACCGACCATCGTATTGGCCTTACCCTGCATAAGCTTGACAGTGTCTTAAATGGAGAGCTTGGCGAACTGATTAATGCCTTGATAACAGCAGATCAGACAGAAAAACTCAAGCAGGTTAAATAATATGCAAAAAACGACAAAAATCTGGACAATCGGTACTTTATTAAAATGGACGCAGGATTATTTTGCTAGTAAAAACATCGAATCAGCTCGTATAGATGCCGAGGTATTATTGGCACATTTACTGCAAAAAGAACGTATATACTTATATGTGCATTTTGATGAGCCTTTGCAGGAAGAGGAACTGACAGCTTTTCGTGAGTTAGTGAAAAAAAGAGCGATGCGGGAGCCGGTTGCCTATATCATTGGGAAAAAAGAATTTATGGGCATGACATTTATCGTTAATAAAAATGTATTGGTGCCAAGACCAGAAACAGAACACTTGGTAGAAGCGGTAAGTGAGCGTTTGCCAACAAATAAGAATAATGTTATTGCTGATATTGGCACGGGCTCAGGCGCGATTGCCATATCGCTGGCCAAAATATGCAAAAGTATAAAAGTATATGCCGTTGATATTTCTGAGCAGGCCCTTATAGTAGCAAGAGAAAATGCCAGCGTCTTACAAGCAGATAATATTGAGTTTTGTCAGGGTGATTTATTAACACCGTTATCTGGGCTGGAGAAAAATTCGTTACAGGCAATCGTGTCTAATCCACCGTATATTCCCCAAAGTGATATGGCGGATTTAGAGCCGGATGTGCGCGAATATGAACCGCATAATGCCTTGACTGATGATAATGATGGTTTTGATTTTTATCGGCGATTATTAGGTGAAAGTCAGGCTTTGCTGCGGGAAGATGGCTTTTTAGCATGTGAAATAGGTATAGGACAAGCTGAAGAAATAAAAAAAATAGCACAGCAGAATAATTGGGGACGCTGTGAAATAATAAAAGATTTAGCAAATATAGAGCGGGTAATAATATTATGGAAACAAAAATAATTGATGTACAGGATAATGAAGAAGCAGGTATACAAGAAGCGGCAGAGCTGATAAAAAAAGGTGAAGTTGTAGCTTTTCCGACAGAAACAGTATATGGACTTGGTGCCAATGGTCTTGATGAAACGGCTGCGGGGAAAATATATAGCGCAAAAGGACGACCATCAGATAATCCTTTGATTTTACATATAGATAGTATAAAAATGTTGTCAATGATAAGTAAAAACATACCGCACATGGCAATGGAAATCATGGCGGCATTTTGTCCGGGACCGATAACAATGATTTTACCGAAAAAGGACACTGTACCTGACTGTATCACTGGTGGTCTTGATACGGTGGGGGTTAGAATGCCGGATAATGATATAGCCAGAAAACTTATAGAGTTGTCTGGTGTGCCAATAGCGGCACCAAGTGCCAATATTTCAGGACGACCTAGTCCGACAACAGCTGCGGCTGTTTATGCAGACTTACAAGGACGGATACCGTTGATTTTGGATGGCGGTGGTTCAAGTTTTGGTGTGGAATCGACAATTGTTGATTGTACTGAAGATAAACCAATTATCCTGCGTCCGGGGGCAATAACCAAGGAAATGCTCGAAGAGATTTTTCCGGAAGTAAGTATCGACCCTGCTTTAACGCAAAAAGATAAGGTACCTAAAGCACCAGGCATGAAATATCGTCATTATGCACCGCAGGCACCGATGGTTTTATTGCAAGGCAGTCAGATGGATATGCTCGGAGCTTTTGCCAAAGAATTAGCACGCTATAAAAAAGACGGAAAAAAAGTTGGTATATTGGCTAGTCATGAGGTAATTAACCTGCTGGGACATGATATGGTATTCGATTATGGCAGCCAAAGAAAGTTAGCGGATATTGCGGCTAATTTATATAATGGATTGCGGTTTTTTGATGATAAAAATATTGATATTATTTTGGCTGAGGGTACTACAGAAAAAGGCATGGGACTGGCAATAATGAATCGTATGAAAAAGGCTAGTGGACAGACGATTATTAATGTTGGATAACGTATCTTTAACTGATAATATATTTGCCATATTGCGTAGCAGTGTGGTAAAATTAGCATAAAAATGATAGGTGGTGTACAAGCATCCTTAGGGGATGCTGATTTTTATGAAACTTGTTATTGGCTGCGATCAAGGTGCATTGGAGTTAAAAGAGCATGTTAAGGAAGTGCTAAAGGAATTTTCTGATATAACTGTTGAAGATGTAGGAACTTATACAACAGACTCAGTAGATTATCCTGATATTGCGGAAAAGATTTGTGAAAAAATAACTTCAGGACAAGCCGATAGAGGCATTGCCCTTTGCGGAACAGGTATAGGTATATCTATTGCCTGCAATAAGGTGAAGGGCATTAGAGCCGCATTATGCCATAATGTATTTACAGCTCGGATGTCACGCCAGCATAATGATGCCAATGTATTGGCTATGGGTGGACGAGATATTAGTTTTGGACCAGCTACAGAAATGGTACAAGTATGGGTTAAAGAAGAATTTTTAGGCGGACGCCATGAACGTCGCGTAAATAAGATTATGGAAATACAAGATAAATAAAAATTATTAGTGTAAAATAATCACTAATAAAACGCAGCTGGCTTAGTCAAAGTTGTGTTGCTTCATTTGGGAGGATATTAAATGAATTTAGTAGACGATTTAGCAAAAGTTGACTTAGAAATAAAAAATGCAATAAATGCAGAACTTACTCGTCAACGCAATAAACTAGAATTGATAGCTTCGGAGAATATAGTAAGCACGGCTGTAATGCAGGCACAGGGCAGCGTTCTGACTAATAAATATGCCGAAGGTTATCCAGGAAAACGCTACTATGGCGGCTGCGAATGTGTAGATGTTGTAGAACAATTAGCTATCGACAGAGTAAAAAAAATATTTGGGGCTAATTATGCTAATGTGCAGCCACATTCAGGGGCACAGGCCAATACAGCCGTGTATTTTGCGCTGCTTAATCCTGGTGATACCATTTTAGGTATGAACCTTACTGATGGTGGACATTTGACACATGGCAGCCCTGTAAATATTTCCGGTACATATTTTAATGTTATTCCGTATGGCGTTGATAAAGAAACCGAACGAATTGATTATGATAAATTACAGGAGTTGGCTGCTGAACATCATCCTAAGATGATTGTTGCTGGTGCCAGTGCTTATGCACGTATTATTGATTTTCAGCGTTTAGCAGCTATAGCTAAATCGGTAAATGCTTATTTGATGGTGGATATGGCTCATATTGCTGGTCTTGTTGCGGCAGGTCTTCATCCAAATCCTATTGAATATGCTGATGTTGTTACCTCTACCACTCATAAAACCTTACGTGGTCCACGTGGTGGGATTATCTTATGCCATGATGCTGAATTTGGCAAGAAATTTAATAAAGCTATTTTCCCTGGAACACAGGGTGGCCCATTAATGCATGTAATAGCAGCTAAGGCCGTAGCCTTTAAGGAAGCCCTCAGTGATGAATTTAAAGAATATCAGCGTCAGATAATAAAAAATGCCCGTGTTCTGGCTGACTCATTGATTAAAAATGGTTTCCGTATTGTGTCAGGTGGCACAGATAATCATTTAATGCTGGTAGATTTGCGCAGCAAAGATATTACAGGTAAAGAAGCTGAAAAATTACTTGATGATATCGGTATAACTGTAAATAAAAATACCATACCATTTGAACCATTAAGCCCATTTGTAACGAGTGGTATAAGACTTGGAACACCAGCACTGACTACACGTGGCTTTAAAGAAGCTGATATGGAAGAAGTAGCAGCAATTATTGCTTCAGTACTTGATAACCCGACTGATGAAAACGTGCATGAACAGGCTAGAGCTAAAGTAAAAGTTTTATGTCAAAATTATCCATTGTATTAACAATAGTAGGAGATAGAAAATGATAGAAGATTTAAATGTAAGTGTAATAGATCATCCTTTAGTGCAGCATAAATTAACTCTTATGCGTATGCAGGAAACAGGAACAAAAGATTTTCGTGAATTGCTGGAAGAAATATCGATGCTTATGGCTTATGAAATAACCCGCGATTTGCCATTAGTGGACATGGATATAACAACACCAGTAGTAAAATGTAAATCGAAAACACTTGACGGTAAGAAGCTAGGTCTTATTCCAATTTTACGCGCTGGTTTGGGTATGGTTGACGGTATTGTAAAATTAATTCCTACAATTAAAATTGGACATGTAGGAATGTATCGCGATCCTAAAACATTGGCGCCAGTAGAATATTACTGCAAATTGCCTACTGATGTTGCTGACCGTACACTTATCGTTGTCGATCCGATGCTGGCAACCGGTGGTTCAGCAGCAGCGGCTCTTTCCTTATTAAAAGAAAAAGGCGCTAAGCATATCATATTCTTATGCTTGGTATCAGCACCGCAGGGCATAGAAGCCTTAAATAAAGCACATCCGGATATCAAAATTTATACTGCATCAGTAGATCAAAAGCTTAATGAGCATGGCTATATTGTGCCAGGCTTAGGCGATGCTGGTGATAGATTATTCGGTACACTGTAATTAAAGTGTAGCGGAAAATTAAATTTTAATTTTTAAGATAGGATGTAAATCAAAAATGTGATTTGCATCCTATTAATAATATGGAGAACAATATGAATGAGTACAGCCGTCCTGGTTGGACGGAATATTTTCTTGATATCGCTAAAGCAGTAGGGCGTCGTTCTACCTGTTTTCGCCGACGTTATGGTGCCATTATCGTAAAAGATAATATAATAATAAGTACAGGCTACAATGGCGCACCGCGTGGTAAAGATAACTGTATTGACACAGGCGTATGCGAACGGGAACGTCAGCATGTCCCTAAAGGAGAGCGGTACGAACTATGTGTTGCAGTACATGCCGAGCAAAATGCTATAATCGCAGCCGATCCCGTCAAAATGAAAGGTGCCCAAATATATATTGTCGGCTATAATGCTGATGATAGCTTGGCATCGGGGAAACCGTGTCTTTTATGCCGTCGTATGATATGTAATGCCATGATTGATAAAGTAATATATTTAGAAACTGATGGTGCGGTGGTAGAAGTTAATCCGCAGGATATATATTGAGTAATAATATCATATAGAAAGAAGCATAATATGCGTTCTACTGTATTTAGTAAAGGAAGTGCGCTATAAATGTCGACAGGCTTTTTGGCATTTATCATAGCGTTGGTAATAGTGCTTGCTATAATGCCAATGGTGATAAAATTTGCTATAAAAACAGGTGCGATAGATGCACCAGACAAAAGAAAAGTCCATCATAAGCCAATACCGCGTATAGGTGGTTTGGGAATATATGCTGGTTTTGTGATTACGATAGCAATATTAACTTTTTCCACGGATTTACTGAGCGGTCATGAAAATGATCTGCTGGGGTTGCTGCTGGGAGGAAGCTTTATTGTACTGGTAGGGATAATTGATGATTATACAAATTTACCAGCTAAAGTAAAATTATTAGGACAAATTGCGGCAGCCTGCATCTTGGTATCTTTTGATGTTAGAATAGATTTTATAACAAATCCATTTGGCAATTGGATTTTTCTTGAATACCTGTCAGTGCCGGTAACTATCTTTTGGATAGTTGGTCTTACTAATACAATAAATCTTATTGATGGACTTGATGGATTAGCAGCCGGTGTATCAACAATAGCTGGCATAACACTATTATTGGTGGCCTATCAGCAGCAAGATGCGTTTATTGTAACGATAACAGCTGCGATTGTTGGTTCAGCTTTGGGGTTTTTACGTTATAATTTTAATCCGGCCAGAATATTTATGGGGGATACCGGCAGTATGTTTCTAGGGTTTATACTAGCGGGAATTTCCATAATTGGAGTAGTAAAAAGTGCTACGACTATTGCACTCATTGTACCAATATTGACGTTGGGCCTGCCAATACTCGATACTACGTTTGCTATAGTACGCAGATACAGAGGTGGTATTCCTATTTTTAAACCTGATAAGGGTCATTTGCATCATCGTTTACTGGATTTAGGATTTACGCAACGTCAGGCAGTATTATTAATGTATGTATTTAGCAGCTTTTTAGGTTTAAGTGCTATTGCCCTGACCCAGGTAAATGAATATGCCGGAGCGGTAATATTATTATTTATTCTTTTGGTTATTATTTATGGCGCCAAAAAAATAGGTATATTTCATACTAAAAATAATCTACATGTATGATAATAATAAACAGTAACATTAGCAATAAAATTAAGAAAAAGCCTTAGAAGTGACCCCCGGCTAGCTTAACCGGTAGGAGGAAATAGCATGGAAAAAAAAATCAAAGTAATGACTGTTTTTGGAACTAGGCCTGAAGCAATAAAAATGGCACCAGTTGTATTAGAATTGGCAAAACATGAGCAGATTGAGCCGATAATTGCAGTGACGGCGCAGCATCGCGATATGCTTGACCAGGTACTGCATTTATTTGCGATAAAACCTGATTATGATTTGGATATTATGGCCAGCGGTCAGACATTATTCGATATTACAACAAAAGCCATGAATGGCTTAGATAAAGTATTGAGCAAAGAAAAACCAGACATTGTACTGGTACATGGTGATACTACCACTACGTTTGCTGGTGCTTTGGCATCGTATTATCATGAGACAGCTGTGGGACATGTTGAAGCTGGTCTGCGAACGAATAATAAATATTCCCCGTTTCCTGAAGAAATAAATAGAAAACTCACTGGAGCATTAGCTGATTTACATTTTGCGCCAACGCAGATGGCCTGTGATAATTTGTTAAAGGAAAATATACCTAAGGATAAAATTTTTATTACAGGTAATACCGTAATTGATGCTCTGCATATGACTGTTCAGGATAATTATATTTTTGCCGATGAATTATTGCAGTCAATTGATTTTGAAAATAAACGCATTATATTAGTTACGACCCATAGACGAGAAAATTTAGGTGAGCCAATGCGTCATGTTTATACGGCATTAAAACAGATTGTAGCTGAATATGATGATGTTGAAGTTATTTTCCCTGTACATAAAAATCCCAAAGTCAGAGAAGTGGTTAATTCTGAACTTGGCAATTTGGAACGTGTACATTTAATTGATCCACTCGATTATGAGCCATTTGCTAATTTAATGCATAGAGCCCATTTGATATTGACTGATTCTGGTGGTATTCAGGAAGAAGCTCCATCATTAGGGAAACCAGTACTGGTATTGCGTGATACCACAGAACGTCCTGAAGCGGTAGAGGCTGGTACAATAAAACTTGTTGGAACGCAAAAAGAACGTATTTACAATGAAGTGAAATTCTTGCTTGATGATAAGCAGGAATATAATCGTATGGCCGGAACATCAAATCCTTATGGCGATGGAAAAGCTGCACAGCGTATTGTACAGGCGATTCTTAAGTTTTACAATAAATGATATTACTGGGAATAGTAACACTGTAGAGAACTTAAACTTTCAGGTGAAGTAATTCACCTGAATAAGGACTCTAGATTAAAAAGAAAATAGATACCAATCGTTTAAAAAAATGTTTCAAATAATACTGAAATATATTTTATTAGATAGTAAATAATTAGAATTTTTCAAAATGCGGCATTTGAGTAACCATTAAATTTTATAAAAGAAGTAGAACATTTTAAAATATAGAATGTTTTATATAACTATTTTGGCAAATATAAATATGATTGCCAATAATAAATATCTTCTTGCCCAAAAGGAATTTACAATAGTAATTGATTTTTTATTTAAAAGACAAAGGATGTGTTATTATGAATTTAAAGGTTAGAATGTATATTTCATATGCAATAGTTATTGTATTGACGGGGATTGTCGGTGTCTTTTCATTGTATTCACTGAATAATGTTAATGCTCGTCTTACTGAATTAGGCACGGAGCGGGTGCCTAGGATTATGCTGATGGCTGATATAAACCAGGAAGTGAGCAGTTATTTAGCCGCACAACAAAATATTTTATTACATACAGACAGCAATGCTGTCAATGAAATGAAACAAAGTGAAAAAAATATTGATAGTAATTTTAAAAAGCTATATGATACTTCTTTAGCATCTTATAAGCCAAAAATCGAAAGTACACAAGGAAAATGGGTAGCATATAAAAAGGCGTCAAATGAACGGGTTCGGATGGTATTAGCTGGGCAAGACCATGAAAGTCCAGCTGTTGAGGCCAAGAGTGCTGAAGTAGAAAAAATAGGTAAAGATTTAAATAGTGATATAGATGGTTTTTTTAAGGCCAGCGTGGTAGCTACTGATAAAAATGTAGCTGATGGTAAGGCTGAATATACAAAAGCAAAATGGATGACAACAGTAGGTTTGTTTATAGTTTTAATATTGGGCATGATTATAGCAACAATCGTTACACGCTATATGGATAAATTTATCAAAGGCTTTTTAGAAGTATCACAAAAAGTTGCTGAGGGTGATTTGAAACAGCGAATTGAATTTGCCTCAGAAGATGAATTTGGACAAATGGCACAGGCATATAATAAAACTATTGATAATATAAAAAATCTTATACAGAGCATCCAAAAAACCGCAAATGAGGTAGTTAATACGGTAAATCAGGTGGCTACAGGCGCTAATCAATCGGCTGATGCCATTCAAAATATTGCCCAGTCAGTATCAGTTGTTGCAGAATCAGCAGATAAACAGGCACAGGGAATTAACGAGTCTACTAATAATACAGAAAAAATAACGAATTACATAAAAGCTGTTTCTACAGATACGGAAGCAACAGCTGCAGATGCCGAAAAGGCACTTATGACAGCCAATGAAGGTACACAGATAATGTTTTCGACAATCGAACAAATGAAGGTTATAGAAGATACTACGCAGCGATCTTCTACCGTGGTATCAACATTAGGGGAGCGTTCTAAGGAAATAGGCCAGATTGTTGATACTATATCAGGAATTGCCGGTCAAACTAATTTATTGGCACTGAATGCAGCCATTGAGGCAGCACGTGCTGGTGAACAGGGAAAGGGTTTTGCTGTTGTAGCCGAAGAAGTAAGAAAGTTGGCTGAACAGTCGCAGGATGCTGCGCAGCAAATAGCGGAGCTTATTGGCAGAATTCAAACAGAAACGCAGGAAGCCGTGGATGCAATATCCTCAGGAACTGGGGAAGTACAGCAGGGGATAGATTCAGTAAATAAATCAGGAAAAGCCTTTTCTGATATTATGCAGACAACAGCTGCGGTAGCAATGCAAGTTAGGGAAATGTCGGAAACGATGAGTGAGGTAGCTAAAAATGGTGAAAATGTATTAGCACAGATGCAGGGTGTTGATGATGAAACCAAAATAGTGGCGCGTGAAATGGAAACAACCTCAGCGGCAACGCAGGAACAATCTGCTTCAATGGAAGAGATTGCTGCATCATGTCAGAATTTACGTGATTTAGCTGATAAGTTGTTTGTACAAAGCAACAACTTTAAGATTTAAAATTAAAACTGACCAATATACTGTTTTTAGTATATTGGTCAGTTTTTTAGTAAATTAAAAAAAGTAAAAAAAAATATAAAAACTAAAAAAAATAAAGTATAAAAAATTAAACCTTAATATATTTGCATATTTACAAGATTACAGATAAAATTAAGCGCGGTATTGGAATTAGTCTTTTAATAAAAGCGGTTTGACAGTTTATCGATAACAATATAATATCTAGTATATTGATTTAAGTAATTATTTATTGAAATTAAAGGCAGAGAGGTTGTATTGAGATGAAGAAAAAACTAAATTTTATAATGATGGCTGTATTAGCCGCAATGATGTTATTGTTGGCCGGATGTGGACAACAGAATGCGACAAAGAAAACAGATACAGCTGCTGCACAAAAACAGACAAAAATCATAGTATCAGCCGCTGCCAGCTTAAAGGATGTAATGCAGGAATTAGAACAGGTTTATAAAAAAGATAATCCTAATGTAGAAATAGCTGTAAATTTAGCATCGAGTGGTTCATTGGAACGACAGATAGAACAAGGTGCTCCAGCTGATATATTTATCTCAGCATCACCAAAACAAATGAATGCCTTAGAAAAAAAGGAATTGTTGGCACCTAAGACACGCAAGGATCTTTTAGTTAATTCTATTGTTCTCATTACACCTAAAGCCAATAAAGCAGGTATTGCAGGCTTTGCCGATTTAAAAACAGATAAAGTACAAAAAATTGCTATGGGTGATCCTAAAAGTGTGCCAGCAGGCCAATATGCACAGCAAAGTTTTACCAGCATGAATTATATTGATGCCATAAAAGGGAAATTAGTTTACGGTAATAATGTGCGTGCGGTACTTACCTGGGTAGAAAATGGTGATGCTGACTGTGGCGTCGTTTATAAAACCGATGCAGCCGTATCCGATAAGGTAAAAATTATTGCTGATGCCCCAGCTGATTCCCATAAGCCGATAATTTATCCAGTAGCTATATTAAAATCAACAAAAGAGGTAAAAGCGGCGCAAAGTTTTGTTGATTTTTTGCAAAGTGAAGCAGCAATGAAAATTTTTGCCAAGTATGGTTTTGCTGCTGCCAAATGATAATGGATTATTCGCCGCTTATAGTATCGCTTAGAACAGCTTCTTTAGCAACTGTAATAGCCTTTATAACGGGAATTTACGCTGCTTATATAGTAATTAACATAAAAAAATGCAAAGGGCTTATAGATGCTATATTAACGTTGCCATTGGTTTTACCGCCAACAGTTTTAGGATTTATTTTGTTATTTGTTTTTGGTAAAAACAGCTTTGTTGGACAGATATTAATGCACCTGGGCTATTCTTTGGTTTTTACCTGGGAGGCAACTGTACTAGCAGCAGTAGTTGTAGCTTTTCCGCTTGTATATAGGACGACACGCGGTGCTTTTGAACAGATGGATAAAAATATAATTTATGCAGCCAGAACATTAGGGATATCAGAATGGAAAATTTTTTGGCGAATAATTGTGCCGAATACACGGCATGGAATAATTGCTGGAATTATCCTGGCGTTTGCCCGGGCACTTGGTGAATTTGGGGCTACTATTATGGTTGCCGGCAACATTCCGGGGATGACGCAGACCATGTCAACGGCAATATATTCAGCAGTGCAGGCGGGTGATGATGCAGCGGCAGTTTTTTGGGTATTAGTTATAATGAGCTTTTCTTTTGTAGTCATCATGCTGATGAATTTTTGGCTGCAAAGAAATGATAATAATAAAATGGGACTTTCATTGGGAAATGGCGGTTGATATGCTGAAGGTAAAGATAGAAAAACAATTAAATGATTTTTATTTAGATGTTGATTTTACTGTAGCTGATGAAACTATGGCAATATTAGGGGCTTCAGGCTGTGGTAAAAGTATGACTTTAAAATGCATTGCCGGTATAGAAACGCCTGACAGAGGCTATATTGAATTTAACGGCAGAGTTTTCTTCGATAGTAAAAAAAATATAAACTTATCACCGCAGCAGCGTCGTGCCGGTTATTTATTTCAAAATTATGCCTTGTTTCCCAATATGACAGTGGAGCAAAATATTGCTTTTGTAGCTAAAGGTTCTAATGAAGAAAAAAAAGCTATTGTGGAGCAAAATATTAATCGTTTTCATTTGCAGGGATTAGAAAAATCTTATCCGACTAATTTATCGGGAGGACAGCAGCAGCGTGCAGCTTTAGCCAGAATACTGGCAGCACAGGCTGAATTGTTAATGCTTGACGAACCATTTTCAGCACTGGATAGTTATTTAAAATGGGAATTAGAATTGGACCTAGCTGGGCTGCTCGAGAAATATAATAAAACAACCTTATTTGTATCGCATAATCGCGATGAAGTATATCGTTTATGTAAGAGAGTAGCTGTAATGAATAAGGGCGTTATCGAGGTTGTAAATGACAGATATACTATCTTTGATAATCCCCAGACGGCTGCGGCAACAGTATTGACAGGTTGTAAGAATATGTCAGCAGCCAGGAAAATTGATGATTTTCATTTATACGCCATAGACTGGCAGCTGGAGCTTACAAGTTTGTCAATTATTCCAGACGATTTGCAGTATGTTGGAGTTAGAGCGCATTTTTTTTTAATTGAAAGAGATGACAGCGCTGTAAATTCTTTTCGGGCTCATGTGGATAAAGTTATTGAAAATCCGTTTTCTTTTATTGTTATGATTCGCCCTTATAATACCGGCTGTCAGCGGATGCTGCGCTGGGAATTAAGTAAGAATAAATGGCAGCAATTACAAAACAAGGATATATATGTAAGTATGCCGCCGGAAAAAATTATATTATTAACGAAGTGAGGAATTTATAATGAAATTAAGTGCAAGAAATCAATTAAAGGGAACTGTGTGTGCTATTGATGCCGGTAGCGTAAACGATGTTGTTAAAATCAAATTAGCCAGCGGCGATATAATCAGTGCCACAATAACGAAACAATCGGTTGAAGAGTTAGGTTTGGTAGTAGGCAAAGAAGCCTATGCAGTGGTCAAGGCCAGTTCAGTAATGGTCGCTGTGGAGTAATAGTAATAGTGTGGCTGTCGCGGTTTTATAAATATGTGTGACAGCCATATTTTTTACGTTAATATAGGGCTTATTGAATGAAATTTTCTGTAAATATATATTGTTTACTTTTTTATTAAAATTATTGTATAATAAAAGTAATCGTTTACAAAAAATACAAGGGAGTCATTATAAATGGAAGCATAGGTGTGACGGCAGCATATGGTCTGTACTTTGCGATAAAGGCAGCACCGGAAACATCTTTCGAAGAATTTTATAAATATGTACAGGAAAAAGCTGATTATCTTAATACCAGCAGACCGACAGCAGTAAATCTGTCATGGGCATTGCAGCGAATGTTTAAAAAGATAGAAAATGTGAAGAAAAATAATATTGCAGATATAAAAAAATATTGCGTCAGGAAGCTAAAATAATTTATCAGGAAGATGAGGATATTTGACGCAGTATAGGGGAAAATCTTATTGTTTTATTAAAAGATAATATGGGGAGACTGACGCATTGCAATGCCGGTCAGATGGCTGCATTCAGATATGGAACGGCAATGGCACCAATGTATCTGGCTAAGGAAAAAGGCTGGCATTTAAAAATATATTCCGATGTATATAGCAGCACCTACATCAAGCATAGATATGGTAGCAGTAACAGGCGAGGATATTCCAATAGAAGAACGCAATGCCAAAGAAGTTACTTGCCGTTTTGGGGTATGGAAGGCACCAAAAGATGTTAAGGTCTATAATCCATCTTTTGATGTGACCCCGCATGAGAATATAACAGGAATAGTTACGGGAAAAGGCATAATATATCCACCGGTTGCCGAAAATTTGCAGAAATTATTTAAGATAGAAAAATAACAGAGGAAAGGTGCAGCCGTATGCTTGAAGCTAAGAAGCAGCAATTAGTGGAAATAGCTCCGCCGATAGTATATGAAGTAGTATATTATGGTGGAACAGCATGGATGGCGCCTTATGGTCGGCCGGGAACAAGAGAATTGGCACAATCGGTAATTGAGCCGCTCCAAAAAAAGTGACGCCTGCCTGCTGGTCAGTCACGGTGTTATGACCGTAAGCACTACTATTCAAGATGCTTATCTAAAAGCAGAATATGTAGAAGAAATAGCGGAAATATATTATAGAACTTTAAGCGTTAATCAGGATAAAGAACCAATTGTTTTGCCGGAAGACGAATTGCAAAAATGGCAATATCCTTCGTATATAAAACTTTAGTAAAGAGGCTGTTACATGTTAATAAAAAATGTACAACGGCTTTATATTTTATGGTTTAAAGCCGTCCCTTAAGGGAAGGTGGCACTGCCAAGCAGTGACGGAAGGGTTATGCCCTACCCTAAGCTAATTATTAATTAATCTCTTAGTCAGCTAAAGCGCAAAGGGCTATAATATGCAGGGGATCCGTTGGGGGTGAAGCATTAAGAGTATGCATGCAAGAACCTCTTAAAAATTATTTTATTTGCTAGCTGATTTTTTATAACATGAAGATAAGTGATCATCGACAATGCCCACAGCCTGTAAAAAAGAATAGATTATAGTCGGCCCGATAAATTTAAAATCACGTTTTTTTAAGTCCTTACTTATCTGCTCGGAAAGTGGGGTAGAAGCAGGAACTTCTTCAAGGGTATGCCAAATATTAACGATTGTTTGCCCAGCGGTGAAATGCCAGATATATTCATTAAAACTGCCAAATTCTTTTTGGATGATGATATATTGTTGGGCATTATTGATGGCAGCGTTGATTTTTAATTTATTTCGTATAATGTCTTTGTTGTTTACAAGCTTGCTAAATTTGTCAGCATCATATTTAGCTATTTTATGATAATCCCAATTAGTGAAAGCTTTTTGCAAGGCTGGGCGTTTTTTCAAAATTGTCGACCAGCTGAGTCCGGCCTGCATTAATTCTAATATTAGAAATTCAAAGAGTTTGTTATCGTCGTGAACGGGGATACCCCATTCATTGTCATGGTATTCTTTTTCTAAGGGGCTGTTTTCAGCCCAAGGGCAGCGTTTAAGCATAGTATTTTCCCTCTTAAATATAAAAAAATAAAGCTTTAGCATTTGCTAAAACTTTTCTTTAGTATTAATGGTGGGCAGGGATGGATTCGAACCATCGTAACCTCGCGGTGACAGATTTACAGTCTGTTCCCTTTAACCACTCGGGCACCTACCCATATTAATAATGGTGACCCTGGCAGGACTCGAACCTGCGACCTTTTGATTCGTAGTCAAACACTCTAATCCAGCTGAGCTACAGGGCCATATTAAGTTGTTGGAAATAAAATGAAATGGTGGGCAGGGATGGATTCGAACCATCGTAACCTCGCGGTGACAGATTTACAGTCTGTTCCCTTTAACCACTCGGGCACCTACCCATATAAAAATGGTGACCCTGGCAGGACTCGAACCTGCGACCTTTTGATTCGTAGTCAAACACTCTAATCCAGCTGAGCTACAGGGCCATATTCATTTCGTAACTGCGAGAATTATTTTATCATAAATAATAAGCGATGTCAATATTTTATATTATTTATTTTTCGAAATGGCAAAAAAAAAACCTGCCCCTTATTTTAGAAGCAGGTCTTCTAAAAAAATATTACTGTGCAATAGCGTTTACTTTATGTGCTAAGCGAGCTTTGCGGCGAGCTGCAGCATTTTTATGATAGATATTATCAGCAGCAGCTTTATCTATTTTTTTGCAAGCAACAGCTAAAAGTGATTTAGCGTCTTCAGCATTGCCAGCTTTAACTGCATCATTAACCTTACGGAAAGCTGTTTTAACAGTAGATTTTACTGCAACATTTTTCGCACGGCGTTCAGCATCAGTTTTTACGCTTTGAATAGAAGATTTAATATTTGGCAAGAAATTCACCCCTTTTTACATAATATTTCATTTAAATATTTTAGCACGTAATATCATTGATTGCAAGAAATTATATTCAATAATTAGGACGAGAATAAAAAATAGTGTAGAAATATTTCAAGAATTTTTAAAGAGAAATATTTCAATATAAAATATTTTATATGATTTTACAGGTAAATTTATTATATATGTCAAACACAATATAGGGTATAATTATATGAAGAAATAATAAAGCAATTTTGCGATGGTAATCATAATAAAGGAATAGGATTGGTATAATGGAGCAGGAACTGCAAAATACAGATGAGTTAAATGGAAATACTGAAGAAATATCTATTGCTGAAAATACTGATAAAAAATACAATATTATTAAGGAACTAAAAAATAATGACTATGGCAAAACGCTGCTTGCCGCGACCAAAGATACCGGCGATTTTTTTGTTATAAAGCATATTAAGGCAGTTGATTTAGCTTATGCCAGCCTGAGTAAAATTATTGATACGACGCTGCCAAAGGTTGTTTTTTGTCAGGAAGATAAAGAACATGGTGAAACGACGGTGGTTGAAGAATACATCAATGGACAGACGCTTACTGAATGGATGGAAAAGCGTGAACTTGAGCCGATTGGTGATGCACTGGCAAAAAACATTTTTCGTCAGTTAGCCAATGGATTAAAAACCCTGCATGATAATAATATAATGCATCGTGGAATTAGTCCCGACAACATAATGATTGCTGGCGGTGATGTTAAATTCGTCGGGTTAAGTCATGCTGTGATTGGAAAAACTTATGACGATGTCCCCGAATATAAGGGGAAACTGGGATTTGCCCCGCCGGAACAGGAAGTATTAGGAAAAGCTGATTACCGCAGTGATATTTATTCACTGGGGATGACCATGCAAAGTTTATTAGGTGCAGATTATAAGGGTAAATATAAAAAAATAGTAAAACATATGTTGGCAATAGATCCTGATGAACGCTATCAAAATGGAGACCAATTAAAAAAAGCAGTACAAAATGCAGGTATGCTTTCACTGCGCAAAATTATAATTGGCGTGGCGGCGTTATATATTTTGGTATTAGCTGGATTATGGGTTATAAATACGTGGTTTAACCCAGTTAAAAAAATGGAAGCACAAAATAAATTTGAGCAGGAACAAAGTCAGGCCCAGACCGAGGCAAAGAATATTGCATTTAATAAAGCAATGGGCAATGTTGGTGACGGCAGTGCCGATGGTAGTCAGGCACAATACAGTGATGGCGATAACCAGATGGCTAAAGGCAAGCTGGCCGTATCAGTTGCATTTCCGGGACGGCCGCAGGAAAAAGGTAATAATGCCGTTATTATAAATATGGGAAAGGTTTCTGAATTATCAGGTGCAGATAATGCGCAAGGTGATGAGCCTGTAACATTTCCTGATAATGCCAAACTGGAAGTAACAATAAAAAATAATACAACAAGTGATATTAAAAATCCGGTAATACGATTTGTACCATATTATATAGATTTATCAAATATTAAAGATACACCAAATACAATAACTAAGCATCTGGCTGGCGCGGTAGAATGCCAGAGGGATATAAGTATTCCGGCTGGCGGTGAGGAAAAATTTACCTTGTCCCTAAAAAATGCTGTATTGCTTTATCCGAAAAAAGAAAATACAATGCTTAAGGTAATTGTGCGTTCAGACAATTATCCTAACACTGGTGAAAATATAAAGTTTAGTTTTCGCTGATACTAAAAACTAAATAAATACATACGAGGAGCCACTGCATATTGATAAATA
Source organism: Pectinatus brassicae (assembly GCF_014201835.1). Classification (GTDB taxonomy): domain Bacteria; phylum Bacillota; class Negativicutes; order Selenomonadales; family Selenomonadaceae; genus Pectinatus; species Pectinatus brassicae. The sequence goes on along the minus strand of NZ_JACHFH010000001.1, from coordinate 144,240 downwards.
TGAGCGGCAGCCTCGTTTTTTGTTATATAAAAGCAATAAAAGTATATAAAAACAAACATTGTTAAAATATAAAATAATTGTAAAATGTAACATAGTACAAAAAATACTTAATGTTTGATTTAAGTGAATATCATGTTAATATAAAACTTATGTAATATTTTATAAATAGTAAGGAATGATAAAATGGCAAAGAAATATCATCAAGGCAGTGATTTGCGCTGGATAACAATAACAACACTGTTGTTGGCGATAGGGGTTATACTGCGGCTCATTTCACCTAATATTGGAGGGATATCACTTAATTGGAACATAGTGATGTATGTAACAGCTATTTTATTGTGCCGCCCAACCTTAAAACAAGGTCTGGGTATTGGCATTGTTTCAGGCATAATTGCCACAATGACATCAAAGGCAGCACTGCCTTATGCCAACTTATTGAGTGATCCGGCAGCGGCCTGGAGCTGCGCCCTGTTGGTTAAAACACGTATTTTTAATATAAAAATAAGCCGTATTTGTATAGAACCAATGATTGTTATTTTTATAACTACATTTATCAGCGGTGGTATCTTTGTAAGCTTAACTAAAATTGTTTTGGCACTGCCAATGTCATTATATTTATATGCAATGCTGCCGGCAGTACTGTTAGTAGCAGCATTAGGAGCCTTGGCCGGACAATTATTTTATTTTCCGGCGGCGCGGATTTTTAATAGTGATGGCAGTGAGAAGAATTTTCTCTTGAAAAACATTAATTTAAATATTAGCAAGGGAGAATTTTTTGTCATAACTGGTGTTAATGGCAGTGGAAAAAGCACGTTGCTGTTATCGTTGGCTGGTGCAAGACCTTCTTATTTTGCTGGATTTAAGGATTCGCAGTTATTTATAGATGATATAGATATTATAAAGAGCGATAGTGCTGTTTTAAATAAAAAGATTGGCGTGGTAATGGCTGATTATGAAGCACAATTAGTAACGGAAACAATAAACGACGAAATTGCTTTTTCTTTGGAAAATGCCGGCTTGTCACCTGCAGAAATAATAAAAAAACGCGCAGAGGTATTGCAAAAGGTAGGGCTGAAAAATCTGGGCAACAGGCAGATAACCTCTTTATCGGGCGGGCAAAAGCAGCGTCTTGTATTGGCGGCAATTTTGGCTATGGATACTGAAGTTTTAGTGCTGGATGAACCGGTTGCTGCTGTAGATCCCGAAGGGGCCAGAGAGATTTATGATTTATTATATAAATTAAATAAACACGATAATAAAACCATTATTGTTGTTGAGCATGATTTAAAATATGTCATGGATATGATTTCCCATATGGCTGTACTGGAAAATGGACAATTGATGTTCACAGGTGAAAAACAGGATTGCCTTAAATATATGTATACAAATAAAGTATATGCGGAAGTAATACCACTACGCTGGAAAATACGCTGGGAAATGGAGCAGGGTTTATGCTGAAATTAGAAAATGTTTCATTTGCTTATGCTATCAATAATAAAATATTTGATGATATTAATATTGAAATAGATACTCAGGAGATTGTTGCTATTGCTGGACGCAACGGTACGGGGAAAACTACTTTGACTCGTTTGATTATGGGACTATTGCATCCGCAGGCTGGTCGAATAAAGCTTGATGAGATGGTTATCAGTGATAAACCGCCATATATTATTGCCAAAAATATTGGTTATGTTTTTCAAAATCCCGACCATCAATTATTTGCCTCTACAGTTTACGAAGAAGCTGCTTATGCCCCCAAGCAATTGGGCATGACAGAAGAGGAACGGGATAAATATGTAAAGCAGGCACTTATTAACACCGGCCTTTGGGATAAAAAAGATTTTATGCCGCAGACATTGTCGTTAGGCGATAAACAAAGGCTTTCGATAGCGTCAGCACTGGCGGCAAATCCCCGCATACTGATTCTCGATGAACCAACATCAGGACAGGACTGCCGGGAACGGACTGTTTTACTGCGTCTTATGCGCAAGCTTAATAATAATGGACTGGGAATTATATTAGTGACACACGACATGGATATATTAGCTGAACATGCCCATAAAGTAGTAGTTATTGCTGATAAACAGATAGCGTACGCTGGAACGCCGCGCGAGCTGTTTAGTGATGAGAAAAAAACAATAGAACTAGGGCTGGAATTACCAGAGACGGTGCGTATAAGTAAAGAAATGGAAATAGAACTCAGTCTTACGCCGCAGGAACTGTATGAAAAAATAACAGCCGGGAGGAAGAAAAATGCCTGAAAATAAAAAAAATGCGGCTTTAGCCGCATTAACGAAATTATTGATGGCAATTACTGTATCTATTGCTGTGCTTTGGACAAATAATTTATCAGCCCTATCAATATTGACAGGCTTGGAAATAATAATTGCCTTAGCGGCCAGAAGTAAACCTTTATGGAAAGGCTTAGGCGGACTGGCTTTTTTTGCTGTGATCCTGGCCGTTATACAGCTGTTGTTTTCTGCGCCATTTTCGGTGGCAATAGGTTCAGCATTTAAAATGTTTATAATGGCTGTATCATTATTAATACTTGTAGCGACATCCTCAACGCAGGAGATAACAGCTTCTTTGGTTAAGCAATGCCATTTGCCATATGAATATGCATTTATGATAACAGTGGTACTGCGCTTTGTGCCGGATTTGCTGAAAGAAAGTAAGGCTGTACGGGAAGCTCAGGCGTGCCGGGGCTTCCATCCAGCGAAAAATCCGCTGCGGCGAATAATAGACTATATGATGATAATAAAGCCCATGGTATTCAAGGCGATAGCACGCAGTGAAAATATGGCCATAAGCTTGGAATTGCGAGGCTTTTCCCATAAAGGAAAAAGAACTTTTTTAGCATCGAGAAAATTAGCATGGCTTGATTATAGTGTACTAGTAATAAATGCCCTAATATGCATTATAACAATAAAATCTTTTTGAAAACTTATTTAATGATAAAGCGATAATTATTGGAATTTAATTGGAATATTTCCTGTTCATTTTTTATTATTGTAATATGTTCTTTGGCAAATTTTATAGTCAGCGGTATTGTTAAAACAGCTGTATCACTTAGCGGGTGACGTTTAGTATCAGGAGTAATAACAGTTTCTTTATTGTCTTTTACAGCAATAATGCTAGTGGTTGTTTTGCAGCTGGAAAGCAAACCTGTTTCAGAAAAACAAAGTGAATTTTTGTCAGCACTTACATCTACGCTGTTAGGATTAAATGTTTTTATACTGCCGATAGGAGTATTTATTTTCTGCGGCAGTGCTGGCTCAATAGAAGCTAATTGACCATTTTTATAAAATGATAAGCCGCACTTAATTTTTATTTTGCCGACACTGGTAGTTAATTCTATTTGTTCAGCTGGTTGCAGGGTGAGGCTTTCTAATTCGCCTGTTTCATAGAAATGAAAACACATGGGACGAGCTGAAAAATTACCACAGGCAAAAGAGAAACTGGATTTATCAATAAGAGCAGCCTCGTTTTTTTCACTCCAATAAGCACTGATTTGTCCGTTTAGAGGGAAAACACGGCAGATATTGCCATTGGGATAAAAAGTAAGCATTTCAGTCAAGATTTTTCCCCAGGGAGTAGATATAGTAGTACGTTTTTCTAAGTAAACAGCTTTTAAATTGCCATTATCATAAAATTTTATTGATGGCGATGCTTTACGGCGGGAATTCTCACTGAAATATGGCAGGATAGAAAAGTTATCCATATATATGGGACTTTTTTCGCGGCAGATACAGGCAGCTAATTGACCATTATTATGATAGGCAACATTATAGCAATTGTGTAATGTGCCATATTGAGTAGTGATATCCATAAAAAAATCTCCTTTCAATAAGAACGGGAATAATCAGCGCACTTTTTGCTAATGGAAGCAAGCAGGGCAGAGCCGCTTTTTTTTGTGCTGATTTCTAGACTGTTTTCATAATCACTTGATTTAAGCCAGGCCGGAATATGTGAACAAATTAAATCCAGACGAAAAAAGGGTGTACTGTCAATAAAATTGCGCAGAGCCTTTTTAGAAGAGATATCAGGATAAGCAGCCTGTAATTTTATCAAATCAAGGTAGTAAATGCCCTTTGTCGTTTCAACCGGAGCGGTTGGAACCGTGATATTACTGTTGATTTGGTGCAGATTGTTATAGATATCGAGAATGATTTTGTTTAACATATCATTATCGAGGCAATCAATTTCAAAAATAGCGAACATCATACGGTCAAAGACGTTGTATATAAGGCCATTAATTGACTGTGAAGCAATTATTTTGCAGTCGTCAAGTTTTACGATTAAATTACGGGTGTGGTCACGAATTTCCTGAGGGGTTTTTATTGAATGGAAATTAAATGGGAATCGTTTGCGGATATTCCAATTATTACCATCCTGCTCAAAAATAATTACATGAGAAAGACTTATAAAATCCGTCAAATTATTATTTTCATCACAGGTGACAGCAATTTTTTTGTTCATAATGAACACTCCTTGTGATATTAGTATAATAATAATTTACTTATGGCAGATAAAATTGTCAATAGAGCCTTATTTTATAGGTTTTTAGATAAAAAATGTATTTATATGTATTTCCTAATAAAACATTTGAATTGTAACTGTAAAGAAGAATTTTTATAAGAATAATACGGATATTATTTAAGAAAAAATTTATATAAAAATTATTGGAAAATATGTATTGACTAATAATAAATATAGAATATAAATAAAGATAAAAATTTTTATAAATATTATAGGTTAAAAAAAATAATAAAAAGACATTTTCGGATTAAAAAATAAACTGAAAAAAATTAAATATTATATATGTACATTACTGTAATAAAAAGAAAGAATATTTCAATTATTACCGGCTGATAACTGGAATAAAAGTCTATTGACAATATAGAAGTATTAGATTATAGTTACAACATCGACATGGTTAACAACTTAATACATGAATATAAATTATGTTATCATATATAATGATTAATATAATTTTACACAGGACAAAGAGGTCCCGCCTAAATACAGGTGGGGCCTTTTTGTTACAAATACTTTGTCGATTGTATATTTTATATTGATAATAAATTGGAGGGCTTTTCATGAGACAGGTTGCTATTTATGGTAAAGGCGGAATCGGTAAATCAACGACTACGCAAAATCTAAATGCTGGTTTAGGGGAAATGGGAAAAAAAATCATGATTGTTGGCTGTGACCCTAAAGCGGATTCAACCCGCTTGATTTTAGGCGGCCTGGCTCAACAGACCGTACTTGATACATTGCGTGAAGAAGGCGACGATGTAGATCTTGATATGGTATTGAAAGAAGGATTTGAAGGAATAAAATGCGTTGAGTCTGGCGGACCGGAACCGGGGGTTGGCTGCGCTGGCCGAGGTATAATAACTTCAATAAATCTTCTTGAACAACTGGGCGCTTATGAATCTGATCTTGATTATGTTTTTTATGATGTATTAGGTGATGTTGTTTGTGGTGGTTTCGCAATGCCGATTCGCGAAGGAAAAGCTAAAGAAATTTATATTGTATGCTCAGGAGAAATGATGGCTTTATATGCAGCCAATAATATTTCTAAAGGTATTATGAAATATGCTGAAACTGGTGGGGTTCGTTTGGGCGGACTTATCTGCAACAGTCGTAATGTTGATGGCGAAGCTGATTTGGTTCAAGCAGTTGCTAAAGAACTGGGAACCCAGATGATTCACTTTGTACCACGCGACAATATGGTACAAAGGGCAGAAATCAACCGCCAGACTGTTATTGAATTTGATGCCAAATGCAATCAGGCTGATGAATATCGTACACTTGCCAATAAAATCGATGGCAACGACATGTTTATTATTCCTAAGCCATTAACACAGGATCGTTTAGAAGCATTATTGATGGAACATGGTTTAATGGAATAAAAAATTGTCGAAGATGCACTTGCAATAGAATAATATACAACAAGAGAAGGACAAGGATAAAAACTTTGTCCTTCTTATATAAAACAGATGAGTTTAAATAATAAATACCTACATTAATATATAGGAGTGTTAAAAATGAGCGACTTATTAATGATTCGTGCTGTTGTAAGACCAGAAAAATCAGCCGCTGTATTGTCAGAACTTTTAGATGCCGGTTATGTTGGTGTAACAAAAGAGGAAGTTTATGGCCGTGGCCGCCAAAAGGGTATTGTAGTAGGGGAAGTTCATTATGATGAATTACCGAAAGAACTTTTGATAATTATAGCTGAAGCTAAAGATAAAGAAGATATTGTAAGAATTATTATGAAAAACGCCCGTACCGGGGAAAATGGTAATTTTGGTGATGGCCGTATATTTGTTACCGAGGTAGAAGAAGCATATACAATAAGTTCCGGTAAAGCCGGATTGTAAGGGGGCTTTACAATGAAAGAGATAATGGCCTTTTTGCGCATGAATAAAATTAATGATACTAAAGCGGCCCTGGCAAAAGCAGGGTATCCATCGTTTACAGTATCAAAGGCAGTTGGCCGCGGTAAAAAACCTTTGGCAACTGAGGCGATAAATGTTATCGTCGAAAATGAAGGAGAAGTACCAGCTAATGCTATTGGTGTTCATCTTTCAGAAGGAATGAGATTAGTGCCACGTCGTTCATTTTCCTTGATTGTTGATGATGAGCAGGTAGAGCTCGCTGTAAAAACGATAATAAATGAGAATCAGACAGGACAGCCTGGAGATGGAAAAGTTTTTGTGATGCCTGTAACTGGTGGTTATAATATCAGAACCGGCCAGTATCAGGAAACAGAGATGCAAAAGTTAGGAGAGGATTAAAATGGATGCACGCGAGGCTGTTTTAGATAAGTATTCCGGTCGTGTTTTTAAAAATAGAAAAGATCATATTGTAGAGCTTGATGAAGCGGGAGTTCCTAAAGAAATTGCCTCTAACAGCCGTTCAGTGCCAGGCCTGATGATAAACAGGGGCTGCTGCTATGCAGGCTGTAAAGGTGTTGTTTTAGGACCATTGCGTGATACGGTAGTAATTACCCATGGACCTATTGGTTGTGGTTATTATACCTGGGGAACCAGACGCAATAAAGCTGATGCACCTGATGGACGCAATTTTATTCAATATAGTTTTTCAACTGATATGCAGGAAACTGATATAGTTTTTGGCGGTATGAAAAAATTGCATCAGGCCATAAAAGAAGCAGTAGAAATATTTCAGCCTAAAGCTGTAATGATTTGTTCTACCTGCCCGATAGGTCTTATTGGTGATGATATAAACGCTGTAGCGGCTACTGCTGAAAAAGAATTTGGCATAACCTGCATAGCTTACAGCTGTGAAGGTTATAAAGGGGTCAGCCAGTCAGCCGGCCATCATATTGCTAATAATGGACTAATGAAGAGGGTAATAGGCTCAGCTAAAGACGAGATTCCCAAAGAAAAGAAAACATTCCGTTTAAATATTTTGGGTGAATATAATATTGGCGGTGACGGCTGGGAACAAGAACGTATTTTGAAAAAAATCGGCTATGAAGTTGTAGCTGTTCTTACCGGTGATGGTTCTTATGAAGCATTGACCCATGCCCATACAGCCAATCTTAATCTGGTGCAGTGCCATCGTTCCATAAATTATATTGCTGAAATGATGAAAACTAAATATAACATCGATTGGATAAAAGTAAACTTTATCGGTATTGATGAAACAATCCGCACCTTGCGCGAAATTGCTGATTATTTTGATGATGAAACTATCAAAAAACGCACGGAAGAAGTAATTGCCGAAGAACTTGAAGAAATTGCTGAAGAAAGAGAATTCTACCGCAATAAATTAACAGGTAAAACCGCTGGTATTTTTGTTGGTGGTTCGCGCTCGCATCATTATCAGCATTTATTAATGGATTTTGGCGTAAAAACAGTAATTGCCGGCTATGAATTTGCCCATCGTGATGATTATGAAGGACGCGAAGTAATACCGGACATTAAACTTGATGCCGATAGTAAAAATATTGAGCAGATAACAGTAGAGCCAGACCAGCAGCTTTTCCATGTTGCTCTTGATAAAGCCCGCTTTGATGAACTACGCAAGAAAAATGTTGAGCTTGAATATTATAAAGGAATGTTTAAGGATATGGGCGATGGAACCATAACCATTGATGACTTTAACCATTATGAAACAGAAAAAGTATTAGAGATATTTAAACCTGATATTTTTTATTCTGGTATCAAAGATAAATATATGATTATGAAAAAGGGTGTTCCTTCTAATCAGCTGCATTCCTATGATTATAGTGGACCATATGCCTGCTTTAAGGGTTCAATAACTTTTGCCAGAAATACCTATTTGAGTATTTCTACACCAGCTTGGAATATGATGACACCGCCATGGCGGACAAAGTCAACATTAGAAGGTACGTTAGGAGATGAAAATTATGCTTGATATGACACCAAAAACGATAACAGAAAGAAAATCACTGCGAGTAAATCCAGCAAAAACGTGTCAGCCGGTAGGTGCAATGTATGCCGCGCTGGGGGTACACCGCTGCATGCCGCATAGTCATGGCTCGCAGGGCTGCTGCTCCTATCATCGTACTTTTTTATCCCGTCATTTTAAAGAACCGGCTATAGCAACAACAAGTTCATTTTCTGAAGGTGCCTGTGTATTTGGCGGCGGCAGCAATTTAAAAAAAGCAGTAAAAAATATTTTTGATATATATAATCCTGATATTATTGCTGTCCATACTACCTGCCTTAGTGAAACAATTGGTGATGATTTAAATGCATTGATTCGTGAGTTGGAAATACCTCAGGGGAAATTGGTAATTCATACCAATACACCAAGCTATAAAGGCTCACATGTTACAGGGTTTGGCAATATGATGGCAGGCTTTATAAATTATCTTAGTGAAAAATCAGCTGTAAGCAATGGCAAAATAGGGATATTCCCCGGTTTCGTAAATCCCGGTGATATGCATGAGTTAAAACGTATGGCTAAATCGATGGGTGTTAAATATATAATGTTTCCAGATACAGATGGTACTATGAATACGCCGATAACAGGCGATTATCAGATGTACCCTAAAGGAGGAACAACAATAGATGAAATACGCCAGCTGGGCGGGGCTAAACACATATTGGCTTTAGGTGAGCTGACCAGCATGATACCAGCCATGGAAATAAAGAAAAAATGTGATGTTGATTCTACAGCACTGCCATATCCTATTGGTGTAGAGGCTACTGATAAATTTCTTATGTCATTGTCAAAACTCAGTGGTAAGGCAATAACCGAAGAATTGGAAGAAGAACGCGGTCAGCTTTTGGATATAATGGTTGATTCACATGCTTATTATGGTGATAAACGGGTGGCGATTTCTGGTGATCCTGATACAGTATTGGGATTGGCAGCATTTTGCTTGGAATTAGGGATGAAGCCCAAGTATATGCTTACAGGCACACCGGATGAAAAATTTACCAAATTAGCTAAAGAAATGTTATTAAAATATGGTGTAACTGACTGTATAGCCAAGGCTAATGCTGATTTATTCGAACTGCATCAATTGATGAAAAATGAAGCTGTAGATTTACTGATTGGCGGCACCCATTGTAAACAGATTGCCAAGGCCGAAGATGTACCATTTGTACGGGCAGGTTTTCCTATTATGGATCGCTATGTACATTCTTATATGCCATTAGTCGGTTATCGTGGTGCAATGAGATTAGCTGAATTAATGGGCAATGCGTTGATGGATCGGCAGGATCGTGATGCTGAGGATAAAGACCTGGAAATGGTAATGTAATAAAAAAATTAGCTTAATACTATCTTAAGGATACTATTAATAGTTTTTTTTACTACAAGGTTTAATAATTAAAGATTGGCTATTGTGTTTTTGTAAAAAAATGTGTATAATAAGAAACAATTAAAAATGGCATGGGTAAAAGACCCCCTGATACAATGATGTATTTATGTATTAGGGGGTCTTTCTGTTTAAAAATATAATAGCTGTTAGCTGGAAAGGGATGTGGGGAATATGAGTGAAGGTATTTTAGAAGTACGAAAAAAATCGATAATGGTCAAAAATACCGGCTGCAGTGGCGATGGTACTGGTATTGACTGCGAAAAAGCCAGTGTGTCTGGGGCTGTAAGTCAAAGAGCCTGCGTTTATTGCGGGGCACGTGTTGTGTTAAATCCAATAACAGATGCATTTCATATAATCCACGGTCCTATTGGCTGTTCTAGTTATACCTGGGATATAAGAGGCAGCCTGTCAAGCGGTAGTGAAATATATCGCAATAGTTTTTCTACGGATTTACGGGAGAAAGATATAATTTTTGGCGGTGCAAAAAAATTAACGGCAGCTATTGACGAAGTTGTCGACAAATATTCAGCCAAGCTGATATTTGTTTATGCAACCTGCATCGTCGGGGTAATCGGTGATGATGTTGAGGCTGTATGCCGCGAAGCTGAAAATAAATATAAAATAAGAGTTATACCAGTTAAAGCCGAAGGTTTTTCCGGCACTAAAAAGCAAGGCTATAAATTAGCTTGTGATGCAGTTATGAAATTGATTCGTCCCTATAAAATTACTGACAAAAAAGGTCAGCATGGTTTAAATATTCTGGGGGATTTTAATCTGGCCGGTGAGATGTGGCTGATTAAAAATTATTTTAAAAAAATTGGAATCGAGGTAGTTTCTACTTTTACTGGTGATTCATCCCATGAAAATTTGCTAAAAGCTCCTCAAGCTGCACTTAATGTAGTACAGTGTGCCGGTTCATCAATGTATCTGGCGAATCAGATGGAAAAGGAATTTGCGATTCCGTTTATGAAGGTGAGTTTTTTTGGTATTGAAGATACCAGTGCATCTTTAATGCAGGTGGCTCACTTACTTGGAGATGAGCAGGTAATAGCCAAAGCCGAAGCGTTTACCAAAAAAGAAAGTGCCAGGCTGCGAAAATTTATGGCTCAATATAAGCCAAAGCTGGCAGGTAAAAAAGCCGCTATTTATGTTGGCGGTGGATTTAAGGCTATTTCACTTATCAGACAGTTCAATGAGATGGGCATAGAAACAGTAGTCGTTGGTACACAGACTGGACGTAAAGATGAATACGAAATTATCCAAAATATTGTAAACGATGATACAGTAATTCTCGATGATGCCAATCCGGCTGAATTAGAATATTTTATGAAGATAAAGCATGCCGATATATTAGTCGGCGGTGTAAAAGAACGCCCATTAGCTTATAAATTAGGAATAGCCTTTTGTGATCATAACCATGAACGTAAGCATGCTCTTGGTGGTTATGAGGGTGTAGAAAACTTTACTAAAGAAATAAATTTAAGTATAAATAGTCCTGTCTGGGAATATATGACAGCAATTTAATTATTAATTATAGACAGTTCGTGTTGTACTAGTTAATAAACTGGTGTGACTTTTAAAGCCGTCTCGGCACGGTGTGTACTGTATCTCTAGAATGCTAAAGCATTAAGAGCTACAGCATAGGGAAGGTGGCTTGACAAAGTCAAGTCGGAAGGGTTAACCCCTCAGGCAGCTTTGCTGCCAGCTCCACACACCTGTGTACTATATTTCTAAGCGCTAAAGCGCAAAGAACTATAGCATACAGGGGAGCCTTTCAGGCATCAAAAATTTAACTAACAAAATGCGAAGAGCGTGTATTTATTGGTAAAAAGGGGAGAGGGCTATGGAAAGTGCCGTTAATTTAAATATAAATCCTTGCAAAATGTGCGTACCTTTAGGTTCGGTAACAGCGTTATACGGCATTGCCCGTTGTATGTCAATTCTGCATGGCTCACAAGGCTGCAGCACATACATTAGACGCCATATGGCAACCCATTATAATGAACCGGTGGATATTGCATCTTCTTCATTAACGGAAGAAGGAACCGTTTTTGGCGGTGAGAAAAATCTATTGATTGGTCTGGAAAATCTTATTAGACTGTATGAACCCGAAGTTATTGGTGTATCGACAACATGTTTAGCTGAAACTATTGGTGAAGATGTAGCCGCTATAATTAAGAAGTTTTATGAGCAGCATCCTGACTGCAAGGCAAAAATTATACCTGTATCGTCACCAAGTTATGCCGGAACCCATTTTGACGGCTTTTTTCGTGCTTTACGGGCTATTGTTGAAAACGTTGAAATGGATGGGAAGAAAAATAATAAAATAAATATTGTTACTGGTATGATATCACCAGCAGACACAAGATACTTAAAGGATTTACTCGATGAGATGAAGGTGGAGTATATTTTGCTGCCGGATATATCAGAAAATCTTGATGGTGTTCATGGAGAAACTTATGAACGTTTGCCAAAGGGCGGAACCCCTATCAGTGAGATCGCCAAGATGGCAGGTGCCCGTTATACTATAGAATTATCTACTTTTAATAGTGATGATTTTTCACCAGCTGTTTACTTACAGGAAAAATATAATGTTCCCTATTGTCGTCTTGATCTGCCAATCGGTATAAAAGCCGTTGATGCTCTAGTCAATAAATTAAAGGAACTTGGCGGTGTCGTTACCGATAAATTACGCCGGGAACGCGGACGTTATCTTGATGCCATGATTGATTCGCATAAATATAATGCTATGGGCAGGGCAGCTGTATTTGGGGAACCCGATATGGTTAAAGGCATAGTTAATCTTTGTTGTGAAAATGGGATAGTACCTGTTGTTTGTGCTACTGGCTCAGTTTGCCATGATTTTTCAGAAAAACTGCAGAATCAGGTAAATAAAGCAGCTGAGGTTCAGTTGGTAGAAAAAACAATCATAAAAGATGATGCGGATTTTACTAATATTGAAAATTATATTGCTGACTGCAAAGCAAACATAATGATAGGCAGTGGTGATGGTCATCGGATCGAAGAACGTACAGGAATTTCGTTGCTGCGCTGCAGTTTTCCTATTCATGATCGAATTGGCGGACAGAGAATCCGCATGCTGGGCTATTCAGGCTCAATGAAAATGCTTGATGATATAGCCAATATATTGTTGGCAAAATTGGAAGGGAATTATCGGCAGGATATTTATAATAAATATTTTCAGACAGAAAATGAAAATAAACCGATATCTAATATTGTCAGTATAAAAGAAAAACAGCTTTTGCAGGAAAAAACACTCAAACATCCTTGCTTTACCTGTGGCGGTGGTAAATATGCCCGTATGCATCTGCCAATAGCACCTAAATGCAATATTCAATGTAATTATTGTGTGCGTAAATATGATTGTGCTAATGAAAGCCGTCCTGGCGTTACAACAGAAATATTATCACCGCAGCAGGCCTTGGAAAAGTATATGCTGGTCAAAGAAAGAGTCCCCAATTTGACTGTAGTTGGAATTGCTGGACCTGGTGATGCTTTAGCTAATTTTGAGCAGACACGAAAATCTCTGCAATTGATTCGTGATTATGATCCGGAAGTAACATTTTGCTTATCGACAAATGGCTTGATGCTGCCGCAATATGCACAGGATATTATAGATTTGGGCGTTACACATGTTACAGTTACCTTAAATGCTGTAGATCCTAAAATCGGCGCCAAAATTTATAAGCATGTTGATTATATGGGAATGCGCTATACCGGTGAAAGTGCAGCTGGCATACTTTTAGGCAACCAGCTCAATGGTATTCGTTATCTGACACGGCATGGCATTATCTGCAAAATAAATATTGTTATGCTTAAAGGAATAAATGAAAATCATATTACTGATATTGTAAAAAAAGTAAAAGAACTTGGCTGTGAGATAACAAATATAATGCAGCTTATACCGGTAAAAGGTAGTGCCTTTGAAGATATGCCGCTTGTATCCAATAAAGAAATAATGCAGATGCGCAAACAATGCGGTGAACATATGAAACAGATGTATCATTGTAAGCAGTGCCGCGCCGATGCTATTGGGACTTTGGGGAATGATATATCCATAGAATATCGTACTACTGCTGTTAAAGCTGGGGACAAGCTGGACAGTCCTGGTCAGCGATTTGCGGTAGCTACTAAGAGTGGCATGCTTGTTGACTGTCATTTTGGTCAGGTTGATGAGTTTTATATTTATGAAAGTGATGGCGTGAATATTCGTTTTATTGAAAAGCGTAATATTGATAAATATTGTGAAGGTAAAGAGTCTTGCGATGATAAAGCCGGAAAAATTGAAAAAATATTATCAGCAATAGATGATTGTGGTACGGTCATTGCGCTGCGTATAGGTGAAACACCGAAAAAACGGTTGGCAGCAGCAAACATAAACATAATAGAAACATACGATAGAATTGAAACGGCCGTAAAAAAATCGGCAATACAGCAAAAAGATACCAGTAAAACTTTAGTTAAGGCTTTATAGCAGGTATGTCTTCTAAGGGGGCGGTAAATATGATAACGGATGTTACCCTGTGTTATAGGGAAAAGGCAAAGCAATATGAGCAGCGCCAGATTTTGCAGGCGTTAAAACGATTACCCATAGACAGTATAGAAATGAGCATACCAATTTGGGAAAATATTTCTTGGGGTCAATTACCACATCATAGATATGCCCTGCGCATTACAGAATATAAAGATATAAAAAAATACCAGGGGTTTTCTCGGTATATTTTATCTGATGACCTTAAACATATGGCAGGCTATAAGCAAAGTATAATTTTCAATGCTGATGGCAAAAAAATACAGCAGCGTATTACTGGTGATGCGGGTTTATCGGTAATACAGATGCAAGATGTATTTAAACAATGGCATAAAACTGAAATAATATCGTTTGAACCGCTGGACTTATCAGGTCAGGCCACAGCTTTGGCTGTTTCCTGGCTGGAGAGTGGCGGACAGAACATTGTCACTGCCTTTAATGGTCTTGGCTGTCATGCGCCATTAGAAGAAGTTCTACTGACAATGCATTTGGAAAATATAAAAAAAATAGAGGGGAATCTTGATTTTACAGTACTGCAAAAAATATTGCCAATATCAGCCAATAAGCCAATTGTTGGTAAATCAATATTTGCCGTAGAGTCAGGAATACATGTCGATGGCATATTAAAAAATCCCCAGCTGTATGAACCATATCCACCGGAGCTTGTTGGCGGACAGCGACAAATAGTTTTAGGAAATATATCGGGAAAAAATTCTATAGAAGCTAAGCTGAAAGAATTGAAAATCAATTATGCTCAAATAGATAACGCGGCTATTTTAAAACGGGTAAAAGAAAAATCACGCATGTTGTGCAGAGCCATTACTGACAAAGAATTTTTTGATTTAATTGGCTGGAAAGGCAATGTTTAAAATGATGAATGAAAAATATTGTCTTATAGATACAACATTGCGCGATGGTGCCCAAAGTCCTCTCATCATGTTTAGCGATAAAGAAAAAATTTCAATAGCAGAAATGTTGGATAAAAAAGGCGTTTATCAAATTGAGGCAGGTATTCCAGCAGTGGGAAAAGCCGAGCGCGATATGATAAAAGAAATCAAAACAGTTTGTGAAAAAGCTAAAATATCGGTTTGGAATCGATTGAATAAAGATGATATACAAGCATCGTTAGAGTGCCAAGCCGATATTATTCACATAAGTGTGCCTGTCTCCTATCGGCAGATACATGATAAACTGCAAAAAGATGAAATATGGCTCATGGACAAAATAGAAGAAATTTTAACATATACAGTATTATATGCTGAGGAAATAACTATTGGAATGGAAGATGCCTCCAGAGCAGATGTTGATTATATGATTAATATTATAAAAAAAGTACAGCAATTTGGCGTAAAGACAGTTCGTTTTGCTGATACTGTAGGTATAATGACACCAATAGTGGTTTTCCAGCAGATAAAAGAACTAATAGAAAATACAGCAATAAATATAGAATTTCATGGTCATAATGATTTGGGGATGGCTATAGCTAATTCAATTGCAGCGGTAGAAGCAGGTGCCTGCTTTATTGATACCACTGTTAATGGTATAGGTGAACGCTGCGGTAATTGTGATATGGATAAATTCATATTTGCCGCTTCAACAATATTTGCTAACAAGAAAATGAGGGGATAAAGGGTGAACAAAATGGATAAGACAGATAGAGCAATATTAAAAAATTTGCAGAAAAATGCCCGTATGACAATTTCGGATTTGAGTGCAGCTATTTCATTATCAATGCCGGCTGCTAGTGAGCGCTTGCGTAAACTGGAAACATCAGGTGTTATTAAACAGTACACAGTGGTTATTGATCCGGAAAAGGTAAATAAAAATTTAACGGCATTGATGTTTTTGCGGTTTGATAATACCCATAATGGTGAAGAATTTGCTGAATATGCCAAGACTGAAAATGAGATAAATGAGTGTTATTATATTACCGGTGAGTATGACTATTATTTGAAAATAGTAACAGAGGATGCCCGCACTTTAAAGGCATTACTGGCACGCATTAAAAATAATCCTGGTCTTGTAAAAACATCAAATCTTGTAGTATTGTCCAATATAATTGATAATGTGTCGGTCTTATCAGAATAAAATATTTAGTTGTAAATAATGGATGTGTTTTAAATAAATTATATATGGATGTATAATTGATACCTTATAAAATTAAAATTTTATAAGGTATTTTGCTTGTGTTGAAAACGTTGCAATTATGAGGCAGCATCTTAATGGTAGCTTGATTATCATAATTTTAATAAAGTATGTAAAGCGAGGGAAAAACTGTTATAATAATAGATATTGCATTGATAGAAGAAAAACTGCCTTGTATAATATAGTATACAGGGATGAGATGGAGGAATATAAATGGCAAAAATTATATTAACGGGTGACCGACCAACGGGCAGACTGCATATAGGTCATTATGTCGGCTCTTTACGCGAACGTGTAAAATTACAAAATTCAGGTGAATTTGATAAAATATTTATAATGATAGCTGATGCTCAGGCATTAACCGATAATGCCGATAATCCAGAAAAAGTGCGGCAAAATATTATTGAGGTAGCACTTGATTATTTAGCTTGTGGACTTGACCCAGAAAAATCAATTATTTTTATCCAGTCACAGATACCACAATTATGTGAGCTGAGTTTTTACTATATGAATCTTGTTACAGTATCACGTTTACAGAGAAATCCCACGGTAAAAGCGGAAATTCAGGCAAGAAATTTTGAAGCCAGTATCCCGGTTGGTTTTTTTACATATCCTATCAGTCAGGCAGCTGATATAACTGCTTTTCAGGCAACAACTGTACCAGTTGGCGAAGACCAGATGCCTATGATTGAGCAGACCAGGGAAATTGTTCGTAAATTTAACATAACCTACGGTGAAGCACTTACTGAGCCCGATATCTTACTGCCAAGTAATGAGGCTTGTCTGCGTTTGCCGGGACTTGACGGCAAGGCTAAGATGAGTAAATCACTTGATAACTGCATTTATTTATCGGAAACAGCTGATGAAATCAAGAAAAAAGTAATGAATATGTATACTGATCCTGAGCATATTCGTGTTGCTGATCCTGGCAAAATTGAAGGGAATACCGTATTTACATATCTTGATGCTTTTTGTCAGCCAGAACATTTTAGCAAATACTTGCCTGACTATAATAATCTTGATGAGCTTAAAGCGCATTATCAACGCGGTGGCTTAGGTGATGTTAAGGTTAAGAAATTTTTATATGCAATTCTTATGGAATATTTAGAGCCAATTAAGAAGCGTCGCACAGAATTTGAAAAAGATATTCCTGCAGTATATAAAATGCTGCAGGAAGGTACGCGTAAAGCTGAGGCTGTAGCGGCACAGACTTTGGCTGCTGTAAAAGACGCTATGCGTATAAATTATTTCGACGATGCGGCATTAATTGCCGAACAGGCGAAGAAATTTCAAAATAAATAATGATTAATAAAAAATTGGAAGAACTGATATAGTTCTTCCAATTTTGCTTAAGAAAGGATTAGATATGAAAAAAAAATTAAGTATAACAATTGTAATGATATGTTTTTTAGCAGCTGCCTTTACACAAATTGCGATGGCCAATGGCATTACTAATTATCCGCCATTATGCAGTGCACAATTTTGGCAGGATAAAATGTCAGACGGTAAAAATATAGTGTTAAATGACACAGAAAAAACGGCATTTAATACATCAATTATAAAAAAAACGAGCAGCATGGCTGATTTAAAAAATTATCCACTGACGATGAGCCGCGCAGATATTAAAAATATGGCACAAGCATCAGCTGTTTTTCCCAATAATTCTTATGATGAAAATGGCCAATTATTGTCTGCCAATGAAAAAAATGAGCTATTGGAAAAAATGAATTTGGCTAATTTACCGCAAACGCAAAATTTATTAATGGGTATAGTTGTAAAACATAGCAATATAAGAACAATGCCAACATTGAGTCCGGTTTTTTCCGTGCCATATGCCAGTCAGTTCGATATGTTTCAAGAAACGGTCGCAGATGCTAATGAGCCGGTAATAATATTAAATACAAGTACTGATAATAACTTTTATTATATACAGATGTATAATTATCGTGGCTGGATTGCCAGTGCGAATGTAGCTATTGTACAGGATAGAAACAAGTGGCTTAATTATGTACAGCCGGAGAATTTTTTAGTAGTAACAGGTAAATCATATACATTGCCCAATAGTGGAGAAAATATATTTTATCAAATGGGCAGTAAAATAGTATTCACACAGAAAAAAGGCAATATTTATAGAGTGATTGTACCGCAGCGTGATGATTATGGCTATTTGCAGGAAAATAATATTGATATTACGCTGGATGATAATTTGCATGAAGGGTTTTTGCCGTATACGCGCAATAATATAATTGCTGAAGCCTTTAAATATTATGGCGAACCCTATGGCTGGGGCGGACTCAAAAACAGCGTGGACTGCTCGAGTTTTATTGCTAATATTTATCGTACAGTAGGTATTTACCTGCCGCGTAATGCCGATGAACAGGAACAGACTTATGGTAGACATTATGATTTTTCGGGACTAAACGAAGCGCAGATTTATCAAAATATACTTGATAACTGCAAGCCGGGTGACGCTTTGTATATGGATGGGCATACCATGCTGTATTTAGGCAATATTAATGGGACACCATATATAATCCATGCCTTGGGCAGTTATACAAGAGTCAGTGATGGCAGTTACAGCAAACAGCGTATATTGCGCGTAGTTGTCAGTGATTTATCACTGCATTTATCTAGCGGTAATAGCTTTGCCGCGGCATTGACATCAGCGGTATCTTTTCATTAATAAACAAAACACCATCGGAAAAATTCCGATGGTGTTTTGTTTTACTTATGTTCTTTGCCGGTCATAGTAGAAATTTTTATTTTTAAGACAGTGGTTTTTTCACAGGCTTTTTCAATATAGCCCATGCCCTTGTCATAAAATTCAGGACTGTATTTTTTTATTAAAAGAGTCAGCGCTGCTTTTTTTTCGGGAATATCCGTTAAGACTGATATTGTGCCAAAAGCTATAGCGGATTTAAACTGACTGGTAAATTTAGCGGCATCAGTTGCAGCACTTTCTACGGTAGAGAAGCAGACATTGGAATTTACTTTGATATTATCTAATTTCATACCCTCAGCCGCACAATGCAGATAAATATTATCAGTGCCATCATAGGCAAAACTGATAGGAACGCCATAAGGAATATTTTCATTGTTACTGGTTGATAAGGTTCCATATAAAGCGTTATGTAGTACGGATTTCGTATTGTCATCAGACATTTGACGGTCTTTGCGGCGCATTTCTTTTATCATTATATGACGCTCCTTAAAAAATAAATTCGATATTGCTTAGACGATGTTTTATTTCCTTAATAATAGCCATTTCATCCTGTTCAGTATCAGCTTCAAAAGTCACTGACATACGTACATAAGGACCGGCATCATCCCATGGTACAGTGGAAATAAGCTGCTGTTTAATTAAAAACTCACAAAAATCTTCAGCTGATGTAAATTTTATGCCACTTTTAGTTCCTTGGGGAATTTTCACATAGATATAGAAAGAGGCTTTAGGTTTTTGGGCAGCAAAGCCAAGTTCTTTTAATGCTGTTACCAGTAAATTATGACGACGGGAATATTTTAAGGCAGTTTTTTCAGTGATTTCAGGATGGTTAAAGCAATAGATACCAGCTTTTTGAATAGCAGCAAATTGACCGGAATCATTATTGTCTTTTACGGCAGCGAAGCCTTTTATTACTTTTTCATTGCCGCAGATAAAAGCTAATCGCCAGCCAGTCATATTAAAGGCCTTGGATAGCGAATGAATTTCTACGCCGATATCTTTAGCACCTTCAATAGATAAGAAGCTCAATGGTTTTTCACCATCAAAGGTAAGGGCAGCATAAGCGGCATCAGATACGACAATGATATTATGTTTTTTGGCAAAGACTACGACTTTTTCGAAAAATTCTTTGGTGGCCACGGCACCGGTAGGATTATTAGGATAGTTTAAATATAATAATTTGGCTTTTTGGCACTGTTCTTCAGTTAAGGAATCAAGATTAGGCAGAAAATTATTTTCTGGTAAAAGCGGCAGATTGACAACTTCACCGCCTAGACCTTTAGTAGCGCTGCCCATGACAGGATAGCCTGGTACGGTCATAATGGTGATATCGCCTGGATTAATAAATGCTTGTGGCAAAAGAGCAAGTATTGGCTTGGAACCAATACCATGGTTGATTTCGTTTACTGGATCAAGGCCGTCGACATTAAATACGTCAGACATATATTTAGTGGCAGCATCTTTAAATTCCTGCAGACCATTATCGGTATAAAAGCGGTTTTCTTTAAGTTTAGCCTGTTCATAAAGAACTTCAACAACAGTATCATCTGCTTTCCAGTCTGGTTCACCGACGCCTAAATCAATTAATGGTAGATTGGGGTTTTTAGCATGGGCTTCTCGTTTAGCACGTTTTATTTTTTCGAATTTATATAAAACGGTACCCTTACCAAATTTATTGCCGCCGATACGGTCAGCGAAAGCTTCTTGGATAAAATCATTTTGCATGAAAAAAACTCCTTTATAATTATTTGTATCATACAAGTAAAAGTGGTGGTTAATGAGATAACAGTGATTATTGACTGGCCTTAGATAAAGCCTCTACCAATAATTCAAACGAGTTCATTACTTCCCTAACATGGCCTTTAGGGAGATTAGTGATGACTTTTTTGTAATAGTTTTCTATATCTTTTTGCAATAGCTGTGCAGCAGCAAGACCGCTGTCAGTGAGTTTTGCTTCTACTATTCGTTTATCATAGTCGGCTTTAGTACGGATAATTAATTTATCGCGTACAAGATTATTCATTATCCGAGTGATGGTACTGATATTTAAATGCAGATGCTGGCTTATTTCATTAATAGATAAAGTCTTGAACTTATATAATTCCAGCAATATATAACACTGGGAATTAGTTAGGCCGTGCGTTCTGATTTGTTCGCGCTCCAGCATTTGAAAAGTACGTACAGTCTTACGCAGTAATACGCCAATATCTTGTACACATCGCTGGTATTTTTCTTCACTACTGATAATAACTCTCACCTCTTGTATAGTTGTAACATACAAATATTTATATGTCAAATAAAAATATAAAAAACTTCCCCATAAATTAGCTTTTCAATTGTAATTTATGGGGGAATTTAAGCGTTAAAATATTTTATTTAGTTATTTTGATAAGAGATTTATATAATAAGTAAGCATTTTTTCCATGCCAAGATTAGCTGATTTTTTTAATTCTAAATAATCTTTTGCGGGATTTTCTTTTATTTCTTTCATAGCACTGACAAGAAAATCAGTAAAGATATTGACTTTGGAAATACCTTCGTTTACGCATCTTTTTAAATTTTCTTCACCGGTACCAGAGCTACCATGTAAAACAAGTGGAATAGTAATAGCAGCGGCTAATTCATGTAAGCGTTCAAAATTAAGCACCGGATTTTTATTGTTTTTATATACACCATGAGCTGTGCCGATAGAAACTGCTAGGGAATCAATATTGGTATGTTTAACAAATTCACGGGCTTCTTCTACAGTAGTATAGATAGAATCTTCAGCTTGGGCGGCACTGGGATTTTCTTCATTGCCGCCAACATGGCCTATTTCAGCTTCAACAGTTACATTATTAGCATGGGCTAAAGCTACGATTTCTTTAGTTATACGGATATTTTCTGTTAAGTCATACATGGAAGCATCAATCATAACAGAGCTGAACCCCAATTTTATAGCATCTTTTAAATAATTGATGTTAGTACCATGATCAAGATGCAGGGCAATTGGAACATTTACCTGCTTGGCAACCATTTTACCGATAACAGCTGCTTCTTCTAAAGTAATAACATGCTTGTGGGCTTCGGCAAATGACAGTAGGATTGGTGTATTTAATTTTTCCGCAACTTGGACAAAGGTTCTTGCTGAGTCAAGGTCGATAAAATCAGGGGCAACTACGCCGTAATTACCATTTTTCGCTTTTTGTAATATTTCTTTTGAATTTACTAACATAATCATTACTCCTAAAAATTATTTAACCAGTGGTAATGATTTTTTTTATTAGTATATAATACCAATGGTAAAAAGTCAATAAAAAAGACAAAAGTGTGTTGAAAAATTACTAGCACACTTTTTTTATATTGTGGAAATGATTCTAAAACGGCTTTTATAGGCATCTGCTTTGGCGGTAGCATATTGAATGATATTGCCGGACTTATCGTAGGTGATAATACGGGTAACTGATAATGGAGCATTTTTTTGTAAGTTTAGATAGGTTGCTTCTTGTATATCGGCTTTTTTTACTTCAATAGTCTTATCTTCTTTAAAAGGAATAATATTATTATTTTCCAAAATACGAAACAGTGAAATATTGGTAAAATCGGTTTGCATTAGCTGTGGACAAAGATTAAGTGGAATGTAATCATCGGATAATGAATAAAGCTCATTATTGACATAACGCAGGCGTTTTAGATGAAATACCAGTTCATCTTCTTTAAGATTCAGGCAGGCGGCGATATCAGCATGGGGAACTTCAATATCTTGCTGTAATACGGAACTCTTGGTAATTTTTCCAGCAGAGGTAAGGACTTGAAATAAGCCTAACCCATGATTATTGGCATTGGAATAATCAATTGGAACTTTGTTGCCAATATAAAAGGAGCCGCGCCCCTGGATACGGGTGATTAAATTATCTTTTTCCAGATTTTCTAAGGCTTTTCTGATAGTCGGGCGGCTCACGTTAAAATTTTGGCACAATTCTCGTTCACTGGGTATGGGGGCAAAGTATTCCAATTCAGCGAAATTATCCAATAGTTTTTTTTGTATTTTTGCGTGTAAGGGCATTGTTTTTTCAGTTTCCATATATAATTATTCTCCAAGATTTAATGTAGATAATAAAAACATTGTTTTTATTCTATTATAAATAACAGATATTAGCAATATTAACAAAAATGCTTTGAAAAAAGTGAATTTAAATAAAATAAAAAATATTATAAAAACATATTGCATATAATTTTTACCTATGGTAATATTTATCTAAACCAGTGGTAAACATGATGGAGGAATTATGATGACAAAAGTTAAATGTCCTTTTTTAGTTGTTAATCCAAAATCTTATTTGTATGGAATAAAATCCTTAGAGTTGGCAAAAGCTGTTGACAGGACAGCAAAAAAAAGTAATTTGCAGATTTTTTTCACCTGTCCGTTTACTGATATTCGTTATATAAAAGAAAATACTAATACGTTAATAGTAACAGCGCAGCATATGGAAGCATTAAAACCGGGGCGTGGTATGGGACATATATTACCAGAGTCATTGCAGGCGGCTGGTGCTGGTGCGGTATTTTTAAATCACGCTGAAAATCCTTTGACAATGGCAGAACTTACAAAATGTATTAAGCGTGCTAAAGAATTAGATATAATTACGATTGTTTGCGCCGATTCTTTGACGGAAGCGATAGCTATTGCCAAACTAGATCCCGATATTTTATTATGTGAGCCAACGGATTTAATTGGTACAGGGAAGGTCGCTGATAATAGCTATATATTAAAAACAACGGAAAAAATAAAAGAAATAAATCCCAATATTGCGGTAATGATTGCTTCAGGAATAACTACGCCTGAAGATGTATATAATGTTATAAAACTTGGCGCAGATGGTACGGGGGCAACGAGTGGCATATTAAATGCGCCAGATCCTGCTGCTCGTGTTGAAGAAATGATAGAGGCAATATTAAGAGCAGAAAGAGAAAAAAATTAATTGGAGTGTGAACAAATATGACGGTTTATAAGGAAACGATTAAACTGGAATCACATGGACAACGGCCTACTTTTATTGATATTACTAAGAGTGTAAAAAAGGCTATTGAAAACAGCAGGATAAAAAATGGAATTTGTACGGTAATATCACCGCATACAACCTGTGCTGTTTTTTTTGAGGAATTCGTACATGATTATGATGAAAATGGCGATGAATTTTTACAAGTAGATTTAAATAATGTACTTAAAAAAATCATACCGGATAATATTGAACAGGGGCAGTATAATTATCCCGGCGAAAAACATTTTGCAGAAGTTGAATCATGGCCGGAAGCGGAATTTTATTTACCAGGCGGCGACCGTAGTGCCCTTTTGAACTGTGATGCCCATTTAAAGGCAACGCTTATTGGCTCCAGTGAAACTTTTGAAGTTGATGAAGGCAAGCTTGGAGTGGGGACAACGGGCTATGTTTATTTTGTTGATTTTGACAGGGCCAGACCGCGTCCGCGTAAATGTAAGATTATCATTATTGGTGAATAATAAAAAAACCAATTGTTCTATTATTTTTTTAGATAGAGCGATTGGTTTTTTTTTATATAAAATATTTTATTTTTCCTCTTTTATATTATGATAGAAGAATGTATAATAGGTGAGCAATATATTCTAATTTTATTAATAGAGGTGCTTGACTATGCGGCGTAAGGTCGTTTTGTTATGTTTAACGTTTTTAGTTTTTTTCTCACAATCTGTATTTGCCTTTAGTTTTATAAGTGATAATTCACAAAAAATTATTGAAGACACATGGAATGCCCAAACTATGAATCAGCTTGAGGATGGTGTTGTGGCTGTACCGCAAACGGCTATTGATAATTATCTGCAGTCAGTTTTAGCGGAATATCCGGAATTTAAGCAGGTAAAGCTTAATATTCATGCGGATAATAAAATAGAAGCTGATATTGATACAGCAGCTTCGGGAAAAATAAAAGTGGAAGGAACAATTACTGCCTTTAAACAAAATAAGGATATGTCTTCGATGACCGTCCATATTGATAAAAAGGAATTACTTAATCGTCCGGTTACTTCCTGGCTTTTTTCACGTATGAGTATTGGTATGCTGATGAAATTGTTTGGCAATCCCCTAAGTGATAATCAATATGGAGTAGCAGTAG
The DNA here is from genome assembly GCF_014201835.1 of Pectinatus brassicae. GTDB lineage: Bacteria > Bacillota > Negativicutes > Selenomonadales > Selenomonadaceae > Pectinatus > Pectinatus brassicae. Next base: position 118,860 of record NZ_JACHFH010000001.1, on the reverse strand, counting down.
AAGCAAAAGATAATAATTTAATAATAAATTTTAAACCATTTATTGATAAATCATCATTGAAGCAAGTGGAAATAATGGGCAACAGTTTAGTTGACGCTGTAAACATTGATGATATAACAAGTGCTGAAGGAGTATTATATTTACACACTTCAATTAATGGCGGCAATATGCTTATTAACACAATAAAAAATATTTTATAATAAAAATGATGCTTACATTTAGTAAGCAGCATTTTTATTATTTTTTAATCCATATGCTCAATGACATAGTCAACAGGACGGCTCCAATTAACATAGACATTGGTATGTTCCCATAAACGTGTTAAGGCCAATTTGAAGTTATCAAGATTATCTAGTGGATTTATAGTAATCGATGTGAAATCATGCATTGTTTTATGAGGAATTTGCAAAGTAAGACTTTTAGCTAAGAAATCTGTTACGGATTTTTTTGCTTGTTCTGATTTTAAGAAGATAGCAGCTTTTTTTTCTTCAATATAATATTCAATATAGCCAATATCATTATAAGTTTCAAAATCATACCAATTAACAGCAACCTGAAATGTATTATTCATTTAAATAAATACCTCTTTCGATAATATAGGATTATATACAATAAAAAATAGCAGTGGTAAGATGCGATAGTGATTGTGAAAAACTACACTAATTTTACCAAAAATAATTCAGTAGCACAACTGTATAGAATTTAAGTATATTTGTCAAGTCTTGCACGGCATATTTATTTGTGCTATTATAAATTACAGAAATAACGTATATCTCAGGCCTGTAGTGTTTGTAAGCTTTTTAATTATGTCTAACCTTACTCTTTCCCAAAAAGGAACCTGATTTTGACTTATAGCTGCTGGATCACCTTGTAGTGAATAGCAAAAGTATTGTCTTAAGGTACCGCCCTGCATATATGCAGGTCTAGGCATGTAGAAAGTTACGGCATTTTGGGCCTATAAAGAACACCATCCAATTGGATGGTGTTTTTTATTTATTTTTAGGCAGTTAATTTTAGTTGCAAGAAGGAAATAGAATAGTAAAGAGGAATTTTATAAATTGAACCAATTTTCTTAAAGTTAATATTTTTTGACAAAGGATTTGTACTAAATATTTTAATGCCATGGAGGAATTTATGATGGAATTTGATATAAAGACTTATTTTGAAACGATTATGTCATCTTCTAATGATGCCATAATTATAAAAGATATGAATTTTTCTGTGAAATATTGGAGTAAAGGAGCAACTGTTATCTATGGGTATTTAGCCCAGGAAATTGTTGATAAGCCGATAAAATTATTAATACCGAAAGAAACAAAAGATCAGCTGCTATATATTGAATCCAATATTATCAATAATCAGCCGATAAAAAATTTTATTACAAAACGGCAAACCAAGGATGGAAGAATAATAGATATTTCACTAACTGTTGTGCCGGTATACAATAATGAAAATAAGCTTATTGGGGCAGTAAGCATTGGCCGGGATATTACTGAACAGCTTAAGTTAGAAGAAAAATTGCAGAAAAAAAAAGCGGCGATAAATTTTATTGCCAAAAAATTACAGCTGCATAAAAAATTGTTTTTGTATGCTAACAATGGTTTTATAGTAACGGACAGTCAGGGCAGTATTTTAGATGCCAATAAGGCTTTTTTAGCATCATGCGGCTATATATTAAATGAAATACAAGGGAAAAATATAAAGTTTTTTAAAACGAAAAGACATAATGCACAATTTTATGATGATATGATTGATAAATTAAAAAAAGTTGGAAACTGGAAAGGTGAAATTTGGAATAAACGTCGTAATGGTACTTTTTATTTAGAAGCAGTTACGATAGGGGTTATTCGTAACAAAATAGATGATGAAATAGAATATTATTATGCTATAACCAATGATTTAACAGAACGATTAAAATATGAATCAGAACTTTACCATCAGGCTTATCATGATGCGTTGACAGGACTGCCCAACAGGCGTTTTTATTATGAATATTTAAAAAAAGCACTGATGCGGGCCAAGGTAGAAAATAAAATGCTGGCAACATTCTTTTTGGATGTAGATAATTTTAAAAATGTTAATGATAGTTTGGGGCATGATGTTGGTGATATTTTACTGCAGAAGGTGTCAGAGCGATTAGCACATACTATTAGGAAAAATGATATTGTTGCTCGTATGGGGGGCGATGAATTCACTTTAATTATAGAAGATGTTGCTGATACAGATGCGGTGATTACTGTTGCCAATAAGATAATAGATATTATTCAAAAACCGTATTATCTTGTAGAGAAAACAATATTGGTAACATGCAGTATTGGGATTAGTATATATCCTTATAATGGCAGCGACATTATGGAACTAACTAAAAGTGCGGATGTAGCATTGTATAGGGCTAAAAATGCGGGCAAGAACCGTTATTGTATATATCGTGATGAATAATTAATGAATATAGTAAGGGATAAACAATGAAAAAATATTATGGCAAAGTAATGTTGTCATTACTGACGTGTCTATGGTACAGCTCTAATAATGCCTTTGCCTATACTGCTATATCTGTACCGCAGAATGCAAAATTGCTTATTGATGAAGCATAAAATATTTTTATATCAGTGGTAATGATTTTGATGCCGGTAATTTTGTAACAAACTTGCATCCGACGCTGATGATTACTTTGGGAATATCTTTTTATGTACTGCTGGCTATTTCGTATCTAGTCGATATTTATAGAGGACAGATAAAGCAGGGCAACGATGTAATCGGTTTTTGTTTGTATATTATATTTTTCCCTAAGCTGATATTTGGCCCGTTGATGAGATATGTGGAATTTGAGCAGCAGGTTTATGGAAGAAAATACTCATTACGTTTATTCTCAACAGGGGTTTGCCGCTTGGTAAAGGGAATGGCAAAAAAATGGATTATAGCTGATACTATCGGCTTGGTCGCTAATCAGGCTTTTGCGATGAATAATGAAACAATATTGCCGTTTCCTTTAGCATGGCTGGGAATCATATCATATGGACTACAGTTTTATTTTGATTTTTCCGGGTATTGTGATATGTCTATAGGCATGGGCTATATGCTGGGGTTTAAGCTGCCGGAAAACTTCAATTATCCTTATATTACTAAATCGGTAAGAGAATTTTGGCGTCGTTGGCATATTACTTTGGCAGATTGGTTCAAGGAATATGTTTATATTCCACTAGGTGGCTCAGTGGTAAAAAATAAGGATATCTTAATACGAAATGTGTTTTTAATATTTATTTTATTAGGGATATGGCATGGCCTTAATTCAACATTTATCGTATGGGCAATTTATAATTTTTTATTTACGTTAATGGAAATTTTAGTGGAATGGGACAAACGAAATATTGCTGATTTTTATCGACATATATATTTCTTTATATTTGTTGTACTCTCAGGAATCTTGTTCAGGTCAGAATCGCTGTTGCTGGCGGGGCGATATTTTGTGGGCTTAATAGGTGTCGGGGGATTTGATATGCATTATGCTGTCCAATTCATAAGTGCCTATGGTATATATTATATAATTGCGCTATTATTTTGTCTGCCAATATCACGTCGTATGAATACATTGCTGATAAACAATGTTTTTAAGTCATGGTATACGAATTTTGTTATGATTATATATCCGGTTTGTATGCTGGTATTATTTGTTATAGCATTGTCATATTTAATGATAGGAACTAAAATATCATTTGTTTATTTTAGCTTTTGAGAAAAAGAGTTGATAAAATATGGTAAAAAAATTTTTTCGCATGAAAATAGTTGCAGCTGTATTTATTGTTGTATTTTGGTGTAGTTTTTCGCTGATGAATATGGTAAGCAGCTTGGGGCGGATAGACAATTTTTATTTGTCTGAGGGAACAATTTTGGTAAATAGTTCAACAGAAAAATTAGTCCCATTAAAAGAGTATGTTGAAAAAAATGTTTTTGAATATGATAAATTCAGGTATGTATATATAGCGGCAGAAAAAGTGATGCTGCTTCGGGATAACCATAAATTGAAAATATTAAAAGAATCACCGGGGTATTTTTATGCTGAGTAAAGAATTTTTTTTAGTGGGAAAAAATATAATATTAGCGGCAGGCAGTTTAATATTAGCATTAAGTTGTTTTTTCCCCAGTATTGCCTACTGTCGGGAGGTTGCTGCAATATCACCAGAAAATAATATTAGGATATTGCCATTTAAACATGTTATAAATATTGGTAATGCCTTGGATGCACCTAAAGATATTTTTTGGGGAGTGGAATTAAAAGACGAATATTTTGCGACAATAAAAAAAGCAGGTTTTGATGGTGTACGTTTACCAGTACGGTTTTCTGATTATGTTGTTGATGGTAAGCTTGATGAAAATTTCATGAAAAAAATAGATAAGCATATTGAAGCAGGGCTAAATCAGGGATTATATATTATTCTTGATTTTCATCATTTTAATGAAATAATGGATAAACCAGTAGAAAATCGTCATCTTTTATTGCAGATATGGCAGCAGCTGTCAGTAAGATATAGCAAGTATTCAGATAAATTGGTTTTTGAAATTCTTAATGAGCCGCAGAAAAATTTAACAGCTGATTTATGGAATGAATATTTGGCAGGTGCTGTAAAAACAATTCGGCAAAATAATCCTAAACGTTATATTATCATTGGTGCAGGCAGTTATAATAATATTGCTGATTTAAAAAAATTAATATTGCCTAAGACCGATAATTTAATAGTGACTTTTCATTATTATGAGCCACCGGAGTTTACGTTTCAGGATAATCCTTATTTAGGCTATGAACAATATAAGAATATCAAGTGGCAGTCATCTTTTAGTGAACGACTGAAGATTGCTCGTGATTTTCTGCAAGTCAAGCAATGGGCTATAGATAATAAGGTCCCAGTTTTTTTAGGGGAATTTGGTGTAAATAAAAATGTGCCTGAGAATATGAGAGTTTTATGGACGGAATGTGTGCGCAAGGAAGCCGAGCAGGATGATTTTTCCTGGGGGTATTGGGAATTTGGTTCAGCTTTTGGCATATATGATTTAAATAAAAATGAATGGGATAAGGCTTTATTACAGGCATTGCTGGCAAAGGAAAAAAATAGTTAAAATAATAAAAATCGGCGGCTCACATTTTTATGTGAGCCGCCGATTTTTTAAACGAATAAGGCAATTTGATCTGTTTCATTCATGCCTTCAAGGCAGCCGTGTTCACGTAATATTTCAATAGAAGGTGTTGGTACACCAGCACGTTTTTTCAAATCATCAATCGAAGAGAACTCACCATTTTTGCGAGCCTCGACAATATTATGGGCAGCGGTGATTCCTACGCCGGGCAGAGCTGATAACGGCGGAAGCAAGGATCTTTCATGCATGATGAATTTATCTGCTAATGATTCATAAAGATTTACTTTTTCCACGGTATAGCCGCGTAAATACATTTCCCAAGCCAATTCTAAAACGATTTGCAGTCCTTTTTCTTTTACAGAAAGCTTTTTAACTTTATCCTGCTCGGCTAATGCATCAAGACTTTGGCGAACGGCATCCTGTCCCTGTGCAATAAGATGGGCATCGAATTCATCAGCACGAATGGAAAAATAAGCAGTATAGAAAGCTAATGGATAATGCACTTTACAAAAAGCAATACGATAAGCCATCATAACATATGCCGTAGCATGGGCACGTGGGAATAAATATTTAATTTTTTGGCAGGAGTCAATATACCAGTCGGGGATGCCGCCTTCTTTTAATTTAGCAACGACATCGTCTTTAATGCCGCGTCCCTTACGAACATTTTCCATAGTTTTGAAAGCAAGTAGTGGCTCGATGCCTTTATGAATCAAGTACATCATAATATCGTCACGAGCCGAGATGGCATCGGATAAGGTACAGGTATTATTTTTAATTAAATCCTGGGCATTATTGAGCCAAACATCAGTACCGTGGGAAAAGCCGCTTATTCGTACCAGATCACTGAATTTTTCCGGTCTTGTATCATCAATCATCTGCCGTGTAAATGGTGTGCGAAATTCCGGAATACCAAAAGTTCCGGACGTGGCACCAAGCTGTTCCGGCGTGACGCCTAAAGCATCAGTGGAGTAAAAAAGACTCATGGTAACAGGATCATCAAAGGGGATAGTTTTGGGGTCGCGATGGGTAATGTTTTCCAGCATTTTTATTACGGTCGGATCATCATGACCGAGGATATCAAGCTTAACCAGACGACTGCTGATGGAATGATAGTCAAAATGAGTCGTTATTGTGGTAGTATCCTTATCATCAGCAGGACGTTGTATCGGGGTAAAATGATGTACATCCATATTGCGGGGAATAACCATTATACCGCCAGGATGCTGTCCAGTAGTTCTTTTTACGCCGGTACAGCCAGCAACAAGACTGTTTATATAAGCATCGCGTTTTTTGGTACCTTTGTCATTGAAATAACCGCGGACATAGCCGTAAGCAGTTTTATCAGCAACAGTAGCTATTGTTCCGGCACGAAAAACATTATCTTTACCAAATAATTCTTCTGTATATTTATGGGCGACAGGCTGATAATCACCGGAGAAATTTAAGTCGATATCAGGTACTTTATCACCATCAAATCCCATAAATACAGCAAATGGTATATCGTGACCGTCTTTTATCATCAAAGTACCGCAATATGGACATTCTTTATTAGGTAAATCAAAACCACAGCCATAAGAGCCATCAGTAATAAATTCACTGCTGTGGCATTTTGGGCAGCGCCAATGCGGTGGCAGTGGGTTTACTTCGGTAATATCAGTCATGGTCGCTACAAAGGAGGAGCCGACAGAGCCCCTTGAACCAACAAGATAACCATCATCAAGTGATTTTTTAACGAGCTTGTGGGCAATTAAATATAATACGGCGAAACCATGGCCGATAATTGACTGTAATTCAAGCTCTAAACGTTCGGAAACAAGTTGTGGCAAATTTTCACCATAGAGCATTTTAGCCTTAGTATAACTCATATCATGGATTTGTTCATCAGCACCGGGAATCATCGGTGAATATAAATCATCTGGTATTGGTTTGATTATATCAATCATATCGGCAATTTTGCGGGGATTTTCGACAACGGCCTGATAGGCCAGTTCGTCATCTAAATAAGTAAATTCTGCCAGCATTTCCTCAGTTGTTCGCAGATAAAGCGGTGGCTGTTGGTCGGCATCCTTAAAACCTTTACCTGCCATTAAAATAGCGCGGTAAATACTGTCTTCAGGATTTAAGAAATGAACATCACAGGTAGCAATGAGCATTTTCCCCAACTTCTTAGCAATTTGGGCAACTTTAAGATTGATTTTTTGTAAATCTTCATCTGTTTTTATTTCAGGAAAAGTTTCACTGCGGATTAAAAATTCGTTATTGCCGGTTGGCTGGATTTCTAAATAGTCATAAAAAGAGGCAATCTGCAGTAATTCCTCATCTGATTGTCCAGCAACGATAGCTCTGATTAATTCACCAGCTTCACAGGCTGACCCAATAATTATTCCCTCGCGATATTCAGACAGTATTTTCTTGGGAATGCGAGGCCTTTTTTGTAAATATTTAAGATGTGCTAAGGAAACCAAACGGTAAATATTGCGCAGACCGATGGAATTTTGTGCCAATAATATAATATGGTTAGCTCGTTTTTGTTGTTCATCCTCGATAAGATAGCCTTCAAGACCATAAATTATTTTGATATCAAGCTTTTTGTCGGCAATAGTTTTTGCCGCTTCAGGAAAGGCCTGAACAACACCGTGGTCAGTTATGGCAATGGCTGGCCAGCCCCATTTAGCAGCAGTGCAGATTAAATCTTTAGCAGATACCACAGCATCCATATTGCTCATATGGGTATGGGCGTGCAGTTCGACACGTTTTTCGTGAGCCGTATCGTTGCGAGTTTTCATTTCGCCTTTATAAATGCTGTTGGGCATTATGACGAAATCATTATTAAAGCTGTCAAAGCGAATACTGCCGGCAATTTTAATGATTAAGCCGTTAGATAGATTGGTGTTGACGCGTTCAAATTCTTCTTTATCCTTGAAGAAAATTTTACAGTCGATGCCATTAGTTTTATCGGCTAGCTCGAAGGTTAGTAAATTGTTGCCGGTCTTAAATTCACGGCTGTTGATATTGTTTACCTTGCCAAGCAGGACAGCTGTTTTCATTTCACCATCAATATCGTCAATCGGCATAATATTGCCACTAATGCGTTTGCCGTAAATCCAGCCGGCATCAGTACTGTTAGGCGGCGGGCCTGATTGCTTACGATAGTTGTTATTGCCGCGTGTTGGATTATAAGTTTTAGTTGCAGTTTTTTCTGACGGGGTATCACTGACTGGCGGTGGTGTGTAATCAACCATTACATAGTCATCTTGTTCTTCTTTAGCAGGTTCGCTATTATCAGTAGCTATAAATCCTATCCGGCATTCTAAGTCGAGTAGTTCATAGATAATTTGCTGTAAAGTTTTATTGACACTATGGGCATGCAGTATTTCCTCAGCAAGCGTGCCCTTGATTTCTAAGGTGAGCATATTACCATCAATAGAATAAGTCGATGATAGCAGTAAAGCTTTTACTGTAGGATTGCCTTTGGCAGCAGCAATGATAATTTTAGACCAGTTTTGTTTGATACGAGCAGCAAAATCAATAATATCCTGATAGAACATCACTTTATTTACATGACAATTATCAGCAATAAAATTTGCAGCTTGAGCAAGCATTTCATCAGGAAGATATTTATAGGTATTTAGTAATATTTCCCATATATTATTCTTTAAGTCAATTTCCACATGTTTTATAGTGCTGGCTTTTAGAAGAATCATAAAATCTTCATCTAAGGGCAGCGAATCGAGCAGTCGGCGAAATTTATCACCTGATTGCGGAATTATACGGTATTTACTCATAAATAATTAAATGCCTCTTTCAAAAAACAAGATATTATACCAATAAGTGAGAAGTGTTATTTATTGTATGAATATAAAACTTTTTATATTCATCATCGTAGGAGAATATATTATAGGCCGTATTGCTTTGCGCAACGGACCAGATATGATTAAAGGGAATATTAGCAGCATAGGAGAGAATTGTTCTGTTGATGGCACCATGGGCAACAATAGCAATAGTATTGCCGGAATTGTTACTGATGATATTATCAATAGCGTCAATGGCTCTATTTTGTACCTGGGAAAAAGTTTCGCCATCAGGAATTGTTATGGATAGTGGATCGGCAAAGAAATTATTTATAGCATTAGGCCATTTTTTATTGATATCATCAAAGAACATGCCTTCCCATTTACCAAAATTCATTTCACGTAACTGCGCAGTTGTGTTTAATGGAAGGTTAAATTTGTCAGCGATAATTTTAGCGGTACAACGGGTACGTTTTAAATCACTGCAATATACGGCATCAAGTGTGGTCAGCGGGAAGCTGTCGGCCAGTTTTTGCGCCTGTTCAATTCCTTCCGGCATAAGCTCGACATCGGATTGTCCCTGGAAGCGTCCTTCGATGTTCCAAGTGGTTTGGCCATGACGAATAAGAATAATTTTTGTAAGCATAATTGATATAACTCCCTCTGACGTTTAAATATATTATATTAATATTAACATATGGTGAAGATGAATAAAACAAGAAATTCACTTAATTCGGAGGTGGCACCATAGACGTCACCTGTAAGACCGCCTAGTTTTTTAGTAATATAGTGACCAAAAATAAGTGTAAAAATAATAACAACGATAAAAGCAATAATACTTGTGGATAGTTTTGGTAAATTTATTGACAGGCAGATAAGTGTGATTATGATATTAAGTATTAACGAAAATTTATTAGAATATGTGGAGAAGGCTTTCCCTAAGCCCTCTTTGCGGGCATAGGGAAATAAAGTAACCCCGATGACTAAACCTAAGCGACCCAAAACAGGGGCTAAAAGTAAAGCTGTATATAAAATAGTATGGTTTGTTGACGAACATAAGGAAAAAATAGCAGCATATTTGCCTAAAATCAGCATGATAAGCGAAGTAGCACCATGAGCACCAACGCGGCTGTCTTTCATTATTTCCAGTATACGGTCTTTTTTTCGTCCTGATAAAAGGCCATCCATTGTATCGGTATAGCCATCATAATGGATAGCGCCAGTAAGTATAATGCTAATCAATAAAAGAAAAAAACTGGCTAAGGGAACGGTAATAGTGATATGTAAAAAATGGGGCAATAGTGAAAAGATAATATAGGCACAAAGACTATTGATAATGCCTAAGATTAGACCAATGATAGTAAAATATTTGACGCTATTACCGCAAGCTTCTTCAGTCCAATTGGCATTATACTTTATCGGTAGGCGTGTTAAAAATAATAGTCCGGTAAAAAAAGAATTCAATTATTAGGCATCTCCCTTACAAAATGTACATATTTATTTGTGTGCTAGTTGAATTTTAGATGAATGAAAGGCTCCCCTGCAGGGGAGCTGGCAGCAAAGCTGCCTGAGGGGTTAACCATTCCGACTTGACTTCGTCAAGCCACCTTCCCTATGCTGTAGCTCTTAATGATTTAGCATTCTAGAGATACAGTACACACCGTGCTGGGAAGGATTTAAAGGACATACTAGTTTATTAACTAGCATGAATATGTGATTTATTTTATTTTTAATGGAATTCCTGATATGACGAAGTATACTTCGTCGGCATTTTTGGCAAGATGCTGGTTGCAAATACCGGCAATATCACGATAAAGACGAGCCAGCTTATTTTCGGGAACGATGCCGGCACCAACTTCATTGGTAACAAATACAATCGAACCAGGATGCTTTTGGGCAGCAGTGATAAGTTTATCAATAGACTGTAAAATTTTACTTTGAATTTGGGCTGGTTCCATGTCATTTGCTTCAGGCAGGCAGATGATGTTGCTCATATATACGGTGATACAGTCAAACAGTACAGCTGGATAATTATGGCAGGCATTGATAGCTTCTTCGGCATTAAACGGCGACTCGATGGTATGCCATTCATTGGCACGGCGTTGTTTATGAATATCAATACGCTGTCGCATTTCTTCATCAAAGATTTGGGCGGTAGCGATATAGGCCTTGCTGGTATTAAGGTCCTTTACATAATTTTCAGCAAAAGTGCTTTTGCCGCTGCGGGCACCGCCAGTTACTAAAATAATTTTTCCCATAAATAGCTCCAATCTGGTAAATAGTTTACCTTTTATAAAATTTATGATACAGTAAAAAAGATTTAATCTGATTCTTTTTGTTAGGAGTATATAAAAAATGCTGGTTTATTCAAATATTACTGATATAACGGCTGAATTTACTGATAATGTTGTAGTCTTAGGCACCTTTGATGGTGTTCATATCGGGCATCAAAAAATTATAAAACGGGCTATAGAAATTGCAAAAAAAATACAAGGGAAAAGTATTGTTTTTACTTTTTCCAATCATCCTTTGGAAATAATTGCGCCACAGCGGGCACCACGAAAAATTAGTGACAATATCTGTAAGGAAAAAGAACTGCAGGATTTAGGCGTAGATATTTTAATGAATATCCCGTTTACGCAGGAATTTGCAACAATCGCACCCGATGAGTTTCTGGCCTTATTGCGCAAAAATTTGGCACCGCGTTATATAGTGGTCGGACCTAATTGTACATTTGGCTATAAAGGGGAAGGGACACCGCAATTTTTACGCGATAATGCTGCTAAATATGGTTTTAGTGTGGAAGTACCGGAAGCCGCTTATCTGCATAATAAGATTGTCAGCAGTTCCCGGGTTCGTCATGCACTGCTTGATGGGAAATTAGTTGAAGCCAATGAATTGTTAGGGCATTCCTTTAATATTGAAGGCATAGTAGAACATGGTGAAAATCGGGGAAATAGTATATTGGGTATCCCCACGGCTAATATATACATCCCCGATAAATATATTTTATTGCCTGATGGTGTTTATATAGTTGAAGTCTGTTTAAAAGATAAACGGTATACAGGTATAGCTAATATTGGGAAAAATCCTACTTTTGCTGTACAGTCAAGACGCGTAGAAGTTAATATTTTTGATTTTTCTGGTGATATCTATGGAGAAAACCTTAAAGTATATTTTTTGCAGCATCTGCGCGGCGAAAAAAAGTTTGCTTCAATACAAGAATTAAAGAAACAGATGGATAATGATATTGTAACAGCCAAAGAATATTTTTCGTTGAAAATAGAAAAATAATTAAATTTTTACCATGATTTTTGTGTTTTAAAATTAATTTGTAGTGGTGAAGCGGATTTTTTATTATTTTTAACAGCGCTGGTGTCAATTTCATTATGATTTATAATATTGTCATCAAGTTCATCGCTATCATTATACATAGCTTCATCGGCCTCATCATCTGTTAAGGGCAGGCTGGTAAAGCGAATTCCAATCAAATAATCTTCCATGGAATCCAACTGGAGCAGCAGGCGCTTTTTAGCGTCTGTTTTTAAGCTGTAGATAAAATATGAATTGCCATCGACAAATTCACGTTCAGCTTTGCCAAAGACGGACTGCATTTTATAGGGGGTAGCACCCCAGCGGATATTTTTATTGATGGAATAATCTTTATCTACAAGTCTGATATCGACTATTTTGCCTGTTTTTTTAGCAATGCCAATCTGTGTTTTATCATGATAAATATAATAGGTAACTGCTCTGCCATAAACGAGACGATCGTCATTGTACCAAGGGGTTCCAAATGATTTGACCATAGCCTGATAGTCATCACCTAGTTTTAGACCCTTACAGGAAAAAACGGTATCGGTAGGAACAGCCGTCATCCCCATTGTAAAAGCAGCAAATGTTAATAATGAAAAGATAATAAGTAATAAGCGTATACGCATAAAGGACTCCTTTGAGTTTAAATGATTGTAGATATTAATCGAACTTTGTTACTATCAGGTAAAAATGCTTATGAATAGTATAATGAAAAAGTAAATTGAGGTCAATATAACAAAAATTAATACAATTTCTATGAAATTATTGGGGGGACATTATAATGAATAATGATTTCCAAATAAAAATATCAGTAATTATTGCTATGAAAAACGCAAGTGACTATATTATCCGGGCTGTTGACAGTTTGCTGGCTCAAACATTGGAAAATATAGAAATTATTATAGTAGATGATAATTCAACAGATAATTGTGCTCAATTAGTTGAAAATTATTATGCGGGAATATCTGAAATAAAATTGTATTATAGTGGCGAAAAGTATGGAACAGGATTTTCCCGTAATATTGGCTTGATGCAGGCTAAAGGAGAATATATTGCTTTTGTTGATAGTGATGACTATGTAGAACCGGAGTTTCTGGAAAAATTATATAATAATATAAAAAAAGTAGATGCTGATATAGCAATATGCGGTTTTCAAAAAGTTACGGAATCATCTTATTTACGTTCATATATACCGGAAGAGGGAATATTTTCGGCAAATGACTTTTTTAAGCAAATCACACAGACGGAATTTGTTGTTTGGAATAAGCTATATCGACGTACATTGTTAGAAGAAAATCATATAAGATTTTTACTGCCATATATAGGCGAAGACTGGTTGTTTTGTCTGCAGGCAATGTTGGCAGCACAAAGTTATGTTTCGGTAAAAGATGAATTATATTATTATTATCAGCATGAGCAATCACTTTGTCATATGCGGATTACAGTTAATGAACTTAATAATATTTGTGATTTTTTTACTAAGCTTAGTGAATTATTGGAAAAACAAAAAAATATATCATCAACAGTTAATGAACAAATAAAAGACAATTTCTTTTTTGCTATGCTGGGATGTTATATTGTACCGTTTTATAATAAGATTACAAATAGCGAGCGGGAACAATTGCAAAGCACTATTTTGCCGCAGCAATTTGGTAAGGGTGCCGCTGCTGCCGGCATGAGTTTAGAGGCGGTATGCAAGTTATATAGTTTTGCTTTAGAAAAAAATAAATATAATTTATAAACGAGAAGCTGTCACATTTTGTGATGGCTTTTTTAATATTATCAGTTGAGGCGAATCACTGTTTATTATAGTTAAAAATTATTATTTATTAAATATATAATAAACAACATCTAATATGATTAAAAAAAGTGACAAATGTAATGTACTTTTCTAGTTAAATAGTGACAATAGACAGCTGTCAACTTAATGATATTTTGATAAATTTATAATTGTAAAAAAATTATAAATATTTATAGTAAATAAGCAAATTAAAGATAGTGAGGTGAAATAATGTTATATGTGATAATGGTAAGCCATGGAGAATTTGCACCAGGTCTTCATACAGCAGTAAAAATGATTGCCGGCGACAGAGAAAATGTTTTATCTACTAGCTTAAAAGATGGAATGTCAGCCGATGAATATGGTGATGAGTTTAAGAAAATAATTGCACCGATAACAAGTGAAGATAAAATTGTTTTATTAGCTGATATAGTTGGAGGTTCTCCATTGACTACAGCTGTAAATATACTTAATGAAAAAGGATTGCTGATAAATACAAAATCATTTGGTGGTATGAACTTACCAATGGCGTTGACAGTGGTTCTGAATGAAGAATCATTTTTTGCGGCAGCTTCGAAAGAATTGGTACAAGAAGGACAAAATGGTATTCAGGAATTTAAATTAGAAGATGAAGAAGATGATGATATTTAAGGAGGACAATAATAATGTCAATTTCGTTTGTAAGAGTAGATGACCGCATGATTCATGGGCAGACCTGTACACGTTGGTCTTTAGAATATCCTTGTGATGGACTAGTTGCAGTAAATGATGCTGCGGCAGAAAATTCTGTGTTAAAAGCTGCTTATAAAAGCGCTTCAGGCAAGAAAACTTTTGTTTGGACGATGGAAGCATGGCAGAAAAAATGTCAGAAAGTAGTAGAAAGTGACAGCCAATATTTTCTTATCACCAAAAATCCTATTGATATGAAAAAAATTCTCGTTGACCAAAAATTTGATCCAGGTATAAAAACTATAATTATCGGACCTTGTAATGATAGACCGGGAGCTGTGCAGCTTGGCAATAATCAATCGATAACTCAGGAAGAAGCAGAAGCTTTTGAAGCGATAATGCAGGCTGGCTATGAAATAGAATTTGCTCTTATCAAAGAAAAAGCTATTGGTAATTGGAAGAAGTTTCGCGGCCAATTTGGTTTTAATTAAGCAATAATTAAATATTAAAATAATTTATTATTATTTTTAGAAAATTCATATTTAACAAGTTTATTTAAATAATTGATAATTAGGAATTCGTAATAAAAACTATATATGAAGGAGAGCGATAGTAATGGATATTAGTTTATTTCAAGCAGTTTTGCTGGGGATTTGTGCCTGCTTATCGAGTATGCCGGGGCTTGGCGGAACAACATTTGGGAATTATACATTAGGTCGTCCGTTGGTTGCAGGTTTAGTTGTAGGTCTTATTTTAGGTGATGTTAGAAGCGGTATTATAATTGGGGCAGCTATTCAGGTTATTTATATAGCATTAGTAACACCAGGCGGAACGGTTTCCGCTGATGTACGTGCAATAAGTTATATTGGCATACCACTTGCTATTTGTGCGGTAAAGGGCATGGGACTTGATCCCGCTACAACACAGGCTCAATCAATGGCAGCAGCATTAGGTGCAGCTGTAGGTACACTCGGTACTGTATTATTTTACGGAACAGCTACCATGAACCTTATTTGGCAGCATATTGGTTGGAAAGCAGTAGAACGAGGCGATTTTAGAAAATTATATGTTGTAAATATGGGCCTTCCTTGGATTTCACATATTATCTGCTCATTCATTCCAACCGTTATTATCACCATGGCTGGTGCTGGCATGGTTGGTATAATGAAATCATATCTGCCGATGGACGGCATTGCCATGAAGACATTATTCACAGTTGGTAGTCTTTTGCCGGCAGTAGGTATTGCGATCCTGCTAAAACAGGTTGTCAAAAAAGGTATGGATTTTATAACCTTTTTCTTTGGTTTTACTTTAGCTGCATGTCTGGGATTAAATCTGATTGCTACAGCTATTATTGGCTCGTTCTTTGCTGTCATTAATTATAAAGTAATAATGGCACAAAATAAAAAAACAGTAGTAGCAGCGGGCAGTGTTGATGATGACGATGATGAGGAGGATATTTGAGAATGAAAAAGTTATCGAAAAAAACTTTAAATAAATCGTTCTTTACATGGTTTTATGGTAATCTTACCTGTTTTTCACAGGAACATATGCAGACATTTGGTTATTTGTGTGCAATGCTGCCAGTAGTAGAAGAACTTTATGATGATAATGACAAACAAAAAGAAGCGATGAGTACTTATACAGCATTTTTTAATACTGAACCACAGATTGGTACATTAGTGGTAGGTATGACCGCAGGGCTGGAAGAAGCAAAAGCCAATAATCAACCGATTGACAGCGAAGCAATAAATGGTATTCGCGCGGGTCTTATGGGACCGCTTGCCGGTATTGGTGATTCAATGATTGTTGGTACACTTATTCCGATACTGTTGGGGATTGGACTTGGTTTATCAACTGGTGGTAATCCATTAGGTGCTATTTTCTACATTGTTGTTTGGAATGCATTGATGTTCTTTGGTATGAAATTCGCTTATTTTAAAGGTTATGAATTGGGCGGAAAAGCAGTAGAAATACTTGTTGGAGAACAGGCTCAGGCTATTAGGGATTCAATAATTATGATTGGTACGATTGTTATGGGGGCAGTAGCGGCCTCATGGATAAACATCCATACAGCATGGGTGTTACCTGGCGGCGGCGAATTGCAAAAGACACTTGATGGCATTTATCCTAAAATGTTATCAGGTATAACCGTAGTATTTTGCTGGTGGCTTATGACTAAGAAAAACATTTCACCGACAATGGTTATGCTTTTACTGGTAGTAATTGCTTTTGTAGGTGTTTTGGCAGGATTCTTCAATCCGGGCTTATCTTATTAAGAATATAAAAACCGTAGGAGAGTAGTATATGGATTCAGCAAAAAGAGAAGCTCTTTGCATAGAGGCACAAATGCAGACGAAGATGATAAAAAAATTAATGAAGTGGTTTCGCTTCCTTTTGGGATTGTCGGCTACAGGCATTGTGCTTATGTGGTGGGGCATCGATAATGGACGAGTTCATATTATAGCTGAAATAAGCGGTATATTGTTTATCATTATTTGCTTGGCGTCAGCCTGTATTATTGCTAAGGGCGTTCGTAATGGCCGAAAAAATATTGCAAAAATATTGTTGGCAGCAGAATCACATAAATAAAAGTAAAAAGACAGTAGAAAATTTTCTGCTGTCTTTTTACTTTTAGCTAAATATTATATACTATAAAAAAATACTGTTTTAAAGGGTGATGAGCTTGTGAAAAAAAAATATCAGCGTTATATTTTTATAATGATATTTGCGGCAATACCGGCAATAATAATAGGCACACAAATAAAGAGCTTTATTACTGCTGATTATTCAGCTAAGCAGTTTGAGCATAGAAAAAAATTTGGCGCAGTATATATGACGCTTAATAATCCTTTTTATGAAATAATTGATGATGAAATACGGACCCAGGTAGAAAAAAATGGTGATATACTACAGACAAGGGATGCAGCGCTTGATGTCAGCCGACAGACACAGGAAATTCAGGAATTAATTAATGATGGTATTGATGTGTTATTTTTAAATGCTGTTGATTGGAAAAAAATACGACCGGCACTAGAAATTGCCTATAAGGCTCATGTACCAGTAATTGCTATTGATACTAATGTACAGGATGATAAATATGTTGCTTGTACGATTGTATCGGACAATTATGCCGCTGGTGTAAAATGTGCTGAGCATATGCTCAGACATCTAAGCGGTGGCAATATTGTTCTGTTACAGCATTCTCAGGCCAAGTCAGGAGCAGATAGGATAAAAGGTTTTACTGATACGATAAAAGGTCATCACACTTTTAAAATTATAGCCAAGGCTGAGTGCAAGGGTCAATTGGAACTGGCTATGCCGGCGATGGAAAAACTGCTGCAAAAATATGAGGATATTGATGTGGTTATGGCACTTAATGATCCAGCAGCAATGGGCGCAATGGCGGCTTTAAAAAATAGTGGTCGGTTATCAACGGTTAATGTCTATGGTGTGGATGGAGCGCCCGAAACAAAAGAGATGATTGTCAACGGCAATATGACAGCTACTGCTGCTCAATCACCTCATAAAATAGGGAAAATAGCAGCGCAAAAAGCTTATGAAGTATTGGCTGGAGAAAATAAAGAGAAATTAGTTAAATTGCCGACAATATTATTAACACGTGATAATATTGGCAGTTATAACATTGATGGATGGGATTAAAATGAAGGGGAAAATACAATCATTGTCAATTATACAATGGCTTTTATATGGCTTTAATGCTGTTGTAGTAATGCTCTTAGCGGCATTTATTTCGATAACCCAAATGAAAATTAATCAATCAATGGTGGCAAGAAAATTTCTTGATTCAGTGGCAACGGTACCTTGGGCTATTGATAAAATGCTGCTGTATGCATTTATTTCTTTCGTATTACTGATATTTTTCAGTATTTTATATCGCCGTATGGCAGGTTGCGGCTCCAATAATAAATATATAATATTATTGCTGGAAATCTGTGCCTGTATTATGGTTATGCGCAGCATCAATATGGCCTATAATGGTATGGTATTGATTGTCGTTGCTGATTTAGTCAGTGGCTATAAAGGTAAAAATCAGCGGATAATTTTGACAGTGGCAATGTTGGGACTATATTTGATTGCCAGTTATAATTTAGTGGATTTTCAGCTGAAAATAGTTGCCTTGGAGGCTTATTTTGCTTATTATAACCAAATGGCACAGGGAATATTAAAGGCCGTGTGCAATATTTTTACGTCATTTAATATGATAATATTTGTATTATATATAATTGTATTAGTACAAGACCAGCATCAGGAAAAAGAACGCGTCAAAATGCTCAATGAAAAATTAAATGAAGCCAATAGGCAACTGCGATTTTATGCTATAGAAGTGGAAAGTATGGCTGAAACAAGAGAAAGAAACCGCTTAGCACGTGAAATTCATGATACTTTGGGTCATGCGCTGACTGGTATTGTAGCAGGAATAGATGCTTGTCTGGCAACTATCGATGCAGCCCCAGAATTTACGAAAAAGCAGCTGAAGATTATCGGTGATGTTGGCAGGCATGGTATAACGGATGTACGGCGTTCAGTAAAAAAATTGCGTCCTGATGCCTTAGAGAAGTTTTCTTTACAAGGGGCTTTGCAGCAAATGATTGAGGAGTTTGCCGGGACAACAGGCATGAAAATAAAGTTGTTGTGCGATAAATGGCCGGAAAAATTGCGAAAGGATCAAGAGGAAGTTATTTATCGGTTGATCCAGGAAAGCATTACTAACGCCAACCGTCATGGACAGGCTTCGAATATCGTTATTATAATTGAGCCGACTGCTGACTGGCTTAAAATTATTATAAAAGATGATGGTAAAGGCTGTACGAAGATAACTGAAGGATTTGGTCTGCGTCATATGCAGGAACGCTTGGAATTACTGAAGGGTACTTTTCATTATGAGGGAGGAAATGGTTTTACAATAATAGCGTCAATTCCTGTAAATTGGGGAGGGGTTTATAATGATAAAAATCATGATAGCTGACGATCAGGAACTTATAAGGGAAAGCCTTAAAATCGTTTTGGATATGAATCCTGATATGAAAGTGGAGAGTACAGCGGAAAATGGCAGTGAGGTATTGCAGAAAATAAAAAAGGAGCAGCCGGATATTATACTGATGGATGTACGCATGCCGAATATTGATGGGGTGGAGTGTACAAGGCTAATTAAACAGCAGTATCCCAAGATTAAAATTATAATACTTACAACATTTGATGATGATGAATACGTTTATAATGCTTTAAAATATGGAGCTAGTGGATATTTGCTAAAGGGCGTATCGGTAACCGAATTGTCAAATGCAGTTCGTACAGTTGTAAATGGCGGCGCGATGATAAATCCTAATATAGTGACTAAGGTTGTTAAGCTGTTTTCACAAATGGCTCAGAGTAATTTTTCAGTAAATGTAGAGGAAAAAGGCATTGATGATCTTACGCGTACCGAAAAAAAAATCGTCTGTTGCATCGGTTGTGGACTTTCTAATAAAGAAATTGCTCATAAACTAAATTTATCGGAAGGAACTATTCGCAATAATTTGAGCTCAGTGCTTAGTAAATTGGAACTGCGTGACAGAACTCAGCTGGCTATCTGGGCCGTACAAACAGGAATGTGTCAGCAGGGGGAACAATAATGCCCATAAAAAAATATCCCACTATAATAAAACTGTTAATGGCAATTGTTATGGTTTTTTTACTGGGAATGCTATATTATCGTTTTGTTTATATGCCGCAAGAAATAGTCTTACATATCGGACTTTTTGCTGGCAGTAATTGGAATGTACCAGCGGCAGATTCATATGCGGTTGTTGATAAGGCCATTAGTAGCTTTGAAAAACGTCATCCTGGTGTAAAGATCGTTTATGTTAATGGTATTCGTAAAAATGATTATTCGGAGTGGCTGTCGGAACAGGTGTTAAAGGGCAGTGAGCCTGATGTGTTTATGGTATTATCAAGCGATTTTAATTTATATGCACGTATGGGATTATTAGAAAATATTGATGGCATGAGCAGGCGGGACAGTGCTTTTTCCTATGAAGCGTATTATAAAGCGGCGCTTGACTATGGCAAGTATGATAAGAAACAGTATGCACTGCCCTTTGAAAGTGTGCCTACACTGATGTTTGTAAATAAGACATTATTGCAGTGGGCAGGTATTGCTATACCGGCTAATAACTGGAAATGGCAGGATTTTATTGCTATATGCCAAAAGGTTACTAAAGATACTGATAATGATGGTGTTATTGATCAATTTGGCTGTTATGATTATACTTGGCAGCAGGCAGCAATAAGCAATGATGTTAAATTATTTCGTGATGATGGAAAATTATCGTATTTTTCCGACAACAAAATGGATGATGTTATAAAATTTATGATGTCGTTGGAAAAAATAAATCAGGGTCATAAGGTAACAGCTAAGGAATTTGATATGGGGAAGGTTGCTTTTCGTCCTTTTACCTTTGCCCAGTATCGTACTTATAAACCATATCCCTGGCGCATTAAAAAATATTCATCATTTGAATGGGACTGTATAAAACTTCCGGCTGGACCAGACGGAAAAAATATATCACAGCTTGATACGTTGCTTATGGCAATGAGCAGTCGCAGTGAACATAAGGAATTGGCTTGGGCATTTTTAAAAGAGCTTTGCTATGAAAAAACAACACAAATGGATATTTTACAGCAGTCAGAAGCGATGCCTGTAATAAAGAATGTTGTGGAGTCAAATGAAGCGAAAAAAATGCTGCTGAATGGTATTCCCGGTGACGATAAAATGAATGTGACAATAATCAGCGACGTTATGAAGAATGCTTACATGCCGCCAAAATTTTCTAAATATAATTTGGCAATGCTCATTGCTGATAATGAAATAAAAAGAATTATTGAAGGTAATATTACTTTAAATAATGCTTTGAATAAAGTGCAGAAAAAAGTGAATGATTTTTTGCAAAATTAACAGAACAGGGATGATAGTATGTCATATAAAATAATTTTTTCCGATATAGATGGTACGCTGCTTACTTCTGAACATACAGTTTTATCAAGCACAGTAAGGGCGATAAAACAGCTTATTGCTCAAAATATTATTTTTGTGCCGGTATCAGCACGTATGCCTAAGGCAATTGCACCTGTAATAGCGCCTATGGAGGCAGCAGTACCGCTGATAAGTTATAACGGGGCACTTATTTTAGATGAAAACCAAAAAGTATTATATAGTCAATATATTGAATTTACATATACTCAGGACATAATAAAAAAGATAAAAACAAGTTGGCCTGATGCTGTAATAAATTTCTACAGTGATGATGAATGGTATGTAGAAAATTTACACAATGATTTGGTGCAGCAGGAAATAAGAATAACTGGTGTGAAGCCAAGGCAGAAGAAGTTTTCGGAGTTATTAGCGAGAAAGACAGCAGCGCATAAATTATTATGCATGGGCTCAGCTGTTGATTGTAAGCAGATGGAACAGCAATTGTCAGAACAGTATCCAGCGCTTATGATAATCCGTTCGAGTGATAATTTGTTGGAGATAGTTGATGCCTCAGTGTCAAAAGCGCAAGCTGTACAATATTTTATGGCGGACAGAAAAATTGCCGGTAAAGCGGCAATCGCCTTTGGCGATAATTATAATGATATGGAGATGTTAAAAGTAGTAGGTACTGGTATCGCCATGCAAAATGCGCCGCAGCCAGTAAAAAACAATGCCAAAATAGTGACAGATTCCAATAACGAGGATGGTATTTATAAAGCATTAAAAAAATTACAATTAATAGATTTTTGCTAATTTAGCAGTAGTTTTTTATTAAGCCGTTTAAATTGACAAACATATGAAAAAAACATATAATCAGAAAGAGTGTCAAGGCCTTGCCTGACACTCCTTATCATATTTATTATTTTGAGATTATATCATTATCCAAGAACTGGATAAGAATTAATTTATCCAATAATAAATTCACAGTAAAATGTGGTTTAACTTTTTGGATAGTGATTTTTTATTCTAAAAGAAGTTCATAAAAAAATAAGGACTCAATTTATAAGGGAGCGTATAGTTATGGCAGAAAAGCGTAGTATGTTAACCGAAGAAGGGTTAAAAAAGCTTGAAAAGCAATTAGAAAATTTAAAAAGTGTTCGTCGTATAGAAGTAGCACAACGTATAAAACAGGCTATTGATTTTGGGGATATCAGCGAAAACTCAGAATATGATGATGCTAAAAATGAACAGGCATTTATCGAAGGGGAAATTCTTCGTCTGGAAAAAATTTTGCGTGAAAGTGATGTTATCGATACTAAATCTGACGGCAGCGGTGTTGTTCGTCTTGGTAATACAGTTATCATCCGCGATATGGAATTTGAAGAAGATGAAAAATATACTTTAGTTGGTTCGGCTGAAGCAGATGTTACCGATGGTAAAATATCTAATGAATCACCAGTAGGTGCAGCTATAATGGGACATAAAGCCGGTGATTTGGTAAGTATAAAAGTTCCAGCCGGTGTAGTAAAGTATAAAATTATAGAAGTAAAATAAACGGAGGATATAAATGGCTAAGCAGCAAAATCAGGAAGTACAAGATATAAATGAATTAATGCAGGTACGCCGCGATAAAATGCAGGCGTTCGCTGATAAAAATATTGAACCATTTGGCAGAAAATATGCTATAACGCACCATGCTCAGGATGTATTGGATAATTTTGACACACTAGAAGAAAAAGATGTGCGTATTGCCGGACGCTTAATGGCTATACGTGGTCATGGCAAAGCCAGCTTTGCCGTTATTGCCGATATAACCAGCAATATTCAGGTGTATTTCCGTCTTGATGTTATTGGTGAAGAGGAATATGCTAATTTTCGCTTACTTGACATTGGCGATATTATTGGGCTTGAAGGTACTGTATTTAAAACTCATCGTGGCGAAGTAACAGTAAAAGTAAAAAGCTTTGTTATTGAAGCAAAATCTTTGCGTCCATTGCCAGAAAAATTCCATGGGCTTAAGGATGTGGAAACACGCTATCGTCAGCGTTACCTAGACCTTATAGTAAATCCGGAAGTTAGAAAGACCTTTATTAACAGGACAAAAATTATTCAGGCTATTCGTCGTTTCCTCGATGCCAAAGATTTCTTGGAAGTGGAAACACCTGTAATGAACCCCATTGCTGGTGGTGCTAATGCTCGTCCATTTATAACGCATCATAATGCGCTTGATATGGATATGTATCTGCGTATTGCTACTGAATTATATTTAAAACGCCTTATTGTTGGCGGCCTTGAACGCGTTTACGAAATTGGTCGTATTTTCCGCAATGAGGGTGTAGATAATCGCCATAATCCAGAATTTACCTCAGTAGAAACATATCAGGCGTTTGCTGATTATACTGAAGTAATGGATATGACTGAAGAACTTATTGCTCAGGTAACTAAAGATGTTTTAGGTACAACTACTATTACATATCAGGATACTGAGCTTGATTTAAGCAGTATTCGCCGCATAACTATGGTGGATGTAGTAAAAGAAGCTACCGGTAAGGACTTTTCCGCAGTAACTACCGTGGAAGAAGCCAGAGCTATTGCTGAGGAATTAAAAGTCCCTTATGAACAGCATCATGGTATTTTAGAAATAATGTATCAGGTATTTGATGAAAAGGTAGAAGAAACATTGATACAGCCAACTTTTGTAACCCAGTATCCTACTGCTGTATCGCCGCTTTCCAAACGCAATCAGGATAATCCTGAGTTTGTTGATCGTTTTGAACTGTTCATTTATGGCCGTGAACTAGCTAATGGTTTTTCGGAATTAAATGATCCAATCGACCAAAAACAAAGATTCGTTGATCAGCAGGAACAGCGTGAGCATGGTGATGATGAAGCACATATGATGGATAATGATTTCATCACGGCACTTGAATATGGTATGGCACCTACCGGCGGCTTAGGTATTGGTATAGACCGTCTTGTAATGCTTTTAACCGACAGTCCTTCAATTCGTGATGTAATACTATTCCCACATATGAAAAATAAGCCTGTAGAATAATATAAAAGTAAATAAGCCGGTTAAAATCACTGCTGATTTTAACCGGCTTATTTTTTAGGAAAATATTTATAAATATTGCTTTATCTGAGCTTTACGCAGTAAATTATATAAAATATCACGGGTAAGTGACTGGACTGTGCCCTGCGGACTGTAGGAATCGTCAAAGAAAGCAGCTTTATTATATGATTTATATAAATTAGTTCTGCTGTCATAAACAGATAATTGTAAACATACACTGGAATGAATTACAGGCTCGACAATATTTACAGGAGCATAATTAATATATTGGTGCATGCGCAGAATTTTAATACTGATAATAAGGTCACTGTTTAAAGATTGGGCTAAGGACTGCAGAGAATTTTTATTATCTAAGTCATCAGCATTGATATTTAGGGCTTGGAGTGCTGTATTGATAGCATTGGTATCAATCAATGCAGTTTTTTCTAATACGCCGTTTAAGGGGATATGGACAGCCCTGTGCAATTGTTTATCAATATAAACATTAACATCAGGGTATTCAGCTGAGGGATTTATAATAGGCAAAATGACAATTTTTACAGGTTTTTGTGAGGCAGGATTAGCGGCCGTACAAATATTCATTGTATAAAATAACATAAAAATTAATATAAAATATGCTGGAATGATTTTTTTTAGCATAATAACATCTCCAAATTAGTAATAAATAATAATAAAGGCAGAAATACCTATAAAGTATTTAAATAAAAGGGAATATAATACCTATTAGAAATAAAAATAAAATATTTTAGGGGAAAAATAAAGTTTTTTTAGAAAAAGTATTGCATTATAGATGAGCATATGATATTATAATATCCGTTGCTGATACAGACAACAACGACATGGAAAACATTCGTTATTGAAAGTATACAAACATGTGGCGCCTTCGTCAAGCGGTTAAGACACCGCCCTTTCACGGCGGGTTCATGGGTTCGAATCCCATAGGCGTCACCAATAAATATGGGCGATTAGCTCAGCTGGGAGAGCGCTTGCCTTACAAGCAAGATGTCAGCAGTTCGATCCTGTTATCGCCCACCATATTTGGCCCGGTAGTTTAGTTGGTTAGAATGCCGCCCTGTCACGGCGGAGGTCAGGGGTTCGAGTCCCCTTCGGGTCGCCATTTTGTTATCCCCTTTGATTTTATATCAAAGTTGGAATATATGTTTTATGCCTCGGTAGCTCAGTCGGTAGAGCAGGGGACTGAAAATCCCCGTGTCAGTGGTTCGATTCCGCTCTGAGGCACCATTCAATTTTGTACGAGCTTGTGTTTATTACAGGTTAGTCACTTACTGCAGAAGATCACATTGCTGGTCAATATGCGGGTGTAGCTCAATGGTAGAGCCCTAGCCTTCCAAGCTAGTCACGTGGGTTCGATTCCCATCACCCGCTCCATAAAAAAAGATAATACGCCGGGGTGGCGGAACTGGCAGACGCACGGGACTTAAAATCCCGCGGATAGAAATATCCGTACCGGTTCGATTCCGGTCCTCGGCACCATCTTTTATTTATACGCGGTCGTGGCGAAACGGCAGACGCGCTAGCTTCAGGCGCTAGTGAAGGCAACTTCATGGTGGTTCAAATCCACTCGGCCGCACCAATTAAATACCCTTTTCATTCTATATCATGCGGTCGTGGCGGAATAGGCAGACGCGCTACTTTGAGGGGGTAGTGACCACAAGTCGTATGGGTTCAAGTCCCATCGACCGCACCATTAAGAAGATAGAGCAACTGAAATCATTTGATTTCAGTTTTTTGTGTTTTATGGATAATTTTATTAAATATTAATAAAGCTTATTGCAAATTTATTAGTAATATACTAAAATATAATAAATTGTACCAAATAATTATTATGTGGGAGGCTATTTATTATGAAAAAATGGATTTGCTCAGTTTGTGGCTGGATTTATGACGAAGAAAAAGGCGACCCTGATTATGATTTGGCACCGGGAGTATCCTTTGAAAATTTACCGGATGATTTTGTTTGCCCGTTATGTGGTGTAGGCAAGGATCAGTTTGAACTAGAAGAATAGTCTTTATGTAAATGCAAAGCACAGGTTAAAGCAGTGTGTTTAACTTGTGCTTTTTTATTTACGTAAACTTAAAAGGAGTTGTATTTATTTTAAACGAATCATACATAAATATACCAATAAAAGGGAATTATACAGTATATTTATTGACATGAGGAATATTCATTTAAAATAGGGGAGCAGGAGGCTTTGGCTATGGAAATAAAGGTGAAAAATTGCATGGAAGCGTTTGTATTTGAAGCGTTGGAAAACGCATTGAAATCATATCCTGATGTTTGTAAATGTGATAAATGCATTGCGGATATGGCCGCTTGGTCACTGAATAAGCTGACGCCTAAATATGTACACTCAGATTTGGGGGACACCTATGTCCGACTGGAAATGTATCAAAAGCAGCATTATACCCAGGTTATTAATATTGTGGCACAAGCCATTGAGGTTGTCAGTAAAAATCCGCATCATTAATAGGACGGTGAAAATGACATTAGTCAAAATATTATGCGCATAACAAAAAAAATAAAAGATGAAATGATACGACGGCTCGAAATACTGTATCATGATACGAAATCGGCCTTAAACTTTAATAATCCATTTGAACTGTTAGTGGCGGTAATATTATCGGCGCAGTGTACTGATGTTCGTGTTAATATTACAACGCAGCGTTTATTTAAAAAAGCACCGACCCCTCATGACATAGTAAATATAGGGATTACTGATTTAGAACTTGAGATAAAAGATTGTGGATTGTTTCGCAATAAAGCCAAAAATATATTTAGCACCTGTAAAATTTTATGTGATAAATATAATGGTCAGGTACCTAGTGACTATAATGAATTATTAGCCCTGCCAGGCGTGGGACGAAAGACAGCTAATGTAGTATCAAGTATAGCCTTTAATCGGCCAGCCATTGCTGTTGATACGCATGTATTCCGCGTTTCCAATAGATTAAAATTAGCTATAGGGAAAACACCTGATGAGGTAGAAAAAAAGCTGCAGAAGGCCATTCCACGAGAAAAATGGTCAAATGCCCATCATTGGCTTATTTGGCATGGACGAAAAATTTGTAAAGCAAGGCAGCCTTTATGTGAGGAATGTTCGTTGAAAGATTTATGTCCTTCATTTATGGAAAGACAGTCCCAAGATTAGGGGAGGAATTTATATTATATATCGTAAGGCAGTTTTTGCTGATGTTGAAGCAATATATGAATTAGTATATGCGTATGCACAAGATGGACTTATGCTGGCACGCTCACGCAATGCATTATATGAAACACTGCGTGATATGTTTGTAGCAGAAAAGGACGAAAAAATCGTTGGCGTGGGCGGACTGCATATCACCTGGGATAAAATAGCAGAAGTGCGTACATTAGCTGTTGATAAAAATGCTACACGCCAGCATATTGGTTCAGAGATTGTGACGAGACTTATTGCTGATGGGAAAGAATTGGGTGTGGAAAAGTTTTTTACACTGACTTATCAGCCGCAATTTTTTAATTCGTTGGGATTTGAAATTGTGTCAAAAGATGATTTGCCGCAAAAGGTTTGGAAGGAATGTATAGATTGCCCTAAATTTCCTAATTGTGATGAGATTGCTATGGTGTTAGTAGAGTAAAAAAACCCCGAGAAATTAAAATTTCCCGGGGTTTTTTTACATATTTTGTGCTTGTTCTTTTAAACGGGCAATGCGGTCGGCAGTTGCTGGATGAGTGGAAAAAAGACTGGCAAATGATATTTTTTTACCGGCAAAGGGATTTATAATATACATATGTTCCGTTGATTGAGTAGCTTGCGGCATCATGCGATGCTGGGCATAGTATTCAATTTTTTCCAAGGCAGAGGCTAAAGCCAATGGATTGCCGCAGATTTCTCCGCCACCTTTATCAGCGGAATATTCACGTGAGCGGGAGATTGCCAGCTGAATTATAGTGGCTGCCAGTGGTGCTACTATTACAGCAACTAGAAGGCCAATAATGCCACCATTATCATCATCATCATTGCTGCGACCAAAGCCGAAAATAGCAGCCCATTGAGCCATATTAGCCAGCATCGATATAGCGGCAGCAAAAGTTGCAGCTATGGAGCCAATGAGAATATCACGGTTTTTTACATGGGTTAATTCATGTGCTAATACTCCGGCTAATTCTTCATATTCCAGAGCACTCATGATGCCCGTAGTAACAGCAACTGCAGCATGGCTGGGATTACGTCCCGTAGCAAAAGCATTAGGGGCATCAGTATCCATAATATATACGCGCGGCATTGGCAAATTAGCCCTTTGGGCCAGCTCGGCTACAAGACGGTATAAGGTAGGTGCATCATCTTCATTTACTTCGTGGGCATTGGACATTTTTAATACAATGGAATCGCTGAACCAATAGGAAAAGAAATTCATGCCTAAAGCCACGATAAACATAAGGAAAGCACCATGCTGGCCGCCGACAAGGCCGCCGACAGCGATAAGCAAAGCCATTAATAAGGCCATTAAGGCCGTAGTTTTTATCATATTCATAATATATTCCTCCACAATGAGATATTATATACTTAATTAACAATATATCTAGATTATAGCATGAATCTACATATTTAAATCATCCTTTAAATAATATTAGGTAAATTTTTAGTGAGCAGTTTGTTTGTTTTTATAAAGTCCCCATAAGAATATGGAGATCATAAAGATAGCTTCCAGCCAGCCATTAAAGTAAATTAAATAGTGACCAAGGGCTTTATCCATTAAAATCATTTTTGCAGCGGTGAAAGCTAAGATGGCACTGCCCAAATAAATTAATGACGGGAATTTCTGCATAATAAGCAAAAATATTTGGGCTCCGCATATTACAATCGGCAGGCTTATGAGAAGACCGCAGATTATAAGGCTCCATCTTTCGTTCGGTATGGTGTTGGCAAGTCCAGCCATTGATAATACATTATCAATGCTCATTATAAAATCGGCTATTATAATTGTTTTTACAGCTCCGAGTAAAGTTGCCGGCGCAGCGGTATTTTCTTCGTCATGTCCATTATCGAGCAGTTTTATGGCAATATAAAATAAAGCAAATCCGCCAATGAACTGTATATAAGGGACAGCCAGTAGTTCTGTAGCAAATACCGTCAGCAGAATGCGGATGATAATAGCGCCGCTGCAGCCGATGATCATTGCTTTAAGATGATGCTGCTTTGGTAATTTTTTACAGGCAAGAGCAATTAAAACAGCATTATCACCGCTTAAAATTAAATCAAGCAATAAAATACTGCCAAAGGCGGTAAGCCATTGCCAGGAAAAAAATGTTTCCAGTAAAAACCCCTTCTTTCATAAATATACAAAAAAGACCTTGTTTTATAGAATGTTATTCCATAAAACAAGGTCTTGCCTACAAATTAATGCCGACCGCACCGGAATAGTTATACTATTCGTACTGACGATTATCGGTCGTTAAGCTACTCCCCTTATCACTAAGAAAAGATATATTATTATATATATAACTATAACATATTTTGGCCTATTTAGCAATATTTATAATAGTTTTTAGTTGGCCTCATAGGTTCTGATGCGCAATTCCAGATTATTGTCTGCGCATACTTTTTGGCAGGCTTTTATTTCATCAGCGCCGATGCTGTCAACAATTGTTAATACAACATTAGGTATGTGGTTTTTACATTCTTTGGCAAAATCAAGCATAGCCTTATAAGAGGCGATACCTAATTGGTTTTGCGTGATAGCCAGATATTTTTCAGCAGTCGGAGCATTTAAACTTATGGATATAGTATCCAGCAAGTCCTTAAATAATATAGCAGTATCTTTTTTATGCTGTAATGAAGATAAACCATTGGTATTAAGACGAATTTTTTTGTCAGGCCAGATTTCACGCACATATTTTAAAGCATCGATCAAGAATTCAAGGCGCATGGTTGGTTCACCAAAACCACAAAATACAATTTCGCCTACTTTGGTTTTATCTATTTGGGAAAAAGCCATTTTAATATCAGTAAGTGTAGGTTCCTGCTGAAGCCAAAGCGTGTGTTCCTTGGGCATTTTTTTTAGGCTTCTGAGACAGAAAGTACAGGCACAATTGCATTTGTTGGTAATATTTATATAAAGATTATGCAATTTGGCAGGATTGTTTTTTACAGCATCAGTAAATTCAATGAATTTACCGTTTTCGGCAGCATATAAAATCATGATAAAGACCCCTTAATAATATTATTTTAATGTAGTTAAATATTCCTCAAAACAAAGTCCTTCATTCCAAGGAATATTGAGGCTTTCAGTGTAAAGCAGGGATTTCCTGATAAATTCAGCGGCTTTGCTTACAGCAGCGATGATAGATTCATTTTTTACGAGGGAAGCAGCAACAATAGCGACAAAGGCATCACCGGTGCCGGAATGTTCTGAGCCGGTTCTGGCAGATTCTATCATTTTGCCTAAATCATTTTCATAGATATAATTACCAATATTTTGACCGCGGCTGATACCGGTTATAATGATTTTCATATTTTGACCATCGTAATCTTTGCGGCGGGCCGCTAAATTTTGACAGATACTGTATAGAGCATCATTACTGATTAAGCCGCCAGCAGGATATTTTATGTCAATTAAATTACAGGCTTCAGTTAGGTTAGGCGTTAATACATCAGCATGGGTTAATAGTTTTTTCATTTCCTGGCATAGCTTGGGGGTATATGAGGCATAAAGTCGACCATTATCCCCCATGACCGGATCGACAATTAATAGAGGCTGTTTGCCGGGAACAGCTAATTTAAATTTTTTTATAAAATCAACAACGATATCAATTTGCTGTTCGGAACCGAGAAAGCCGGTTAATATGCCATCAAATTGCAAATGCAATTTTTGCCAGTTAGCCATATAGGAATGCATGCTTTTGGTATAGTCATCGAAAAAATATTCGGAAAAACCAGTATGGGCTGACAAGATAGCGGTAGGAAAGGGGCAGGCCTGTACTTTTAAAGCTGAAATAAGCGGCAGTTCAACGGCAATTGAACAGCGACCAAAACCTGTAATATCATTTATAAGGGCGATTCTTTTTTGTTGCATAATTTAAACTCCAAGGGTATTTTAAAAAAGATTATATCAAAAACTCCGCGAAGATAAAAGGGATATCCGGCGGAGTTTTTAATAATATTATTATTTTGCGGTTTTAGTATTTAAACGTTTTTGCGCATGTTTTTTTTCGCTGTAATTACGGAACGTTATCCATAATGGTGTTGCCGTGAAGATAGATGAATAGGCACCACAAGTAAACCCAATAATTAAGGCAAAAGAAAAATCTTTAGTTGTATCGCCGCCAAAAACATAGAGGGCAACGGTACAAACTAAAACAGTTAAAACCGTATAGATAGATCTGGTTAATGTCTGATAAATACTGCGATTAGCAAGTTCATTGATATCGCCGCCGCGTTTAAAGTGAAGTTTTAAGTTTTCTCGTATGCGGTCAAATATAACAATGGTATCATTTACGGAATAACCAATGATAGTCAAAATGGCAGCAATAAAAGAAGAATCAATGCTTTTTTGGGTAAGCGAAAATACGCTTAAAACAACAAGTGTATCATGAATTAAGGCCATAATAGCCGCTAAGCCGAATTTAAATTCAAAGCGATAGGAAACATAAGCTATAATTAACAGCCAGGATAACAGCGTAGCCCAAAGAGCATTAATGACAAGTTCACTGCCAATTGTAGCGCCAACTTTTTCTTCACGTAAAACCTTATATGAGCCAAGTTTATCTTTTAGGCCCTTCATAACATTTTCCCGTTCAGATTGTGATAAGTCTTTAGTACGGATCATTACATCCTGTGAGCTGGTAGCATTGCTGGCCTTGCCTGATAATTGAATCTGGCTGTTAGCCAGATTATACTGATCCATAGTAGTACGGACATCATTAATGTTTACCGCTTTATCAAATTTTAAATCGATTAAAGTTCCACCAGTAAAATCAATACCAAGATTAAAACCACGGGTAAACATGCAGATAATCCCAGCAATAATAATAAGTGATGAAATACCATACCAGATTTTACTATGACCTACAATATCAAAATGTTTCATTATTTCACCGCCTTTTCGGAAACTGAAGCTGAAGATACGCCAAATAAGCGGGGATTATGAATAATATTAGAAGCGATTAGCCATTTCAATAAGTATTTTGTCATGGTAACAGCAGTGAACATACTTAAAATAACCCCAAGACCTAAGGTTATGGCAAAACCACGGATAGGTCCAGTGCCGAAGAAGAATAAAACTACTGAAGCAATTATTGTAGTAAGATTCGAATCAAAAATGGTTACAAAAGCACGCTTAAATCCAGAATCCATAGCCCAGCGAACTGTTTTGCCTGAGCGCATTTCTTCTTTAAAATGCTCAAAGATAAGTACATTGGCATCAACTGCCATACCTATCGAAAGGATGATACCAGCAATTCCCGGTAAGGTTAAAGTGGCATCGAGCATTTTTAATACGAATAATAAAAGCAAGACATAGGCCATTAAACTGATATCGGCAATGAGACCAGGTGCACGATAAAATAACAGCATAAATAAAACAACAGCACCGATACCAATAGTAAAGGCAAATTCACTTTTATCCTTAGAATCCTGACCGAGGGTCGGTCCAACCGTACGTGTTTCAATACTCTTCACTTTGACAGGCAGAGCACCCGAACGAAGTAATAAAGCCAAATTATGGGCGTCTTCTAAAGACCGGTTACCAGTTATTACAGCTTTACCGCCGGTGATAGGTTCATTAACACGCGGTGCGGTCAATACTTTACCATCGAGTAAGATGGAGATGGTACGTCCAACATTTTCTTCGGTTAAGTCAGCAAATTTTTTGGCACCATCGGGGCTGAATTCCAAAGAGACAAGATTTTGTCCCTGCTGGTCAGTTTCTTCACGAGCATCTTTTAAATCTGAACCGTTAAGTACAGTTTTGCCGTCTTCATCACGAAATTCCAGCATAGCTGTCTTCCCCAAAACCTCAATAGCTTTATTCGGGTCTTTAACACCAGGAAGTTCAACTATAATTCTTCGTTGTCCTTCACGCTGGATGACTGGTTCGGTAAGCCCCATGGCATTTACCCTGTTTTCTATTATTTTAACAACACGGTTCATCGCGTCATCGTTAACTTTGGCCTGAGGCGTATCAACCCCTTCCAAAACAACATGAGTACCACCTTGTAAATCAAGCCCTTGTCGTATCGAAAATGCCAGTGGTTTTACAAAATAAACAAAAAGCCCTATGACAGCAACGATGGCGACAGCGAGTTTAAAAAAACTTTCCCGCTTCAAATATATCCCTCCAAATATAATAGTTTAATTAAAACATTATTAAAGGCAAACAAATAAAATTCGGCGGGATGTTCCGCCGAAGTATAAACAATTTTCTAAGAAGATAATCAGCTTAAAATAATTAATTTACCTAGTTCATTATAGCGGTAATTTTATACTACTGTCAATTAGCAGCGATAATATGATAATTTTTGATATAATCAATGGCTTTAGTTAAAACCTGATCGATACTGAGGGTATCAGTTTGTATGTATAAATTGCAATTTTCCCGAGCGTTAAGCAGCCGTTCATGCTGAATATCAATACGCTCTTGTGTCCAGGAAGGGCGACGTCTTTTTTGGACGGAAACTAATTGGGCATCAAGTAAAATGAGTAAATCAGGCTGGTTTTTTTGCCAGAGTTTTTGTACACAGGAATGTTCCTGGGCAATATTATGGGCATCATAGCCGAAATTTCGCAGTCCTTTTACCAAAGTAGATTTTCCTGAGGCACATATGCCGACAACTGTAATTATCATAAATAACTCCTATTAAAATGGATATTCAATATTAACACGCTGGACTTTAGTTTTTGTATTATCCTTAGCACAGATACTCATGGCAACAACTGTCATGTCATCACCAGCTTGCTCCTTATCCAACTGCAGGGCATAGTCCATGATGCTGTCGGTGATAAAAGAAATATCGTCGGCTGAATTTTTGTCGATAATATCGAGTATTTTATTGAAATCAGCGCAGCGGCCGGAAGTTTTTCGACCAGCAGACTGAATTCCATCAGTATAAGAGACAATTATCATACCAGCAGTAAGCGGTAGTTCATAGATAAGCGGCTTGGTGTGGTGATGGACGCCGATGGGATTGACATTTTCGTCGTAAGTACAAGTGAAATCAGGTGTTTTTACTATTACGGGGCAATTGGAATTGCGGCTGATAACAAGGGTTTCACTATCAAGATCAGCACTTATTACGGTGAGAGTGCAGGAAACTTTTTTGTTTTTGACAGCATAAAGATAATCATGTACTGCTCGGGCAACAGCACCATCACGTGTTCCGTCGCTAATCAAGGACACGGCTCTGTTGACAACCAGCCCGCTGGTATTATGGGCAGAAAGGCCATGCCCTTGTCCATCAGCCAATATAAGAGAAAGACCGCCCTGCGGCCTTTCGGCAGTATTACAGGAGTCACCGCTAAATTCCATGGCATAGCGGGTAGCTTTCGCAATAGCAATTTTTATTTCCATGTAACTAAAACTTCCTTATAATTTTTTACGAGCATAATTAACAGAAATAAATGATTATTCCCAGATATGATTTTCTGTGAAAATTATATCTAAAGGAACATCAGTAGCATCCAATGGCAGCGTTTTCACCTGCTGTAAGGAGAAAAAAATACCAGCATAAACAGCATTGAATGCTTGTGGTAAAAAACGATCATAAAAGCCGCCGCCCATGCCTAAGCGATATTTGTCAGGAGTGAAAGCAACACCGGGAACGATTATCAAATCAAGCTTTTCTGGAGCTAAATAGTGTTTATTGTTATCGCTGACAGTCAATATATTAGAAGTACCGATTACTAAATCATTAATATTTTTAATAATAGCTGCCTGCATTAATCCCTGTTTTAAATCAGTTATATAGGGAATACAAAGCGTCTTACCGTCAGCTAAAATTTTTTCCAGCAACATATTAGTTTGGACTTCATCGGGCATCGCGGCATAAGCCATTATATGAGCAGCTTCTTTATAAATATTGGAATTTATAAGATTAGCAGTTATTGATTGGCTGTAAATATTTCGTTCATTAGAAGACAAGCTGCGCCTGGATGACAGCATCATCCGGCGCAGCTCTTTTTTATTTTGCATTATTGGCTCCATTTTTTTCCTGGCTGATATTGGTACCTACAGCAGTACGGGAAACATCAATTTCAACATTGTCAGCTATTTTTAGACGAACCCGGTCATCGTTGATAGCTGTTACTTCGCCATAAATCCCGCCAATAGTAATAACGCGGCTGCCAACCTTTACCGCATCAAGCATTGACTGACGTTTTTTCTGTTGTTTTTTCTGTGGACGATATAACAGGAAGTAAAAGATGACTACAAGCAATACTGGAAAAGCAAAAGACTGTAATTGTTCGATGTTCATTAATAAAACACTCCTTAAATATAATAAAATAGTACTGGATAGTTTCTATTTTTAGACATATCTTTTATAAATTCGACAAAGCAATAGTAAATCCTTTACTTTGCTGTATATTTGCGGGAAAATTCATTGTAAAATTCAACGAAACGATCTTCAATAATAGCCTGACGCATTTTTTTCATATAATCGATAAGAAAATGCAGATTATGCAAAGTCAATAAGCGCAAGCCAAAGATTTCGTTGACACGAACAAGATGTCTGATATAAGCACGGGAATAATTACGGCAGGCATAGCAATCGCAATTTTCATCAATAGGATTAAAATCATGTTCATATTGGGCATTTTTTATTACAAGGCGGCCATTCCAAGTCATTGCTGTACCATTGCGCCCAACACGCGTAGGAAATACACAGTCAAACATATCAATACCGCGTTTTACGCCTTCCACTAGACAATCCGGTGTGCCAACGCCCATTAGGTAGCGAGCCTTATTTTTCGGCAGGTAATTTGCAGTATAATCAAGTACTTCATACATGAGTTCTTTTGGCTCACCAACGCTTAGTCCGCCAATGGCATAGCCGGGCAGATCCATGTCAATTAAGGCGTCTGCGCAGTATTTGCGTAAATCCTCATACATACCGCCCTGAACAATGCCAAATAGTCCTTGATCAGTACGGGTCAGGGTATCCTTGCAGCGTTTGGTCCAGCGCAGGGTGCGCTCGGTTGATTTTTTGGCATAATCATGATCAGCTGGATAAGGAATGCACTCATCAAAGGCCATTATAATATCAGAGCCTAAATCCATTTGTGTTTTAGTGGCAATTTCCGGTGACAGAAATTTTTTGGAGCCGTCGATATGGGAACGAAAAGCAACGCCTTCTTCGGTTATCTTGCGTAAATCACCAAGGCTGAACACCTGAAAGCCGCCGCTGTCAGTTAAAATAGCCCGATCCCAATTCATGAATTTATGCAGTCCACCGGCCTCTTTTATAAGTGGAGAGCCAGGGCGCAAAAATAAATGGTAGGTATTGCTGAGAATTATACCGGCCCCCATTTGTTTTAATTCTTCGGGGGAAAGGGTCTTGACGGTAGCTTGAGTTCCTACCGGCATAAAAATAGGTGTTTCAAAACTGCCGTGTGGGGTATGGATAATTCCGGCTCTGGCACCGGTAGTAGGACATTGTTTAATCAATTCGTAGGTAATAGCTGGCATTAAATCTTCTCCGTATCATAAATTTATCAATAGCTAAAATTATAGCATAAGAGCTTACTTTTACCAAAGATAAAATAATAGTTATTTTTGGGCTTTAGTAGTGACATGAGCACATAGTAAAAAACAGCCCACAGTATATATGAGTAAAATAATAAGTGAAAATATTGCTGCTGGTTCACCGCGCCCGATGCTTCGCAGCAGTAAGCTGGTATGGGTAAGCGGCAAGGCATGGATAAAATAATATAGTGCAGCCGGGAGCTTGCTGGTAGAAAAAAATGTACCGCACAGAAAAGACATTGGTAGAAGGATATAAGTGTTAAAGCGGCCCATATCCTCATAGGAAGCTATGGTCATAGCAGCATAGTAGCCTATTTCAGCAAAAATAGCACAGTTTAATAGCAGGATTATTATAAATAAAGGTGTTATAGTAAAGTTAGCACCAAAAGCATACGACAGTACAATTATAATAAGTGAGGAAATCATGCCGCGTAAAATAGCTGCCAAGATTTTTCCGGCAGCAAAGGATAGGGGATTTATCGGTGCCGTAAAATATTCTTCAATACTTTTATGGTAAATACGCTCGCCATGCAGCGGAGCAAGGCTGTTAAATGATATATTCATGGAATTTAAAGCTAAGATACC
Source organism: Pectinatus brassicae (assembly GCF_014201835.1). Lineage (GTDB taxonomy): Bacteria > Bacillota > Negativicutes > Selenomonadales > Selenomonadaceae > Pectinatus > Pectinatus brassicae. The sequence continues at coordinate 80,800 of NZ_JACHFH010000001.1, read as the reverse complement.
CGGAACGAGAAAATCTAAATAAGAACCGCTGGTAGTATGAATACTACGGCCAAGTCCCCAGCCAAAAGCTACCAAGTAAAGAATTGGCGCGACCATACGGCTTAGTATAAATTTTATCATACGGTGCTTTAATACCACCCAATCACGCCAAAAGGCAGTAAAGATATCCTGAAGCATTAATTAACTTTCCTCCCTGTGAGTTCGACAAATACATCTTCCAAATTAGAATGACGACGTAAAATATTGCCTTGTTGTAAAGCGGCAGCAAACTTTTGTGCCGTTTCTCTGTCAGGAAAAATTTTAAAATCGCGTTCACCGTTGTCTTTATCCCATTCAACCACATACTTGCCAATTTTTTCCTTTAAATTAGTTGGTGAGTCAAGAGCGATTAATTTTCCCTTATTCATAATTGCTACTCTGCCGCATAAGGCTTCGGCTTCTTCAATATAATGGGTGGTTAAGACGATAGTAACACCATCGTGATGCATTTTGCGGATGAGATCCCAAATGCGTCTTCTTACCTGTGGGTCAAGGGCGACAGTGGGTTCATCGAGAAATAATATTTGTGGTTTATGCATAAGTGCGCGTACTATAAGTAAACGGCGTTTCATCCCACCGGATAAAGAACGGACGCTGTCGTTTATTCTGTCGGACAATTCTACATAGGCCAGCAATTCATCAATGCGGCTGACACGTTCTTGTTTATTCATATGATGCAGGCGCCCATGCAGATGCATATTTTCACCAACGGTTAAATCCTGGTCAAAATTTATATGCTGGGGAACAACACCGATAAGCGCTTTTATTTTTTTGGCATTAGCGGCAGTGTTTAAATTGTCATAGCAGATAGTGCCGGCAGTAGGTTGGGTCAGCATAGTCAGCATGCGGATAGTAGTGGTTTTGCCGGCGCCATTAGGACCTAAGAGACCGAATATTTCATTATTAGCTATTTTCAAATTTAAATCAGCAACGGCAATCTTTTCAGCTTGTTTTCCCGCAGCATTTTTATATGGATAAACTTTCTTTAATGAGCTAAGACACAGCAAATTTAATGTTCCTTTCTGATATGTATTAAAATTCAATACCCTTTTGAGCTTTAATGCCCTGCTTATAAGGGTGCTTTATTTCGGTCATTTCAGTTACGAGATCAGCTTTGGCAATTATTTTGTCAGATGCATCACGACCGGTAAGTATAAGATGCAGATCTTGTGGTTTGTTATCCACAACTTTAAGCACATCATCAACAGTCAGCAGATTAAATTTAACAGCATAATTTATTTCGTCAAGAATAATCATATCCCAATTATCGCTGCTTTCAGCATCTATTGCTGTTTGCAGGGCTTTTTTTGCAGCACTGATATGTTCATCTTGGGAGATACCATTATCCCTGTGGGTAAAACCCTCACCCATTTGGATGATTTTTATATTATCACCGGGCAGTGCAGCCAGGGCGTTAAGTTCGCCATATTTAGAATTTCCTTTGATAAATTGAATAATTAAAACGCGTAGATTTTGTCCCCAGGCTCTTAGGGCCAGGCCTAAGGCAGCAGTGGTTTTACCCTTGCCATTGCCGGTATGAACGATAGTAAGACCTTGTGTATACATGAGTATCTCCTTTTCTAGAAACCGTTATGCCACCACAGTGGCACGACAGGTAATAATGCGATTATTAACATTATGAATAATATGGTAACAGTATACATGAGCTGGATAGTTTCCTTAATATGACGGGCACATAATTTTTGGTAGGCATCTCCCATATAGGCACGAAAATGTGGTTTGCCAAAATAAAAATTTTGCCCTCCCAGACGAATGTTCAGTGCTCCGGCTACAGCCGCTTCAGTATAGCCGCCATTGGGACTAGGATGCTTTTTAGCATCGCGAACAATCATTTTCCAAGCCAAACGATAATCGAAATGTAAAATAGCAGCAGCAATAACAAATAAAATACCACTTATGCGGGCGGGAATAAGATTTAAAATATCATCAACCCGGGCAGAGGTTCTGCCAAAATAAAGGTATTTGTCATTTTTATAGCCAACCATCGAATCTAAGGTATTAGCCATACGGTATAAAACAGCTAAAGGCAGTCCGCCTATAAAAAAGAAAAATAAAGGGGAGATAATACCGTCAGTGGTATTTTCAGCAATAGTTTCGATGGTAGCACGTACTGTTTCTGGTTCATCCATATTATCTACATCGCGCCCTACAATAAAATGGACTTTTTGGCGGGCTTCATCAAGATTATTGTGAATGAGGCTGTCAATAACACCAAGGCCAGCCTGCATAAGAGATTTTGGTGAAATCATAAAACTTAATATTAGAGCTTCAATAAAGATTTTCAGCCACCAGATTGGCAGGTAGTTTTCTAGGAGCCATACAATGCCACGGGTAAAATAGTATGATAAACTCAGGCAGATAATCGTAAAAACCAGTCCAAGCACAAGCTTAGTGGGGTCACTGTGTCGGTCATGGCGTAATATTCGTTCGATAACTCCTACGATGCGTCCCATAACAGCTACAGGATGAAATTTATTTTGGGGATCACCGATAATCGTATCAATGATAAATGCGGCTATCGCTATTATTGCTGGTATCATTATATCTATCTCCGTTTTTTAGTATATACAGTGTTAAATATTAATTGTTTTGCAGCTGGGCCTGTTTTTCTCGTGCTGTGGGAGTTTTAGCCAAACCGCCTTCTGAAGTTTCCCGCAAAGAAACAGGAATAAGGCGGCCTATTTCATACATGGCAGTTATCACTTCATCCGGCGGTATAAAGCTTTTTACACCAGCCATAGCCATTTCGGCAGCAGTTAAAGCATGTACGGCATGAAAACCGTTGCGTTTAACACAAGGAACCTCAACTAATTCAGCAACTGGGTCGCAGACTAAGCCTAAAACATTTTTCAAGGCTAAGGTAGCGGCATGAACCATCTGCTCATTTGAGCCATTTAATATATCAACGACAGCCGCAGCCGCCATGGCTGCGGCTGTACCGCATTCAGCCTGACAACCGCCAACAGCTCCGGCCACACAGGCATTTTTAGCAATTATATTGCCAATACCGGCAGCGGTAAACATAGCACTGCTGTATTTTTCCCGATCAGCGCCTTTGGCTTCACCGACAGCAAAAACAGCACCGGGTACAATACCACAAGAACCTGCAGTTGGACAGGCTACTATTTTATGCATTTTAGCATTGCCTTCACTGACAGCCAGTGCATAAAGAAGCGCCCTATGGGCAATATTTCCCAAAATAAGCGGCGGCATAGCTTCAATTTTCTTGGCATCGGTACCGACCATACCACTGGTGGAAAGACCTTCATCATCAAGACCATTTTTTATAGAGGCGGCAAAAATATCAAGACGCTGCTGCATTTTATTTGTTACCAGTGCTTCCGTTGTTTCATATTCTTCCGCTTCAGATTTTATTACTATTTGAGCAATAGTAGTATTATTTTTTTGCGCTAAGCGCAGTAAATCAGCTATTGAATTATATTCAAACATAGTATCTCCTGCTATATCAATTTTATAAATAAAATTTGTAATTGTTTTTAAAGCGGGTCAATGGCAATAACGGAATGCATTATCGGTAAAGAGCTTATTTTATCCACAATCTCATTAGGAATTTGTCCATCTGTTTCTATTATCATAACGGCCTGCTTATGTTTTCCTTTGCGAAAAACACGCATTTGGGAAATATTTATATTTTTTTCGGCGATAAATGAAGATACCAAGGAAACTACACCGCTTTGATCGTTGTATACCGATAACAAAGTATAATTTTCACCGCTGACATCACAATCAAAACCATTAATTTGACTGATAGAAACCTTGCCGCCGCCAAGCGAAATCCCAACAATATCTAATTTTTTGCCATTGCAGCCGACTAATTGTAATTGAGCGGTATTAGGATGATTGCTTTCATTTTCAGAAGTATTAATGCTTACAGTCAGATTGGCTTTTTTAGCTAAAGAAAAAGCTTCACGAAGAGCAGGATCATCAGCACTATAACCTAATAGACCGGCAATAATGGCTTTATCGGTGCCATGCCCACGATAAGTTTTGGCAAAAGAGCCGAAAAAGGTAATAGCAGCCTGTACGGGTTTTTCTTTTAAAATATAGTGTGCCAGTAGACCGATGCGTGCTGCTCCCGCTGTATGGGAACTCGAGGGACCTATCATTACGGGTCCGATTATATCAAATATACCCATTTATTCTCCTAATTACTGATAAGATTTAGTTAATAATTGTCATTAACTATGCCTTATTATATCATAGTAGAAAGTTTTTGCCATTTTGTCGGCAAAATTAAATAATAATATATAAAAAACCGCCTAGCTGACAGCCAAGCGGTTTTTTATATATTATTATATTGTAAAATTAAAAATATTATATAGTGGATGGCTATACAATACTTAGGAACTAGCTAAGTAAAAAGTTATTAACTGGCAAGAATATGGGAATTTTTATCCAGTTGTTTCATTTTATCGCAAAAATATGGTGTCAGACGAGCTTCGAAACAAGAAATGTTTTTATCCATTTCAGACAGCTGTACTAAAATAGTATCACCTAATATTTTGGCAAATTTAGCAGAATTAATACTGATGTTTTGTTGGCGTAAATAATGGGCAAAAACAAGAAAATCATCAGCAGCAGCGGCAGTTTCCCTGCCGTTGGCGGTAAATACATAGAATGCCGGTTCGGTTTGAACATCAGAAAAGACCAATATACGATCTGCACCAATACCATGTGTGCGGCTGCATAAAAGCTCCAGTGCTGCAGTTCCCGGCATAGATTCATTTGCCTCATATATCATATATTCAACATCTTTAAATACAAAATTCATGACCACCTGCATCATGTATCGCCTCCTATCATTCATTGCTTTTATTATAACAGGCACAATATGCTAATAAAATGCTAAATATGCTTTAAATATTGCAAAAAATGCTCTATAATAGCAAATGAAAAATATAATATAAACGATAAAGGTGGTAATATAGTGGAAAGCTATGAAAAAAAAGGCTATCTTATTCAGCAGTTTAAGGTATTTCGCCTAAAAGAACGTTTAGCAAAAATACCTTTTCATTATCATGATTTTCATAAAATAATTTTATTTGTAAGCGGAAAAATGGATTATATAATTGAAGGAAAAACTTATCCATTAGAACCGCGCGATATGATTTTTGTCAGTGCCGGGGAAATTCATCGGCCCTTGATAAGGGGAAATGCTGATTATGAACGGATTGTTATTTATATATCACCAGATTTCCTAAAAAAATATGATACCGATAAAGAAAAATTATCAACATGTTTTTCCCTTGCCCGCACTACTTCCAGTGTTATGCATTTGACTGCGGGAAAAACGCATGATTTGCTCTATCATATGGAAAAATTGGAAAATAATGCGCATAAAGATGATTTTGCTAATGATTTATATACGGAAATATTATTTATTGAATTTATGATACTTTTAAATCGTTCATTACTCAGCCATGAGATAGATGATATGCACATTGCCGTATACGATAAAAAGATACTGCCATTATTGCAGTATATAAACGATAATCTGCTGCAGGAATTGACTATTGACAGCCTTGCTGAAAAATTTTACCTCAGTAAATACTATATGATGCGTCGTTTTAAAGATGCCACCGGCTATAGTATCCATCAATATATAATCAATAAGCGGCTGCTATATGCCCGCAGCCTATTGGCAGAAGACATAGCACTTACTAAAATTTGCTTTGACTGTGGATTTCGTGATTATTCAACCTTTTCTCGGGCATTTAAGGAATTGTTTCAGCAGACGCCCAAGCAGTATCGCCAAAAACTAGCTTTTAATAAGTAAAATAGAGCAAAGATATGGCATGGTGTTAATTTAAATTTAATCAGTTTAACATATTTTTATTTTACCAATAATAATTTTTCAGATAATTTTCATCATAATAGCCTAAAGTATATAATATAATTTTAGCAAAATCTTAACATATAATTAGTTTTTTAATAATATACTGTAATTAAAAGACTGTAAGAGATTATTTATATATTATGAGGTGATTAAAATGGCAAATGTGTTAATTTTGACGGCATCAATTGGTAATGGGCATAATAAGGCCGCAGCTAATATTTACGAAAGTCTTAGTAATACTGGCAATAATGTGCAGCTTGTCGATTTTTTAGAAACATCATCATATAATATGAATAAGTTTTTTGGTAATTTTTATAAACGTTTAATTGACTATAAGCCTGAAATCTTTCGCCTGATATGTGAAATAGGAAAAAACGAAAAATTAAATCAGGTAAAGTATATTTTGGGGAAAATTAATAGTACGATAATGAAAAGATTAGTGCTGCAATATCAGCCAGACATAATTATTTGTACGCATTTTTTCCCGTTGGCAGCAGCTGCAATGTATAAAAAAGACTACCCTCATAAATTTAAACTTATGGGGGTAGTTACTGATTATAATATCCATCCTGTATGGCAGATAAAAGGGGTGGATAAATATTTTATAGCCCATGCTGCCCTTAAAGAACAGTTTGCAGTAAGGATAAATAAAACTAATATCATAGCAGCAGGTATACCTGTCAGTACAAAGTTTAACCCAATAAAAAAGAATAAAGTCAGAAATAAAATATTAATTATGACCAGCAATCAATCAGCAGAAAATATGCTTGATATAATATATATTGCTAAAAAATTTGCTGATATTTTGAATATAACCTTCATAACGGGGAATAATAAAGATCATTATAATCTATTGCAGCAGATATTTAGCGAGAATAAAAATATGGTAATACTCGGCTATACTGATAAAGTAGCAATATATATGAAAACACATGATGTTTTAATAACTAAAGCCGGTGGTATGACGATATCAGAAGCAATAGCTGCAGGGATACCTCTTATAATGTATTCACCAATTCCAGGCATGGAAGAGGAAAATGCCCAATTTGTTAATGATAAATACTTGGGAATTTGGGCACATACTAAAAATGATTTAGAGCAGGCAATAGTTAAATTGTTTGCAGATAATATTTTATATGAAAATATACGCAAAAATATGTTGGATTTGCATATTGACGGAGCAGGGAGTATTATAAAAAATAATATTTTATTGTACATTTATAAGAAAAATAAGGTGGCTTAATATGCGAATAAATTATTATTTAAATGCACTGCCTGTGCCGCTTTCAATGTCGATATGGCTGCAGAAAATCATGGACAGCAAAGCTGCCAGGGAGTTATGTTTTACCCATAAGTTTTGCAATATGCAGACAGTAGCTTTACTGCAGCAGTTCAGCGATAAAAGGACAGCAGCTATGGTGCAAAAAAATATGGAGTATATACAAAATGGTGTTGTCTGGGCAGATCTTAATTTTAAAAATATAATGCATTTTTATGATCCGTTTAAAAATAAAGGCCTGTGGAAATTTTCGCCAGCGGTTGTTTCATTTGAATTTTATTTAGATAAAGCGGAACGGTTTTTAAAGAAGAGAAACATGGATAAAAGTTTTTTTTATCTAGGGGCGGCTATTCATTTATTGCAGGATATGTCGGTACCGCACCATGTCAGCGGTAATTTATTTAATGGGCATAAAAAATTTGAAGAATGGGTGCAGCTAAATTTGCACCAGTTTGTATTTTTCACCGATATGAAATGGCGGGAGTGTAAAAATCCTATCCAATTATTCATGGATGCAGCGTATTTTGCGACAAATTTTATATTGCTGGTAGATAATAAGGCTACGATACGCGATTATTTTTCCACAGCAAATATTTTATTGCTGGAAACGCAAAAAAATACAGCATCCTTATTGGAATGGTTTGTAAAAAAAATATAGAGCCCATAAAATAAATCATAGGCTCTATAATGCAGAAAAAATATGGGGGAAATAATTTTAGACGGCAGCGGCAAGATGGAGCTGTTGAAAGCAATTGCGGATAAAATCGTTATTATATTGCAATGTTTCCTGCCAATTGTCATTATTTTTATACCAAAATTCTGTTACATAACGACGAATACCTAAATTCCAAGCAGTTGTAATGATGTTATTAAAATCAACATGACCGGTGCCAAAAGGTATTTCACGATATTTTTCCGGCAGGGATTCTTTTAAATGCATTGCAACTAAATGTCCTTGACCCATCAATAAATCTTTATTGATATCAGTGTTATATAATAAGGCAGAGTTGGTTATATTGCCAGAATCAGGATAAACACCAAGATAGGGAGAATCTATTTGGTGGACATAATGCATGGCCTTTTCCACATTGTCCATAAAATCGGTTTCCATAGTTTCAAAGCCAAGTAAAACTCCTTCTTTAGCAGCCATTTCAGCGCATAGTTTTAAATTTTTTATGAAATCTGATTTTGTTTGGTCAGTACTTTTTTCATAATAAACATCATAGCCGGCTATTTGAATGACGCGTACGCCAAGGGCACCAGCCAGACGGATTGCTTTGCTCATGATTTCCAAGCTGCGGGTCTGCTTTTTTTTATCGGGACAGCCTAAAGGATATTTACGATGTCCACTTAGGCAGATAGAACGAATGGGGATTTCGGAGCAGCGCATAGCTGCTAAGATATCACTTATATCACCATGCGTCATATCAAGACGTGCTAATTTTTCATCTGATTCATCAATACTCATTTCTAAAAAATCAAAACCAGCTTTACGAGCCGCTAATAATTTTTCAATCCAAGTAAGAGAGGAAGGCATAGCTTTTTCATAAACACCTAGAGCATAATTGCACATAATATCAGCAACCTTTCTGTCCATAGTAGGCATTTGGACCATGTTTACGGAGAAAATGTTTATCTAATAATTCCTGAGACATTGATTGTTTATTGCCGGTTAACTGCTGAGTATATAAAGCCATCATAGCAACTTCTTCTAATACTACGGCATTATGAACGGCGTTATAAGCATCGGTTCCCCAGGTGAATGGACCATGGTTTTTGACTAAAACAGCGGGGATATTCTCTGGGGACAAATCTTTAAAGCGTTCGATAATAACCTTACCAGTATTGTATTCATAGTCATTTTGTATTTCCTGCAATTTCATATCACGTGTGCAGGGAATTTCACCATAAAAATAATCGGCTTGTGTTGTGCCGTAAGCAGGAATTGAGTGACCTGCTTGGGCGAAGATAGTCGCCCAACGGGAATGTGTATGTACTATGCCACCAATGTTTTTAAAAGAATTATAAAGGGCTAAATGCGTTGGTGTATCTGAAGAGGGATGTAGTTTTCCTTCAACTTTTTTTCCTTGTAAGTCAACTAGTACAATATCATCGGGAGTTAATTGATCATAGGGAATGCCTGATGGTTTTATAGCGAAAATGCCATGATTTCTATCTATGCCAGAAACATTACCCCAGGTAAATGTTATTAACTTATGTTCCGGCAATAACATATTGGCTTTATAGACAGATTCTTTTAATTTTTCCAGCATTATAAAACTCCTTTAATCGGTCACAATATATATAACGGCTTCGCCAATTTCACGATTAGCAGAAATGATAATATCGTGATTTTTTTTGTTTAAAACGTATACATTGCTTGGACCAATTCCTTCGTCAATAGTTGTTTTTATATATTGCCCGTTTTTATATTGGATATAAAACAAATCTTTGCTATTGCGACGTTGACCGCCTATTATAGTAGGAATGCCACGTAATTTTCCAGTCCATACAACATGACCGAATTCCATTGGTTCTGGATATTCATATACGGGTTTGTAACCTTCTTCACTTTTATGGCGAATTACAAATCGATTGCCATGAAATGGCTCAATGGTTATAAGTTCATCTATGCCGTCATTATCAATATCGCCTACAGCAATATCACTGGTGGGGATAGCATTTATCTGTTCAATAGACCAATCTTCACCAAATTTTGCTGGTGGAGTAACAGCAAACACACCATTTTCAGCAGTTACCATACCGGACATTTTGTTATTCCAAATAGTGTGGCTATAGCCATGGTTACGCAGTAAGTTTCCTTTTATAATATTAAGCTTTATTGGTGTATTTAAATCGTCAGGTAATTTGCCAACATAAATTCTTCCGGGATCGGACCAGTCATTTTTGTCAGTTTTGCTGGTGCACAGTGTACAGCCAATAAAATAATGAGTGCCATCTTCACCAGTAAGGATATCAAAGCGATGTACATAAGGCAGGTGAAGTAGTGTTTTAACCGACCACTGTTCATTATTTTCAGGATGTGCCCAAACTATGGTAGCTTCAGCAGAATCAAAGGTTGGGAAAAAATTCTGCACGGCTAAAAAATCACCATTTTTATCAGGGACAGGAACAATTGACATTGTTCCTCCCGGATTATCCCAAATGGTCGATTGATGAAAATCATCAGTCGAATACATATAAGCAGCACCTTGTCCTTCTGTAGCAAAAATTATTTTATCTGCACCATTAATTATCGTGCTGCCTGTGGCATAGCAGCGGTGAAGTGAAGTTAATACTTTTTTTTCTATTTTCATAGCAGATTACCTCGAAAAATTTGTTGTATTGAAATATTATTTTAAAGCAGCTTCTACTTTTTCTGTAATTTCTTTTTCTGATAAAAGATTCTTTAAGCCAATTACTTTAACATTTTTACCTACATTAGCAAATACGCTGACAAGTGATTCAGAACAAACTACGACATCATAATTTTGTGCCTGTGATTTTGCATCACCAACATTAGTATGATATATGGACGATTCAATGTTTAGTTTTTTAAATACTTTTTCTAATTTCATTTTTATAAGCTGGGAGGATCCCATTCCGCTACCACATGCAGCAATTACTTTTAACATAATAAAACACTCCTTTAAAATATATAATTATTCGATGATTACATCATCAACAGATTTACCTTGTTTTTTGGCAATAACTTCTTTATACTTATCATAATCTTCAGCAATTAGAAAATAAGTATCTTTATTTTTATAATAAATTATCTGCGGGATTAATAGCAGTAAAATAACAACAATAAAAACGCCGATATATTGAATGTTGTGCATTATTACGCCGATAATCGGACATAAGCTGTCCCAGTCAAAATTGCCGTGCCAGCCGCCAAACTGACCAGTGGCAAAATAGTAGGCGGCAAAACCACCACCTAAGACTTGAATGATGCCGCTGAAAAATGGAATTATGGCGGCAGCTCTTATGCCACCCAGACGATTGGCGAAAACAGCAAAGGTAGCATTATCAAAGAATAAGGGAACGAATCCACTGATAATAAGAATCGGGCTATGGAATAAAATCAGACCAATGATGGCTAAAAATTGACCGAATGCACCAAATAAGAAACCGAATGTAACGGCATTGGGATGACCGAAACCGTATGTAGCAGCGCAGTCAACTGCTGGCATAGAACCAGGTAAGATTTTGTTGGAGATACCCTGGAAAGAATTGGTTAATTCTGATACGAACATACGAACACCTAATTGTAAGATGGTTAAATAAACGGCAAAATTAAGGGATTTTTCTAAGATATAAAAGAGAAAATTTTGCTTAGGGGAAAATCCTTTATCGATATGATGCATAAGATCAGGTCCTAAAATACTTATGATTATGCCGAAAAAGATAAACATCAAAATACCGGTAGCTACAACATTTTCATTAAATATGGAAAGAAAACCGGGTAATTTTAAATTGTCCAAAGAATTTTCCTTATTACCCAGTTTTTTAGCGATTTTTGATGTAATCCAAATACCTGCCATTTGCTGATGTCCTATAGCAAAACCACCGCCATCAGTAAGCTTCTGGCAAGGTTCAACAGTTAGGTTGGAGGCAACAGCCCAATATGTACCAAGCAATACACCTAACATGCAGACTACACCAAGATTTTGCAACTGGGGAAAGCAAAATATTACCATCCATAGTGCAGTAGATGACTGTTGTACCATAACATGGCCGGTAATAAACAGTGTGCGGACTTTAGTATAGCGACGGAAAAGCACTAACAGAATGTTTATAAAAAAAGCTATTAATAATACAATCATCATCATAGAAAATGATCGGCCAATATGTTCAATAGCAGCCTGAGCGGCTGTCTGACCGAAATAGGGATCAATAACAGCTGCTGAAAGATTGAAACGGTCTTTTAAGCCAGCTAGAACTGGTCGGAAATTACCAACCAGTCCCCCAGCAGCAACATTTAGTATCATATAGCCAACCACGGCTTTTATAAAACCAGCAATGGCATCATAGACAGGTCTTCTCAAAAGAAGGTAACCGATAAAAACGATAAAACCTATAAAAAATTGTGGACGAGTTAAAATATTATCTTGGAAAAATTGCCAAACAGACATTAATATTTCCATAAATGGAATCCTCCTTTAAATCCTAAATAAACTAGTTAATCTAAAGCTAGAAGGTCAGCGGGGGTTTTTGCCATTAATAATTTTTCTACAATTGTTTCATCAGAAAGTGTATCAGACAATGCACAGAGATTTTTTAAATGGATATTGTTGTCAGTGGAAGATAATACGAAAAATAAACGAGCATCATGTTCTGGATTGCTGCTGAAATGTACAGGTATATCGGTTTTCATGAAACAAATAGCGGTGTCATTGACACCTACACCTTCCTGAGCATGGGGGATGCAGATATTAGGGGCTATTACTATATAAGGGCCAAGTTCAGTTACTTTTTTAATAATTTCATCAGGATAAGATGGCTCAATAGTGCCATCAAGCAATAGCGGTTGGCAGGCAGCTTTGACAGCATCCTGCCAGGTGGAAAAACTGGTATGAAAAGAGTATCTTTTTTTATCTACTAATTCTTTAAACATGAAATCACCCTCAAATAATTATTATAGGAAGCTAGTATAAGGTAAATTGATATCAGCAGCTTTAAAGCAATCAACAAAACCTCGTGGATAATGATATTCCAGATTATCTTTATCGATGGGATAAGTGAACTTGCCGCCAACTTGCCAAATAAATGGTTTGAATTTATACTGTAATCTATGCTTACGCATTTCAAAAAGTGCCAGAATTTCACTGGGATCTGCCTGAAAATTTGACCATATATCATGATGGAATGGAATAACAACCTTGGTATTTAATGATTCAGCCATACGCAAAATATCGACTGAAGTCATTTTATCGGTTATGCCGCGTGGATTTTCACCAAAAGAGCCAAGGGCTACATCAATATCATATTCATTGCCATGTTTAGCGTAATAATTTGAATAGTGGGAATCACCGCTGTGATAAACAGTGCCGCCAGACGTTTTTATAAGGAAATTAACGGCTTTTTCATCCATATCATCAGGCAGGCGTCCTTTTAAACTGCCATCGGGCGGAGTTGTAATTAGAGCCGTGCGATCAAATGATTCTAAGGCGGTTATTTCAATGTCTTTTATTTTAATAATGTCACCAGGTTTTACTTCGATACAGCGTTCTCTGGGAACACCCCAGCCTACCCATTTTTCTACACAGTATTTTGGACCGATAAAAGGAACAGTGTTAGGACAATTTTGAAGTACAGCTGCAGCAACATTTATATCGATATGATCATTATGATAATGAGTAGCTAATACAGCATCAATTTGTTTGATACCAAATGGGTCTAATACAAATGGAGCAACTCTTAAATTAGGCTGCATAGCACGGCCACCACACATGCGAGCCATTTGGTGCTGCGGATCCATTTTTTTCTTTTTAGTTTGTTTGCCGGTGCCACACCAAAAATCTATGCAAATATTTGCACTGCCCTCAGTTTTTAGCCAAATACCAGTGCAGCCTAGCTACCACATAGCAAAAGTACCTGGTGCTACAATTTCTTCCTCAATTTCTTCGTTTAAATAATTTCCCCATTCGGGAAAAGTTTTTAAAACCCATGAATCTCTGGTAATTTCTTTAATATTATCCATAATGACCTCCTAAGTATACTATTAATAATAATTTTAAAATTTTTACGAATATTTTATGTATAAACAACATTTTTTATTTATGCAAGATTTATATTACAACGATTTTATGCATAAAACAATTACTTTAATGAAAATATAGCATAAAAACAACCGTAAAATAAAACTTATGATTGCTTTTTGTGCTATTAAAATGAAAAATATATTTTTGTATTGATTTAAATGTTCGTTATACGTATAATGATCATAAAATAACATTGAAATGAACATTATTAGTATAAAAATAGAATAAATATCCATATAGGAAGGTGAAATGTTTATGAAAAACAGTAAGACAATAGTGTTTAAACGGCAGCAAGCCATATTAAAAGCGTTAAAGGAAAAAAATGTAGTACATGTTGAAAATATTGCACAAAAATTAAATGTTTCAGCGACAACTGTGCGGCGTGATTTACAGATGTTTGAACAACAACATTTGGTGGAACGCTTTCATGGTGGAGCAAAGCTATTGAGGGAAACACTGAAAGAAGAGGATTCAGCATTACTGGTACAATCAGATAAGGGGATATCACAAAAGCATATTATTGCCAAATATGCAGCTAGTTTAATAGAAGAAGGAGATACGGTTTTTTTGAATTCTAGTTCAACAGCTTTATTGATATTGGATTATTTAAAAAATACACGTGCAGTAGTTGTTACTAATAATGGTAATGCCATAGGTCATAATAAGGATAGTAAGGTAGAATTAATTATTACTGGTGGAGAAGTTTACGAAAGAAAACAGTCGATGGTAGGCGATTTTGCCCTTCATACACTTTCAAAAATAACAGCAGATAAGGCCTTTATTGGAGTAAGCGGCATTAGTGTTAAGGGAGGCATAACCACTTCTGTTTTACAGGAAACAGCAGTAAATGAAATGATGCTAAAACGTTGTCAGGGAAGCTGTTATATAGTAGCGGCAAACTTTAAAATAGGAAAAGAACATAATTTTTTAAGTGGTGCAGTGGAACAGGTGTCTGAAATAATAACTGTCGAAGGTGCAGATAAAGAAGAAGTAAAAAAATTAAAAAACACAGGTATTGACATTGTCGAATTGGCAAATATTAATGATTAATAAAAAAGCTATGTATCAAAAATTGCTTGATACATAGCTTTTAGGTTTATAGTTTAGCTTGGGCTTTTTGTAAAAATTTGTCTTTATCAACAATAAATCTTTCATGTATGCCCTTGCCGATAGGACCAGCTGAGTCACTCGCAGCTACTTCATAGCTGATTTTGCGGCCGTCAATGGCAGTTATTTTGGCAGTGGCGGAGATTTCGATATCAATGGGAGAGGCAGCCAGATGAGCAACATTCATCGAGATACCGACTGAGGTCCAGCCATCGGGCAACAGATCTTCAATTAATTCGGCAGCAGCCTGTTCCATTAGAGCTGTCATAGCGGGAGTGGCATATACTGGCAGTGTACCGCTTTTGATTGTTTCAGCAGTATTGCTGGCAGTTACTTTTGTAGTCAATTTTTTGCTTAAATCAATTTTTAGTTTTTCTGTAATATTCATGTTTTACCTCGTTTTTAATAGAATAATAATTGTTGATTTTTTATTTGATAATAGATATACTAATATTAGAAAGATATATTTTACAGTTGGTTTTAATGAGGCGATTTATATCCCTTATTTGTTGGGAGGTGTTTTTATGACAGCATCTGCAATAAATAGTAATACAATTCAGCTCATAACAAATAATTTATCTACAACCAATGCAGTAAATTCAAGTAACAATATAGAGAATTTGAATAATGAAGATGCGGCCTATAGTATATCAGACAGTCTGCAGACTATGATGAATGGTACAGTTAGTGATTATGTCAATAATGTATATGCTAATATGGGGACATATAGTGCAGTTAACAAACTGCAGCCTAATGATTTTTTGAAAATGCTGGATGTTAATTCTTCATATGAAGTTAAGAATCATAGTAATCAGATATCAACATTATTTGGTTCATTAGATAGTAATTCCAGCAACAGGACAGCACAACAGAATCAGTCGTTGTTTAACATGGCTTATTCGGCAGCTGGTTTTTCTGTATTAATGGGGACACATGTGTCAAGTTCTGTATTAGGCAGCTTGATGAGCAAAATGTCCGGCTCAAATGTTGATGTTTGGGGATAAGTATAAAAGCGAACAAAGCGAAACTTTGTCCGCTTTTATTTTTTAATAGGAAATATAGCTAAAATATGGAGGATGATTATGGCAATACGAAAAAAATATATCATATTAATTGTGGCTTTTATACTAATGAGTTATTTTAATATGGCGCAGGCTGCTTCTAAAAGCACTTTTTGGCAGGGGAATAATTCAGCTGATAGAGCTGTACTAAGTAAAGTTATGATTGAATCAGTTTGGTCTGATGCTGATAAACAAAAATATATACTAAATCCTTTTGTGCCAGAGCAGAAACTGGAAAATGAAGATCAAGTTATAGCAGTGAAAAAATATATTTATGTGAAAATACGTTATAGTGGTATCCCTGATAAGATGATGATTTTTGCAGGATTTGGCAAGGGAATACCTTCACAAAAAGCACAGGAAGTTGGTTTTGCCAAATTTTCTGATTATGCAGTTCAAATAATTAAATATCCAATTTCTGATTTATATCCAATAGATGTGGTAAATCTACAATATTTGACGGTAAGGGCTTTTTCTCAGCAGCGATTATCACAATCCGGTGAAATTCCAGTCTATATGACTAGTATGTTTTTTAAATTTAGACGAATATTGTAATGTTTATTGCCAGTATTCAAAGAATAGATATAGCTGCAATAACAAGGTTAAAGCGAAAGAAAATATATCCATAGCTATGGTGTTGACAAGATGTTGTTTTAATTTTGTTTTAGATGCTAATGACAATAAAAATAAGCCTATTACAATCAATAATAGAAGTTTCATGGACAGTACCACTCCTTTTAGCAGTAAATTATAATTCAGTATATACCCTTATATTTTTATAGTCAATTACTGCAAAAAGCGGGATAGGCTCAGTTGAAATAAAACTGGGCCTATTCCGCTTTTTGCTGCTTATGACCAGTATTTACTTAAAACAATAACTAGAGGCATGGTAAACAAAGAACAAAGGGTGGACAGAGCTAGTATTTTTCCGGGAAAAGCTTCATCTTTTCCAGTTAGCTTAGCAAATAATACAGATAAACCAGCGGTAGGACAGGTGGCTAATATAACAATAGAAATAAGCACATTGCCCTTAACGTTATAAAAATGTAATAAGCATAAAATAAGCAAGGGGAAAATTAAATTTTTTAAAATAACGCAAAACCATGTTTTACCACTGGAAAAAATACTTTTAAAGGGAATTTTAGTCATGGTAGAGCCAACTATTATCATTGATAAGGCGGTATTTAATTCAGCAATGAATTTTGCTGTTAAAAAAATTGGTGTAGGTAATTTTATCGAAAAATAATATAATAAAACGCCAACGACAGAAACAATAATATTGGGATTGATTAATACACGGACTAATGAATGAAAATCAAGTCGTCTGGTATATAGAAGTAGTCCATGTGTCCATAAAAAAATACCATAAATACTATTAAATGCAGAGCCGTAAAAGACACCGGTTGTACCCAACATAGTTATTAACAAAGGAAAACCCATAAAGCCGCAATTAGAATAAATAGAAGCAAAGCGCAGCATCGCCCGGCTGTTTTTATCACTAATAGTTTTTTTATTGAAAATAATATGGGCAGCGATAATGCTGACAATGTGTATAATTATAGTAAAAACAGCTACAATTATTAAGTTATGGAACATTTGCTGATCAAATTTTAATTGAAAGGCTGATAAGATGACACAAGGCATTATTATATAGCAAAGCAAAAAAGTCATTTGATCGGAACATGATTTATCAAGTTTTCCTTTTTTGGCAAGCCCGTAACCTAATCCCATTAGCAGAAATAATACAAGTACCTGATTAAAAATTGTAATAAATATCATATTAATATTGAAAAATTAATTTCACTATAACTCCCTTCAAAAAAATAGTAGCTATTAAAGTAGCGACTAATAAATGATAACGCTATTTATTTGTGGTGTCAATATTTGTGCTATACTATAAAAATATTAGAGAAGCACTATACGAGATGACTTTAATGGAAGTTATTGTTATAAAAAAGTAAAGAGGTTTTTATGGAACAAAAACGTATTTATAAAATATTACAGGAATTATCTTTTTCGGAATATGAAGCCAAGGCCTATTTGGCACTCTTGGCAGCCAATGAACCTTTGTCTGGTTATGCAGCAGCTTTACAGTCGGGAGTGCCGCGTTCCCGTATTTATGATATCTTGAGTAATTTGGAAAAACGTGGCGATATCATAGCAAGTCATGCAGCCCCCGCACAGTATTTACCTGTATCACCAGAAATTTTATTGAAAAACAGAAAAAAAAGAACAGAAAAGACTTTTGCTGAAGCCCAGAAATTATTAGCGTCATACGAAACACAAGTTCAAATACAAGATAATATATGGAACATAAAAGGCCGGACCGAGATTTTTTCGCGTATTGCTGAGGTTGTTGGGCGAAGTGAAAAAGATATTTTACTGGAAATCTGGCAAGAAGACAGTGATGAAATAATTCCTCAATTACGAATGGCTGCTAAGCGAGGGGTAAAAATTACCGTTGTTGCCTATGGTGATTTGATTTTAGACTTTGCTGATGTGCATATCCATTATCCTTTGGAAAAAAATGAGAGTAATGGTCGCTGGTTTATGTTCAGTGCTGATAGTAAGGAAGCTTTAGCCGGCATTGTTTCCCTGCCTGAAAATGAATGCCGGGCCGCTTGGAGTTATCATCCTGGACTGGTTGTGCCAATAACACAGATGATAATCCATGATCTTTATTTATTAGAAATATTAAAAGAACATGAAGAGATATTAGAACAAAGTTTTGGTAAAAATTTGATAAAATTAAGGGAAAAATTTCATATAGATACTTTGTTTGACTTGCAATGACAATGCGGTATTAAATATTATTAAGAATAATGTTGACGCTATACAATAAAAAAATTATACTAAAGAAATAGGAAGATTTAGTATGATTTCGATACTACTGCATGATAGGAGTCAATAAATATGAAAAATGTTTTACTTACTGGCGGAACAGGATTTGTAGGAAAAATTTTAGCTAAATATTTTCGTGAAAATGGTTACAATGTTATGTCATTGAGCAGCGAAGATTTTAAAATCGGCAAAAGTAAAATTGTCGATAAAGAAGGTTTGATGGTTGAAGATATTTTGGCAACAATGGATGCAGTAGTAAATTTAGCAGGTTCCGATGTTGGGAAAAAATGGAACGAAAAAGTAAAGCAGGAAATAATAAATAGCCGAATAAAGACTACACGTTGTATAGTGCAGTCAATTGAACGCAATAAAAATAATGAAAAAAATTATCCACAAATTTTAGTCAGTGCCTCAGCCATTGGTTTTTATGGTTATGAACCACATGAAGAACAGCAAACAGAAACAACACCAAAGGGCTATGGTTTTTTGGCAGCAGTTTGCGAAAAATGGGAAGAAGTTGCCAATAGTGCGATACCATTAGGCATACGTGTGGTAATTTTTCGAATGGGAATAGTATTGGGACCGAATGGTGGAGTACTCCAAATGATGGAAAATCCTAGTCGGTTTAAGCTATCAGGTATTATGGGAAATGGCAAACAGCGTATTTCCTGGATAAACTATAAAGATGTGCGCCGTGCTTTTTTATTGGCATTAGAAGTTAGTAATATGCAGGGGGTATATAATTTGACATCGCCTAATCCCGTCCCCCTTAGTGTGTTTATGAAAAATGTTGCCGAAAATTTTGCGGTTCCTTCAAAAATTCATATGCCTAAATTTTTGGCGCATCTGCTTTGGGGGAAAATAGTGGAAGAGCTATTATTGGTAGATCAAAATGCTTATCCGCGGCGATTATTGGAAGAAAAATTCATTTTTCTTTTTCCTGATATAAATTCATGTATGATTGATATATACAAATTGGGCGATTAAAAAAAACATCTCTTAACAACCATAATGGGTTATTAGGAGATGTTTTTTTAATTAGCTATTGTATTCATTTAACCAGAGACGCATTTCGTTCTCACCGCGATTCCCCCAGGTATAATAAGGAATCAGCTGTATCTTTTGGGGAATGAATTTGTTTTTTATATGTCGGGCATTATAATATAGATGATTATGCCAATTAAAATCAGAACATAATTTTTGGGCAGTAGTTTCAAGCGTAATAATATTTCCTAAGGCACTGTTTTTTTGTTGTTCCGTAAATATGGCATTTTTACTTAAATAGAGTAAATGTAAGTTGGATCCATTATCAACACCTTCCAGACAATACATAAGGGGGCCGCGCTGTATAGCTAATTTGCCGCTATCAGCTATTATAGATGGATGTGATGTATATATTTGTACAGGCATTGATAATATTAGTTCAATTTGGTCATTGACTGACCAGTTACGGTCAATAATAATAAAGCCGTTTTTTATATTATAAAGAAGGTTTTTATCATTGAGTTTTAAAGTAAAGGATTCACACCAATCGGGAATGCGCAGACCTAAGCCAAATTGCCTGGCTGTATTGATAGTGAAATTAATATTGCCATCCCAAGGATAATTAGTTTCTTCTGTAAAAGCAATATTTTTACCATTCACTGACAAAGTACAGCAATTGGCTAAATATAAATTACAATAGATAATATTATTTTTAATAGTATATATATAGCTATCTAGAGAAGCTATAAGTCGGGCAATATTAGGCGGACAGCAGGCACAGCCAAACCATGCAGGTCTGGTAGTTTTTACATGACTTTTGCTGGGGTTAGTATGACAGATGGCAGGATTTACTTCAAGCGGATTAACATAAAAAAAGTGCTTGCCATCAAGAGCCATCCCGCCAATTACTGTATTATACAGAGCTTTTTCCATGATATTACTATAGTGGCTGTTGATATCATTTTTCAGCATATTACCAGCAAAAAATATCAAACCGATGGAAGCACAGGTTTCACAATACATGGAGTCATTAGGCAGGTCATAATCCGTAGTAAAAGCTTCACCAATTACAGTGGAGCCAATGCCGCCAGTAATGTACATTCGTTTTTGTGTGATGTTTTGCCAAAGCTTTTTAGCAGCTTCCAGTATAGCTGTATCATCAGCTTCATTGGCCAGCATTGCCATTGCTGTGCACATATAGGTTACCCGCACGGCATGTCCTTCTGCTGTTGTTTGTTCCAAAATCGGTTTATGATTTTGATAATACGAGGCTTTAAAATTATCCATACCTTCAATAAGTACACTTTTATCAGGATCAGCAGAGACTTGTTTATGAAAAAATTCGGGGTCTTTACCACGCTCATATAGAAAAAAATGTGCTAAATTAAGATAATTTTTATTTTTTGTTATTTTATATAAACGCAGCAGGCCTATTTCAATTTCTTCATGACCGTCATAGTCGTGTATTTGATTGGGCGCATTGCCGAAAGTATGGCAAAGGTGATCAGCCAGTTTACAGGCAATATTGAGTGCGTGCTTATTATTTACAGCTTCATAGTATGCAACGGCTGCTTCGATAAAATGACCAGCACAGTAAAGTTCATGACTTTGGTAAAGTCGTTTAAATTTTCTAGTAGGAGCCTCAATAGTAAAATAAGTATTAAGATAACCATTGCTTTCTTGAGCTTTGCCGATTAGATTAATAAGATCGTCAGTGATTTTTTGGACTTCTTTATCGGGAAAGCGTTTTAGGCAATAGGCAGCTGCTTCAAGCCATTTATAAACGTCGCTGTCTTGGAAAACCATGCCATAATGATGACCAGTTTTTAGACCGGCAGCTATCTTAAAGTTTTCAATAGCATGGCTTTTTTGAGAGGGAATGTAGGCAGCATCACGTTCTTTTTCGATAACTATATCAGCTGTATCATTTAATACTGCCCACTGATAAGGCAGCATTTCATTTTTTATCAGTTTAAAATAATTTAGCCAAAATGGTGTAGTGATTTTTATATTAATATTATTCATGATAGTGCCTTTCATTTAATTATTCTTTTTTGCTAAATCAGTTAAAATAGTCGCTTCGTTAGCTTCGTATTTACGATAGAAAATTAAAGGTATAATGCCTAAAGCAAATATTAAAGCAGGAAGCCAGGTGAAAATAAGGCGTATTCCTAAAAGTGATGATGCTGATTGCAACTGATTGGGAATATAGCCAAAGGCATTCATTACCATAGCAGGTATAAAACCACCAATACCAGAGCCCGCTTTTATGCAAAAAGCACTGCCGATAGCGGTAAGAAAGCCGCTGGCTCGGATACCTGTTTTCCATTCACCAAAGTCAACTGTGTCAGATAGCATGGCAAATGGCATCGAGCAGGCGATAAAATGACCGAAGGCACTGAAAATCCATATAGCGATAAGGGCATTCATGTTTTTGCCAACATAAAATATAGATATATGGGCTATTATAAGAATTATAAATCCTGCAATCATAACGCCGAATTTATGCAGATATCTTACAAAGAGAGGAATAAGCATTGTGCCAATTATCCCAATAGAGATTAAACCATTAAACAAAGCGGTCAGGGATTTATCATCTAAATAGTATTGGCAATAATATACTACGGTCGATTGCCTTATGGTAAGACCAATCCAAAATATCAGGTTGGATGTTACGATTAATATCCATGGCCAATTGCCTTTTATGGCTTTTATACTATCTTTTATGGGGATGCGTTTTATTTTTTGAACATTTACTTCATGAAGATGCTTAAAGGCAAAGATGAGCAAAGCAGCAGCAATAATACCAAAAAAAGCCAGGGTAAGTGAGAAACCACGTGTTCATTGCCATTACCAAAAAGACCTACGAGGGGGAGCGTAAAGGTCATACAGATAAAGGCACCAATGGCACCGCCTGTCATGCGGAAGGTATTTAAAATAATACGTTCGCTGGCATGGGTGGTTAAATTAGGTAAAATGGAAGTAATAGCTGTCTGGATACCTGTGTAAATTATACCGGCAAAAATGTAGGTGATTACAGCGTAAATAATTTTACTATTACCAGAAAGGTTGGGCGTGGTAAATGTCAGCCACATTAAAAAGGCAAAAGGAATGCTCAACCAGAGAAAATATGGCCGGCTTTGTCCATATTTTGTTTTGGTGTGGTCAACAATGAATCCCCATACTGGGGGCATCTATGGCATCTAATAATCGAGTAGCCAACAAAATTGTGCCAGTCACGCCAATAGATAATCCGTAAACATCAGTATAGAAATAAAGCAGATATGAACCAATAATGCAATATAGTAAATTACCGCAGCCGTCGGTCAAAG
The DNA here is from genome assembly GCF_014201835.1 of Pectinatus brassicae. Classification (GTDB taxonomy): domain Bacteria; phylum Bacillota; class Negativicutes; order Selenomonadales; family Selenomonadaceae; genus Pectinatus; species Pectinatus brassicae. The sequence continues at coordinate 57,512 of NZ_JACHFH010000001.1, read as the reverse complement.
CATAACTGAGACGACAAACCAACGGCAGCTGTTTTTCATGAACAGAATTATCTTTCATAGTATTCACCTTGTTTAGATAAAATAGATTTTAGAGAACATAGTTGTACAACTTGTATGTAGTATATTATATTTTTTGAAAAAAAATAATTAATAAAATAGACAGAAAATATAATATAATTAACATAATAAGTATAATATAATTAACATTTTTTGTAGGAAATTTAATTTTTTAAGAGATAAAAAACATCAGATAATAAAATATATAAATAAAAATTGCCGATCTAAGTAATATAATAAAATGCACATGGAGGGAGTAAAGATGTACATAATATTTGAATGTCCACCATTGCCATATTTAATTGTCGGGGGAATATCATTATATAGGAAAGGAGATAGTCATTTACGCCGTATTATGCCACATACATTTGATGTTATTTATGTAAAAAGTGGTCGCTTATATATGGAAGAAGATAGGAATAGATTTATTGTGGAAAAAAATCAATATCTTATATTACCACCACAGCGACTTCATAAAGGCTATAAATGCTGTGATAGTGAAACAGATTTTTATTGGCTGCATTTTTATACGACAGGAGATTTCTTTTTTGCCCAGCAACCGTTATATAATCGCAATGCTCCACAAAAAGCAAATTACCAGTTTACTAAAGAGCCTTTTCATATATCAATAGCACAATATGGTGACGTTAATAAAGAAAATTCAGGGGAATTAGAAAAATGTTTAGATAAAATAGTGCAGGTAAGAATTGATAAAAATATTCATCGTAAAAATTTTTATGCTTCGGCAGTTTCGCAGATAAAAAATCAACAGTTATTTTTTACGATATTAACATTACTATGTGATACTGAACGCTTGGTAAATAAAAAAAATACAGCAGAAAATATTTTTGATTACTTACAGTTGCATTATCGTGAAGCTTTTGATTTAAAAAAATTGGCAGATATTTTTTCATTTCATCCAGGTCATATTATACGCTGTGTAAAAAAGCAATATGGTATAACGCCACTGCAATTATTTTTGCATTTACGCATAGAAAAAGCACAGCAATTATTACAAGAAAATAAAATGCCAATTGAAACTATTGCTGAGCAAATAGGTTTTAATGATAAAGCTTATTTTTCTAAGCAGTTTAAAAAAATAGTAGGAACGACACCATCAGATTATCGAAAAAAATTTTTTAGTAGTAATTAGTAATTTTTATTTATAAAAATTTTAAAAAATTCGATAAATAATAAAGCAGCTGGCTGGACAGAAAGCCTATGCGGATATATATCAAAAAGATAAAGATATTAATGCCAAAAACCATTTGCAGGCATACAATCCAGCAGGAAATTATGCTGGTGATATGATTGCCAAAATCGTGAATGAAGTTTTTGCACATTAAAATAATAATGCCGTCGGTCATATGATATTAATGGTATGACTGACGGCATTATTTATATTAAGTTTTATTATGAGTGGGTTTAAAATTTTTTATTAATATACTGGAAAAATTTTCTAGATATTTTTGACCAAAGACATGAATTAAAAGTCCCAGCATAACTAATAGTACACCGATAATTTGATAAACTGATAAATGTTCATTAAATAAAATAGCTGAGCTGGCAATACCGACAACAGGAACTAAGAGCGCAAGCGGGGAAACAAGACCAGCTGGATATTTGGCTAGAAGCTTACTCCAGATAACATAGCCAACCAAGCTGGCGATATATGCTAAGTAAATCAGTGAGGAAATTGTTGTTATGTCAGCTAAATGCCAGGCGTTTAACCATGCGGCAGGCCCCTCGATAAAATACGATAAGATGAGCAAGGGAATAATAGCAATGGCGCCTGACCAGACGACTAGTGATAAGGCAGAATAGGCAGGAGTACCAATACTTGATTTGCGGGTTATGATATTCCCCATGGCCCAGCTGGCAGCAGCACCTACAGTTAAAATAAATCCCAGTAAGGTCATATTAACGCCATGCTGTGCACCAATGACAGCCATACCACAGGCAGCTGTCAATAGGCCAAGAATATGGTTAATATGCCATTTTTCGGCTAAAAGCGCAGCCGCAAATATCAGGGTAAAGAAAACCTGCGCTTGTATTATTAGAGAGGCAAGCCCTGATGGCATTCCCAGCTTCATGCCCATAAACAAAAAGGCGAATTGTCCGGTATTTATAGTAAGGCCTAAGGCAATAAGCCAGCGCCAAGCAATAGGTGGACGCGGTATGATAAAAATCAAGGGGAAAGTTACGGCACAAAAGCGTAGTGAGCCTAACAATAATGGTGGAACAGTATTAAGGCCGATGTGTATGGCAATGAAATTTAGTCCCCATATAACAACGGTCAATAGCCCTAAGCATGTATCTTTCTTATTCATGGTAAAACCTCCCCATATAATTGTTTATATTTATAAAATTGCCTGATAAGAAGTTTTATAAATGAGTATTGATATATATTAACATTTGTTGATAGAACAGGCAATATAAAGAAAATTATATAGTGGAATTTGCGAAAAAAATGAGCCGTTAAATACATAGAAACAGTATTTAACGGCTCGTTTTTATAAATTATAATATTATTCTATTTTTCCTTTTTCCCAAAGACCATTACTAAGATCATCGGCAACTTTGCGATAATTTTTATCGGATAATTTATAAAAGATGCCAATTATAATCGCAGCGGCACCGAGAGCAATACCAGGATAAAGTGTCATGGCAGCTTTGATGCCCGTAAGTGTTTCAGGGGATTGAGTCGAATTAGCCATATAACCAGTTAATACTAAAATACCAGAGCTTATGATAGCCGCAATTGCTTGGGCAATTTTGCGGGAGAAATTAAAAGCAGCATAAGTAATCCCTTCTTTGCGTATGCCATTATGCCATTCACCATAGTCAATAACATCGGAGACAAAGGCCCAGGTAATACCATTAGGAATTGCCAAGGCAACGTAACCAATAGTAACTAAAATAACAAAAGCATAAATATTGGTTGTAATTACAAAATTGAGAATATTAGCAATAAAACCTATTATTAAACCAGTAACCGCGGTTTTTTTCTTGCCAAATTTACTGACTAATTTAGGGATAAGGAGAATGCCTAAAACTGAGCAGCCCATCATGATACCGTTTACTATAGGCTGTAGAGCCATACTGCCTAAATTATATTGGCAGAAGAAGATCATCATTTGATTATTGGTATTCATAGCAGATATTGTAAATAAAGTCATTAAGATAAGACACAGCAGGGGCTTGTTGGTGAAAACTACCTTGAGATAAGCGGAAAAGCCGGCTTTTTGTTCAGCTTTGGTGTTACGCATTACTGGTACATGTTCTTTGGTATTGCGATAACATATATAAAAACCAAGAACACCTATTATCGCCATAAATATAGCAGCGACAAAAAAACCATGATGAGGATTGTCAAAAGACATTACAATGGGAACAAAAGCAATGCCGGTGATTAATTGAGCGCCGATAGAGCCTGCTTGACGAGTGGTGGCCAGCTGGCTGCGTTCGTTGACATCACGGGTCATTACGCTGGCTAAGGAACCATAGGGAATATTGGTAAAAGAATAAACAAGTCCCCAAGCCATGTAGGCACCATAGGCAAATAATATTTTTTCTGGTGTGGAAAAATTCGGCATAGTAAAAGTAACAATAGTTAAAAGTGCAAGCAATATACTTGATATCATCATTACCGGTCGGAATTTACCACGGGCACCGATATTTTTCCGTTTATCAATTAAAGAACCAGCAATAGGATCCATAAAAGCATCAAATATTTTGGTGAAAGCAAATATGCCGGCAACAGCAGCTGCTGGTATGATGCAGATATCTATCCAGTATTTTGTTAAATAGGCTTGGCCTAAGTCGAACATAAAACCGTTGCCGAAATCGCCGAAACCATAGGAAATTTTTTCTTTCCAGGATAGTTTTTTGAAATGGGATATTTGTGATTCAACTACCTGTGTACCATTTTCTTCATGTGACACGCTGCCAGATGGATGCGGTATTGCATGTTGCATATATATATCCTCCTAAAATAAATAATATTTATAAAATTCAATGAATTATATTTAATATAGTTATTTAAGCTGCAATATTTACATTTTATTACTGTTAATAAAATGTAAATATTGTTGTTAATGATTATAAGGTAAATTTAAAATAATTTATGGCATTATTATATGAGATATTTTGGACTAATTTGCCAAGGTAATTAAGATCATTAGGATATTCACCATTTTCTACTAAATTACCTATGAAATTACAAAGAATACGGCGATAATATTCATGACGGGGATATGACAGGAAAGAGCGTGAATCAGTTACCATGCCTAAGATATTGCCAAAAACAGATAAATTAGCGATACTGGTCATCTGATTAAGGATACCATTTTTAGTATCATTAAACCACCAGGAGCAGCCTTGCTGAATTTTGCCATATATATCAGGCCCCTGAAAGGAGCCAATTATCGAACCTATTAAAGCATTATCTGCCGGATTAAGCGAATATAAAATAGTTTTTGGCAGAATATTTTTGTATTGCAGGGCATTGAGAAAAGCAACAATCCCTTCTGCGCAATTATAAGTTGCAATACAATCAAAGCCGGTATCAGGCCCCAATTTATCAAACATAATTTTACTGTTATTGCGCAGAGCAGAGTAATGGATTTGCATAGCCCAGTTGCGTTTACTATATTCTTCGGCTAAAAAAGATAATAAGCAGGTTTGGTATTGTTCTTTTTCTTGGAGGCTGATTACTCCATTATGCAAGGCTTTTTGTACAATGCTGTTTATAGTTCCTTCGTCAGCAGGAGTATAGAACATATATTCTAAGGCATGGTCAGTAACCCGGCAGCCCATTTGTGCAAAATAATCCATACGCAGCTTCATTGCAGCACGAATATTATCCATAGTTTTTATGGTAAAACCAACAATTTTTTCCAATTTATTTATGTAATCGGAAAAAGTGCTGCTGTCAATACGCATAAGGGCATCAGGACGCATTGCCGGAAAAACTTTGGCTGAGCAGAGCTTTTCCGCTTGTATTTGTTTATGCCATTGCAAATCATCTGCTGGATCATCAGTAGTACAAATAATCTTTACATTTGATTTGGCAATTAAACCTTGTACGCGAAATGAATCCTGCTGTAGTTTTTCATTGCAGATATTCCATATTTCTTCAGCATTATGTTCGTTTATGATTAAATCACAGTCAAAAAAACGTTTTAGTTCCAAATGAGTCCAATGATATAGGGGATTGCCAATTGATTTTGAAAGGGCTTTCACAAATTCTAGAAATTTTTCTTTATCAGAACAAGTATTGCCAGTAATTTTTTCTTCGGGAGTACCATTACTGCGTATCAAACGCCATTTGTAATGGTCACCACCCAGCCAAACCTGGGTAATATTGCTGAATTGTTTGTTTTGGGCGATTTCCTGCGGTGAGATATGGCAGTGGTAATCTATTATGGGCATTTTTTGGGCATAGTCATGAAATAATATTTTAGCAGTAGGGCTTTCTAATATAAAATCATCATCCATAAAACTTTTCATATATTTACCTTCTTTTTATAATGTAAGCACTTACAATTTATAAACATAAAATACCACTTTAAAACATGTTTGTCAATATATAAAAAAAATTCAGTTAATTCAATAAAAAATAAATACAATTATATTATGTTTCGCATTGTGCTAATTGAAATTTAGATGCCTGAAAGGCTCCCCTGTAGGGGAGCTGGCAGCAAAGCTGCCTGAGGGGTTAACCCTTCCAACTTGACTTCGTCAAGCCACCTTCCCTATGCTGTAGTTCTTAGTGCTTTAGCACTTTAGAAATACAGTACACACTGTGCAGGGACGGCTTTAAGGACACACTAGTTTATTAACTAGCACAACACGAATTATGTTATAATAATGTAAAAACTAACAGGTCGGGGTACAATATGACAATATATGATGTTGCTAAAGAATGCGGGGTATCTATTGCTACGGTATCACGGGTATTAAATGGCAGCGGCAGGGTAAGTTCTAAGACAAAAGAAAAAGTTTTGGCTGTAATGAAAAAACAAAATTATCAGCCTAATCCGTTTGCACGAGGATTGGGGCTTGATAGCATGAAAATGATCGGGGTAATATGCACAGATGTATCGGATGCTTTTTATGCTAAAGCAGTTTCACTTATTGAAGAATATTCGCGACAAATAGATTGGAATGTCCTTTTAACTTGTACAGGCCATGGCAAGGAGGAAAAATACAAATTTGTTGAGTTTTTATTAAATAAACATATTGATGCCTTAATAATTATTGGAACACCATTTGTGCATAAAAAAGATCTGTATCATTTTGAAAAACTTGGGAGTAGAATTCCTATAATAATGATTAACAGCTATATGGAGCTGCCAAATGTATATGGGATTATCTGCGATGAAGCGGCAGCAGTGCAGGATGCTGTTGATAAATTACAGCAGCAGGGCTGTAATTCAATTGCCTATTTTTATGATTCTTTAACATATAGTGGACGGCAAAAACTCACGGGTTACCGAGCTGGAATAAAAAAATATCATTTGAACGCAAAATGTGAGCTGGAATATAAGGTTGAAAAATCATTTGAACAGATGAATACGCTTATAAAAAAATTACTTGCCGAAAAAGTTTTTTTTGATGCTTTAGTTACGTCAGAAGATATTTTAGCAATTGCTGCCCAGAAAATCTTGTTGCAGGAAAATAGGACTATGCCTATTATCGGCTGTAACAATTCTATTTTGGCCCAGTGTTCTACGCCTGCATTAAGTAGTATTGACAACAGGCTGGATATTTTATGTAAGGCGGCAATAGAGGTTTTAACCAAATTAATGAATAATGAAACAGTGCCGACAAAGATGCTGTTTACAGCTAATTTAGTCGAACGTGAAAGTTTCCAAGCGAAATAATAAGATGATATTTGCTGTTTGTAAAATAAAAAGCATGATTTATGATTATAAACAGCAATATTTTATTGCAATTTTCATTAATATATTATAATATTATCATATAGTTATATAGAAGGAGGAAAATATGTTACAGACATTAGCGGATACGCTGGTATATGATTTATTAGGATTATCAGCCCAAAGTATGTTGGGAGCAGCTTTAAATTTTTTTATTTATGATAGTATAAAAATATTTTTAATGCTGTCTATTATTATTTTTTTTGTATCAATATTGCGCTCATATTTTCCAGCGGAACGAACTAAAAAACTTTTAAGCCATAGACGGCAGTTTTTTGGCAATATAGCGGCAGCTTTATTAGGGATAGTAACACCGTTTTGTTCATGTTCGGCTGTACCGGTTTTTATTGGCTTTATTGAGTCGGGAGTACCGCTTGGGATTACATTTTCTTTTTTGATAGCGTCCCCCATGGTAAATGAAGTAGCCGTAATAATGCTCTGGGGCTTGTTGGGATGGAAAATCATGTTGATATATATTATATCAGGGTTAGTGATTGCCATAATTGCTGGTATTATAATGGGACGACTAAGACTGGAAAGATTTGTACAGGACTATGTTTATGAAATGAAACTGGGAGAAAATGAAATTGCTGATCAATCCTTAAGGGAACGCATGGAGTATGCTGCAAATTATACTAGACAAATATTAAAAAAGGTAGGGCTTTATGTAATAATAGCAATTGCCATTGGTGGTTTTATCCATGGCTATGCTCCAGAAGATTTATTAGTTCAGTATGCTGGGCGTGACAGTATTTTAGCAGTACCCGCAGCAGTATTAATAGGAGTGCCTTTATATTCCAATGCCGCGGGTATAATGCCTATTATTACAGTGCTTATTCAAAAAGGTCTGAGTTTGGGAACGGCACTGGCATTTATGATGGCGGTGACAGCATTGAGTTTTCCTGAAATGATTATTCTGCGCAATGTTTTAAAAACACCATTGTTAGTCATTTTTGTGGTAATATTATTTATAAGCATTATGTTTACAGGATATTTATTTAATTTTTTAATGTAGGAGGCTCTTATGGCTGAGGATATCGTATTTAAATTGTCAGCAGATTTTTTTAAGACACTGGGACACCCGGTGCGAATAAAAATATTAAATCTGCTAAAAGGCGGCGAGTTATGCGTTTGTGAGATGATAGATAAAATTGATATAGAGCAGTCCAACCTATCACAGCATTTAGGAATGCTAAAAAAACAGGGCATTATCGACTCACGCAAGGATGGACAGCGGGTCATTTATTGGATTGCCTATCCACAGGTATTGGAGCTTCTGGGGATTGTTGAAATGATATTGAGTAAGCAGATAAACGCCAGTCATAATTTGTTGAAATTTTTACAATAACATAGAAAAGAAAGGATTGTTTATAATGAAAATTGAGATTTTAGGTATGGGTTGTGCAAAATGCAAGGATTTATATATGGCGGCTGAGCAGGCCGTACAGGAAGTGGGAATAGAAGCTCAGATAAACAAAGTAGAAGATATAAAGCAAATAATGCAGTATGGTGTTATGACCACTCCGGCATTAGTTATAGATGGCAAGGTAAGAGCTGCGGGCAAAGTCATATCAAAAGATGAAATAAAACAAATGTTATAAAAAATAGCTTTTATTGTGTATGATTTAAAAAAATATTGTATAATATGCATTGGCCAAAGGATATATGATATAATAAATATATCTTTTGGCTATATATTTTTAATAGGTATAAATAATAAAACCATTTGTTTAAGGATTATAATTACTAAGGAAAGTAGTCGTTGTTCATAATGGTAATTTCAAGATTATTTAAATAATTCAATAAGCAAGGTGGATGATATATGGTAGAAATAGTAATTATATCACATAGCTTAAAAGCAGCTGAAGGAATAAGAGATATTGCTAAGGAAATGGCAATTCCCGGACAGGTAATTGAAGCTGTTGGCGGTGATAAGGGAAAATTAGGAATAGATTTGGATATGGTTGAAGAAACTATTGAAGGATTAGAGAAAAAAGATGGTGTTGTTATATTTGTTGATTTAAATAGTGCTATTATTTGTGCCGAAATGATAAAGTTAAAAGATAATATAAATAATGCTAAAATATTTATTGCTGATGCACCTATTTTAGAAGGAACTATTGTGGCAACAGTAGAGGCGTCGTTAGGCAGTTCGGTGGAAAAAGTGTTAAAGGTTGCTGAACAAGTAAAGTATTTGTCAAAGAAAAATATGTAAAAAACCAGCTTGTGCTTTTAGCATAAGCTGGTTTTTTACATATTATAACGTATCGGTAATACTGCCAGGTTGTAAATCACTCGTTAATACTTTTTGCCATTCGGCAATTATCGAATGGGGAATTGTATAACTTTTTTCAATTGTAGTAGAATTTTTTTCCAGTGATTGTTTTACATAAATTTTTTGCATCTGGCCATTTTTATCTTTTTTATAATCTACATTACTGCCATTGGTAATTACAGGGAAAATAACATTTACGGTATCAGCAGTGTACAATGCATCAAGGTCAGCGCTTTTTAGTTTGAATGAAATAAAATATTGGTCATTATAATAAACTTTTTTTAACGGTAAAACATGTGTTTGCCCATCTTTTGTATATTCAATTTGGGGTGGGCAGTCCTTATCAAATAATAAATCAATTAATTCAGTCTTGGAAGTTATATCTAATTCAATATGGGCACGGAAGTTTGTTTTGCTGCGATTATAAAAGCGTGTTGATTTTACATAAATAGAAAAAATATCTGCTGTTTTGATGGCAGTGGTTTGAGCGGGACTATTTTCAGATAGTGGTTCCTTGTAGGTAAAGGCACTTTCCATAGCAACGGTGTTGTTGACTTCACTTTGACGAATTTCGGCATTAGCTTTTAGTGGAACAATAAAAAAGAGCAGTAATAAAACAAATAAGATTTTTTTCATAGATTCAATATCCTTTAATTTTTTTTAAGAGTGTTCGATTTTGCTGATAGTAAATCCCTCATCTTTGAGGGCATCATATAATATGCTTTCCTCAGTGGAACAATCTAGTGATATATAGTTGTCTGTTAAGTTTGTTTCATAAATTTTATGCATGCCTTCCAAGTCACCCAGTGCGGCAATTATACATTTAGCACAATCTTCATCAAAGGATTTTTCAATATAGAGTTTAAGCATAGTATTACCCTCCCTGTAAGCAATTATTTATTAAAAATCAATGTGGTAAATATAGTTCTGCCCATAATTAAAATATTGATTATGGCACAAAGACAAGCTGCGGTTATGGGTGAAAGACTTATTGATATCCAGTGATAAATACCGCCAGCAGCAATTATACCACCTATTATACTCATTAATAAAGCTAAAAGAATATTTTGTTTCATACTTTTTATTGATTTGCGAGCAAAAGTGATAATATGGCAAAGACTGCTGAAATTATCGTTGAGGCAAACTATATCAGCGGCATCAATAGCAATACTATCAGGATTTTTGTTATTAAAAAGTATGCCAATATCAGAGGTTTTAAACGCATCTGTATCACGGCCCTTATTACTGATAAAAGCAATTGTGAGTCCCCGTGTATGCAATAAAGCAATTTCTTTGGCTTTATCAGTTAAGGATAATTCCGAGCGGAACTGATTTATTCCAAGTTTTTTGGCAAGCGCCTTAGCGGTATGGTTGTCATCACTGGTAAACAGGATAGTATTTATTTTATTTAAATTATGTAGTTCATGCGATAAGTCATTGCGCAGCGGATCTTCAATTATTAAGACACCATGACAATATTTGTCAAGCGAAATAAATATTGGAGTGAAACCATCACGAGCAGCCTGATAAGCTTTGTCTTTTAATTCAGCGCTTATATTAATACCTTCAGCTTTAAGCCAGGCAGCTTTGCCTACGCGAATAATTTCTCTGTTAATAATAGCTTCAACACCATTACCGGCAATTAACTGCGACGAAGAAATACGCTGAGTATGAACTTTATTTTTTATTGCAGAATTTATTATAGCTGAGGCTAGATGGTGTTCATGACCATATTCGGCACTAGCGGCTAATGCCAACAGGCTTTTTGGTAATAGACCCTCTGGATGAAGGGCGATTACTTTGGATTGACCGGTAGTTATAATGCCGGATTTTCCTAAAATGAGAGTATCAATATTACCAAGATTGCTTAAGGCACCAATATTTTTAATAAAGATACCAAGGCGAGCGCATCTTATTATAGCAGCACTTAACAATAAATTCTTGGCTGCAACAATATTGTATGGACAAATAATGATTGTTACTGCGGCAAAAATTGTTATTATAAATGATGACGATTTGCCGGCAAAAAACCAATAGGAAGCAGCAATACATGCTACGAATAATGATAGGATAGTAAGAATATTACTAAGCTTGTTTATACGGGGATAGGCAGCTGGCGAATTTATTAATGCATTATAAGATAGTTGTCGTAGTTTATATAAAAGAGTATTGGAATTGGCAGCAGTGATACGGTATTGAAAAGTACCCTTGATGTTTTTCGTCTGAGCATAAACTAAGTCATTAGTTGATTTAGCTTTAAGGGAGGAATCGCCAGTAATGATTGACTCATCTATCTGGGCATTGCCCCACGAGATTTCACCGTCAGCCGGAAGAATATTGCCGGGTTTTATTATAAGAATATCATCCTTTTGTAGTTCAGCAATGGGAATGGTTTTTTCTTCATCGCTATCAAGATCAAGCCGGCATGCCGTTGCTGGCAGATTACCTATAGGATATTCAGCTGTACGAAAAAATTCTTTTTTTATTATATCGGCGATAAGCCTTAGTGTTGTTGACAGCACCAATATAGTAATCAGCGGCATAAAATAAAGTTTATCGTAGGACTGCATAAATAATTGGTAGCAGCTAAATAAAAATAAACTGCAGGTGCTTACAGCAATGGGTAAATCGGGTGAGAGACTTTTTTTAAATAAAGATTTAAAACTATGGGCATAATAGTAGTAATTTAGCAGCATTGTTATAAGGGCAAGTGTTAATTGACTATAGGGGATAAATTCTGTACGGAATAGCTGCATAACGTTTGTTGACAAAAATAATTTTTCACTATCCGAAAAATATAGTAATAAGCAGAAAATAAATATTATTATAGATAAAATAGCGGAAAAAACTTTTATTTTTGAGAAAAATAGTGGAATTTTTTCGATAAAAGCGGCTTCGTAGCCGGCAGTGTTTAAAATAGTAAGTGTAAAATCAGGGTCAAGTTTTTTGGCAACAATTATAACTTGGTTATTTTCAGGAACAAAACTAATATTTTTAATAGCAAAGTGTGAGGAAAAAAGCAAATTTATATCGTTGCTGTTAAAATCAATTGATGTGTTATAAAGCTGAAAAATATATTGTAACATAAGGGGTATCCTCTAAATGATAATTATTAGTAAGAAAAATTATAATTTTAATATATTAAATTATAAAATAGGATTATTTCAACTTCATTATGCGATTTATAACTAATATTGTCAAGAAGAAAGGGAGAAAGTATTGCTGTTTGCGGAAAAAATTGTTACAATCTTATTATATTTGTATATAATAGAAGTATTTCCCAATGGAGTGAATTGTTTTTGAAAATAACAGCTAATGGAAAGATAAATTTAACACTGGATATTCTTGGTAAACGTGATGATGGTTATCATGAAGTAGAAATGATTATGCAAGCGATAGATTTGCATGATGTAATTATGGTTGAAAAAAATGATAGTTGCGATATAATACTAGATTGTAAAGTAGACGGTGTCGACGATGATAAAGATAATCTTATATATAAAGCGGCCCAATTATTTTTAAAAACATATGATGTAAATTGTGGAGTAAATATATCCCTGCAAAAAAATATCCCGATAGCTGCCGGTCTGGCCGGTGGCAGTGCTGACGCAGCAGCGGTACTGCGCGGCTTAAATGAGTTGTTTGCTTTAAATAAAAGCGATGACGATTTATGCGAACTGGGCGGGCAGTTAGGCTCAGATATTCCTTTTTGTATAAAGGGGGGGACAATGCTGGCAACAGGCCGCGGTGAAAAAATTGCAGCTGTTGATGCGATGCCGGATTGTGCCTTTGTAGTAGTAAAACCTAAAATAGGTGTTTCCACAGCCTGGGTATATAATAATTATAAAGCGGAAATAGTTGAGCAGCATCCGGCAACAAAATCCATGCTGGCGGCGTTATGCAATAAGAGTTTGGATACAATATGCAAAACCTTGGATAATGTCTTGGAAAGTGTAACTATAAATAGATATCCTCAGCTGCAGGAGTATAAAAAAATGCTTTGTACATATGGGGCCAAGGCAGCACTTATGTCCGGCAGCGGTCCTAGTGTTTTTGCTGTTTGTGATGATAAAAAAAAGGCTGAAGATGTAGCCCAAAAATTTGCGGCAAAATATAAAGATCTCAGTGTATATGTGACATCACCCGTAAATGAAAATAAGGGGAGATAAAAAGTGGAAACAAGAAAAAAACTTATGCCTATAAAGCTTGACAGCTATCAACCGTTGCGGGAAGTTGTTTTTGAAACTATGCGCAATGCAATAAGGACAGGAATATTAAGACCCGGTCAGCGTTTGATGGAGATACATGTAGCGGAAGAATTAGGTGTAAGCCGCACACCAGTGCGCGAAGCAATCCGCAAACTGGAACTAGAAGGCTATGTTATAATGATGCCGCGGCGGGGAACATATGTAGCTAATTTATCTATTCGTGATGTCAATGAAGTATTTGAGATACGAACTGCTTTGGACTCACTGGCTAATGGTTTGGCTGCTGAACGCATTTCTGATGATGAGCTTGAGGAATTACAGCGTTTACTGGTAAAAATAGGTGAATATATCGAAAAAAATGACATGAATAAAATAGTAGAGATCGATACTAAATTTCATGATTTATTATATAAAGCCAGCCGTAACAATCGATTGGTGGGAATTATTTCCAATCTACGTGAACAGCTGACCAGTTATCGAACCAAGTCAATGTCTTATCCGGGACGTTTGCGGGAAACGCTCGATGAGCATCGCCGTATTGTCGATACGATTGCTCAGGGCAATGTTTTGGAGGCACAAAAAGCAGCCGAAAAACATATGGAAAAATCCGAGCAGACATTATTAAAAAGCATGAAAGATTTACAGCAAGATGATGATATAGAAGAAAAGGAAAGTGAATAATTTGAGTACTGGGGAATTTTCTACAATAATATTAGCAGCTGGTAAAGGCACACGCATGAAATCTGATTTGCCAAAAGTTTTGCATCGTGTTGGCGGTAAGGCTATGGTGAATCATGTGATTGATGCGGCAGTAGCTGCTGGAGCTGTGAAAAATATTGTAGTTGTCGGTTTTGGTCGTGACAAAGTAGCAGAAGTTGTCGGTGATGCTGTACAGGTCGTAGTACAGGAAGAACAGTTAGGAACTGGTCATGCTGTATTGCAGGCAAAAAAATTAATAAATGATGATGACACTGTCATGGTTTTATGCGGTGATACACCATTATTGACAGCTAAAATGCTGGCCAATTTTTATGATATGCATAAATCTGAGCATGCTCAGGCATCAGTGCTAACGGCTGTTATGCCTAATCCTACCGGCTATGGTCGAATTATCAGGGCTTTTAACGGGGATGTTAAAAGAATTGTTGAAGAAAAAGATGCCACTACTGCTGAAAAAGCAATAACCGAAGTTAATACAGGTATATACTGTTTTAATGGCAAAGATTTATTTGCAGCACTTGATAAGGTCGGTCATGATAATGCCCAGGGAGAATACTACTTACCCGATGTATTAGAAATATTGCAGCAGCAGGGTAAAAAAATAGCAGCTATGGCTGTAAAAAATTACGAAGCAACTTTAGGGATAAATTCCCGTCAAAATTTATCCGAAGCGGAACGTATATTACATCGCCGTAAAAATCGTCAGTTAATGGCGGAAGGTGTGACGATAATGGATCCGGCTACTACATATATTGACGTTGACGTAACTGTAGGTCGTGATACAATTATTTATCCGTCAACATGGATTGAAGGCCAGTCAAAAATTGGCAGCAATTGTGAGATCGGTCCATGCAGCCGTTTTAGTGATACCATGATTGGTGATGAAGCCGTCATTTCTTTTACATATGCTCATGAATGTGAGATAGGGGCAAAAACTACTATAGGACCATATGTACATTTGCGTCCAAATACCAAAATTGCCGCTGGTGTGCATATTGGTAATTTTGTTGAAGTAAAAAATTCTAATGTTGGGGAAGGCACTAAATTGCCGCATTTGAGTTATATTGGCGATAGTGATATTGGTTCTGGTGTAAATATGGGCTGTGGTACAATAACAGTAAATTATGACGGTAAAGTAAAACAACGCACTGTTATTGAAGATGATGCTTTTGTTGGCTGTAATTCTAATTTAATTGCTCCAGTGACTGTAGGTAAAGGCTCTTATGTGGGAGCTGGCTCTACTATTACTCAGGATGTTCCGGCTGGTGAATTAGCTGTGGGCAGATCACGCCAAAAAAATATAGCTAAATGGAAAGACAAAAGAAATTAAAATAATGTATTGAAATTATAAGTGAGCAAGATATATAATAGAAGAACCTATTATAGTTTTGCTCATTTATAATTATGGGGATATGGTTTATAAAGAACATATTATAAAATATGTATCTTTTATAATAAAAATTTATTTATGCATATGAATTGCAGGAGGAGAGTTAATGATTTTGGACACAGACAAACTATGTATTCTTACCGGTAACGCCAATTCTCAGTTGGCACAAGAGGTGGTAGATTATATAGGTGTTGAACTATGCCATGCGTTTGTGGGACACTTTAACAACGGTGAAACTCAGGTTATGATTAGTGAAAGCATCAGAGGTAAGGATGTTTTTATTATTCAGCCGACAAGTCAGCCGGTAAATGATAATCTGATGGAATTGCTTATAATGGTAGATGCTTGTAAAAGAGCATCAGCACGCAATATAACAGCAGTAGTGCCATATTATGCGTATGCGCGTCAGGACAGAAAAACACGCGGTCGTGAACCTATTTCAGCAAAGTTAATCGCCAATTTAATGACAACTGCTGGTGTAGACAGAGTAGTTACTGTTGATTTACATGCTGGTCAGATACAGGGATTTTTTGATATCCCAGTTGATCATTTAGCAGCAGCGCCAGTATTAGCTAGATATATTCGGGAAAAGAAATTATCTAATATTGTTGTTGTATCACCAGATCTTGGTGGTGTTACACGTGCCCGCAGCTTAGCGGATAGATTAAATGCCCCAATTGCAATTATTGAAAAAAGACGTCCAATGCCAGGTAAGGCCGAAGTTATGAGCCTTATTGGTGACGTAGAGGGCAAAGATGCTATAATAATCGATGATATCGTTGATACAGCTGGTTCTTTATGTGAAGGCGCTAAAGCCTTAAAAGCTCGTGGCGTTAAATCAATATATGCTTGCTGTACTCATGGTATATTGAGTGATCCGGCAATTCAGCGCATTGATGAGTCTCCGATTGATGAATTAGTTATAACTAATACTATAGCATTATCTGAAGACAAGGTTTCCAGTAAAGTAATTACATTGTCAATGGCACCGGCTATTGGTGAAGCTATTGCCCGCATATACACACAAACATCAGTAAGTAAATTGTTTGACATGGCAGATGCTGTACAGACTAAGGTATAACTCTTGTTGTAATATGCACTAAATCCAGCCTTTCCTTATTAAGGAAAGGCTTTTTTTAGGAAATATAATAAAAGATTTATTATGGGAGAATATTAATTTTGGATGTAATTATAATACTAAAAGCGGTAATTTTAGGAATCGTTGAGGGGTTGACCGAATGGCTGCCTATAAGCAGTACCGGTCATATGATTTTAGTCAATGAATTCATAAATATGCAGGTAAGTCCTAAGTTTATGGATATGTTTTTGGTCGTGATACAATTGGGGGCTATTTTAGCTGTCGTGGTATTAAACTTTACTCGCTTAAATCCTTTTAGTACTAAAAAGACAAGCGTAGAAAAAAAGCAGACATTTTTGCTTTGGCAAAAAGTTATAATTGCCTGCATACCCGCAGCAGTCATTGGGCTGATTTTCAATAACTACATGGAAAAGCATTTTATGAATGCTCATGTTGTTGCTTTTACTTTAGTTTTATATGGTATTTTGTTTATTATCATTGAAAATTATAACAAACATCGTCAGCCGGTAATAAATACACTCGAAGAGCTTGATTATAAAAGAGCATTCATTATTGGTGTTTTTCAGGTGTTGGCACTTGTTCCGGGAACATCACGCTCAGGATCAACAATTATCGGTGGCTTATTGTTTGGGACATCGCGTTATGTAGCAACTGAATTTACATTTTTTTTAGCAATACCAGTGATGTTTGGTGCCAGTTTTTTGAAAATAGTAAAATTTGGCTTGAACTATTCAATGCAGGAACTTGTGGTATTAGTAGTGGGGATGATTGTTGCCTATATCGTATCAATTATATCGATTAAATTTTTATTGCGTTATATAAAAAATAATGATTTTAAAGCTTTTGGTTGGTATAGAATAATTTTAGGACTGATAGTCTTTGCATATTTTATTGTCTTAGGGTAAAATATAATTGTGATTGAATAAAAGTTTTCATTCAGCAAATGAAAGCTTTTATTTTTTTGTTGATAATCATATCAGAAAGACTGATATTTGCTATAATAAATATATTCAAAAGGAGGTATATTTATGTTTGCCAATGATGTGGCTGTTTTGGCACAACTTGAAAATTTGCAAAAACAGCTGGACTATCATAAGAATTGTGATATTCTAACCGGTTTAAATAACAGACAGATATTTTACGAAAAAGTAAGTAGGTTGCTTAATAGTAATGCGGAAAAAATAATGATTTGTGTAGATATAGAAAAATTTAGTTTTATAAATTCAATCTATGGTATAAAAATAGGCGATAAAATATTGTGCAGTATTGCTGGCAGTCTGCAAAAAAAGTTTATGGAGCCGGAATATGTTTTAAGTCGCATGGCTGGCGATGTTTTTGCTATATTTACCAGTGCTGACAATGAGAAAAAAACAATAGAGAGTATATTTGAAATTTTTGCCGCACTTTCTGTTCCCATGGAAGTAGTTCCGGCAATTGGCATTTGTCCTTCCGATGAAGCGGCAACAGCCAATTTTTTATATGATGGGGCTGTAATGGCTCTTCGCTCGGTAAAAAAGAATTATTTTAAGCATGTAGCTTATTTTAATAATGCAACAAGAAAAAAATGCAGGAAGCACAAGAGCTGCTCAACGATTCCAATAAAGCATTGGCAAAGGGCGAGTTTAAACTTTATTTTCAACCTAAATGTAATATGAATAACGGCGAAATTGTCGGCGCTGAAATACTTGTTCGCTGGGAGCATCCGCAAAAAGGAATCATTTCACCGGGAAAGTTTATTCCTTTATTTGAGGAGTCAGGGTTTATTGAACGACTTGATACATATATATGGGAAGAGGCCGTACGATGGCTGCGCAACCGTATTGATAATAAAAAAAATGTAACTCCAATTTCAGTGAATATATCGCGTATGGATGTAGTTGATATAGATGTATATAAAATTTTAACAGAACTAATAGAAAAGTATGATATAAGTCCAAAACTGTTAGAACTGGAAATAACCGAAAGTATTTATGTCGATAAATCTGAGCAGATTATAAATCTATCAGCCAAGTTAATGGATTATGGTTTTAATGTTCTAATTGATGATTTTGGCAGTGGTTATTCCTCGCTTAATATATTAAAGGACATAAAGGCTAATATTTTAAAAATTGATATGCGATTTTTAGAATCAAGTAGCAAAAAAGGTCGCGATATAATTAAAACAGTTGTTCATATGGGACAATGGCTTAATATGTTGATAATACCAGAAGGCGTGGAGAAGCAGGAACAAGTAGATTTTTTACGTAAAATAGGCTGCATTTATGCGCAAGGATTTTTTTATTATCGCCCTATGGCAAATAAAGAGTTTGAGGAGTTAATAGAATGTTCGCCGCTTGATAAAAATAAGTAAATTACATAAGAAATATCATGGATAAAATATTGGTTTATATTATTGCGTAGTACACATATTAATACTAATAATTACAAGCTAGGGAGACAATATAGGAGGATTTTTTACGATGAAAATAATTACCGGATTAGGCAATCCCGGACTGGAATATAGCAAAACAAGGCATAATGTGGGGTTTATGTTTATTGACGCATTGGCAAAAAAATTAGCGGTGACTAATTGGCAGGAAAAATTTAAGGCACTTACAGCGCAGGCGATGATAGGTTCAGAAAAAGTATTATTGGTAAAACCATTGACCTATATGAATTTAAGTGGTGAGGCAATTGCACCGGCAATGAATTGGTATAAAAGTAATTCTGATGAGCTTATTGTAGTTCATGATGATATGGATTTGCCGCCAGGATTGATAAGAATTCGCAGTAAAGGAAGTTCAGGCGGTCATAACGGCATCAAATCAATAATTAACTGTACCGGCAGTGATGAATTTGTGCATGTGCGTATAGGAATAGGCAGACCGCTGCCTAACTGGAAGGTAAATGACCATGTTTTGTCCAAGTTTTTACCAGAAGATCAAGCTGCAGTGGATAAAGCCATTAATGATTTAATACCAGCTGTGGAATGTATTGTAACGGAATCTGTGGATAGAGCCATGAATAAGTATAATCCGCGTAAAAATAAAAAGAATAATAAATAAGGAGAATGAAGATGAGTACGGCCAGTATTACACTGCTTTATGCTGATGACAGCGGCGATATTTTTGATGCCCCGGGAGTAGCGGCAATGGGAAAAAGTGGCACAAAAAATATTGCACTGAGCAAAAAAGATTTGATTCCATTACCGGAAGATGCAGAATTAATTGCCCTGCCGCAAAGAATGCCCTTGGGAGAAAAAAATAATGAGCTGCTGCCAATTTTGGGGCAGGCAGTAGCTGCGATTTTACCAGCCGGCTATATAAGATTATATGCACCTGCTTTTGCTAAAGAAGAAGTGGCTGAGGAATTATCTGCAGAAGCCTATACGGCAGTAGCCTTATATAAGGGGGAAATATATGCAGCGGCCGCTTATACTGAATTTGACGATATGTGGGATTCAAGTCGCTATAACACCGAAAGTTTGGCTGGCCTTATTAATCAGACTAAGCGGGATTTGCCACAGAATAATCTGGTAAATAAGATGGCTGAATATGCACTGGAACTTTATAGTTGTACAGCGCAAAACTTGTTTTATCGCCGCTGGGAAACGGAAATTCCAGTAACAGAATGCTGTAATGCTAAATGTTTAAACTGTTTGCTTGAGGCTCAAAGCGATGAAGTTGATAGTATAGCTATTGCACAGGAAATGGCAGATGTAGGGACATATCATTTAAGTAATGGTAATGATGCCGTACTAAGTTTTGGGCATAATTGTGAAGGGGAACCGGCACTCATTGCTGATGATATTGCGGCAGCGATAAAAATGATACGTAGTAAAACGGATAAAGGCCAAATAAATATTAATACGAATGCTGGCAATACAGCGGCGATAATGAAAATCGTTGATGCCGGGCTTGACAGAATGTGCGTGAATATTATAAGTGCCATACCGGAAAATTATAAGGCTTATTATCGTTCTGATTATGATTTTGATGATGTTATGCAGTCACTGATTTATGCTAAAAGCAAGGGCGTATATATCACATTGGACATGCTGTATTTTCCAGGTTTTAATGATGATAAAAAAGAAGCAGCAGCTTGGCGTAAATTTTTACGAAAAACGTCAGTTGATAAGATTCAGGTACGCAATTTAAATATTGATCCTGATGTTTTTTTAGCAGTTATGCCGCAGTTAGAAGATGCCTTAGGGCTTAAAATGTTTTTAGGTGGTTTAAAAGGCGAATTTCCTGATATGGCCATTACTGCCATTAGTAATAGTTAAGTAAATAAGTCTTTAAATTACAAGCGTAAAAGAATAATGGGTATTTATATATTTAGACAGGTATTTACAACTTCCAGGACGAATAAGAACTAAGATAGTTTAGTCCTGTTTTAAGCGGGAATGAATTATTAACAGTAACCAGAAGAGAGACTAAGGGATAGTTTTATTGACAGTAATATGACTTGAGTGGTAAAAGAAGATAGTTAAAAATCCCTGATTTATCCGAGGACTGCTTGTTCAATACTTGATATTTTCATTGGCGTGTAAAGAACGGCTAAGTCGCAGGAAGCGCTTTTTCTGGATTTTAGTTTTAATCAAGGATGAATGGAATATGAATAAGAGGAAGATATGCCATAATTTACACGTAGACAAAACATGGGGAGTACCCACGTATACTATTAAACATAACAAAATAGGGGGCAGGGATAATATGGATGAACGGGATTGGAGTACTTTTAAACAAAAATTAAATGCCAAAGCAGGTATAGATTTAGATTTATATAAAGAAGCACAGATGAAGCGTCGTATTAATAATCTTGTTATGCGTAAGGGTTTTAAAGGTTTTACTGAATATTTTGATTTTGTGGTTAAGGATAAAGATGAGTTTGCTTCATTTATTGAGTATCTAACTATAAATGTATCAGAGTTTTTTCGTACGCCGGAGAAATTTTCGGAGCTGGAAACTACTATAATTCCAGAACTCTTAAAAAGAAGTTCTAAACTTAATATTTGGAGTGCTGGCTGCTCTATCGGAGCTGAACCGTATTCATTGGCAATGATATTGGCAGAAAAGACGCCAGGCGCCAGACATCGTATTTTAGCCTCAGATCTTGATGTTGATATATTGGAAAAAGCCAAGGAAGGTATTTATACAGAAAATGAATTAAAGGCTATTTCCTTGGGACGTAAGCAAAAATATTTTACTAGAAATGAGAATAATAAATATGTGGTAAGTCCTGATATCAAAGCAAAAATTGAATTTCGCCGCCATAATTTATTAAAAGATCCATTTGAATCTAATTTTGATTTGATTTTATGCCGCAATGTTGTTATTTATTTTACAGAAGAAGCTAAAGATAAATTATATCGTAATTTTTTCCAGGCTTTAAAACCGGGCGGTATTTTATTTGTAGGTGGAACGGAAGCTGTACTGAATTATCGTGATATGGGCTATGAGAACCATCGTCCGTTCTTTTACAGAAGACCATTATAATATAATGGAATTATGCTGTTAGCAGCAATGAGAAGTTATTGTAATAATTTACAATAACTTCTTTTTTATAGAAATATAGTAAAGACGGTTATATTTAGGAGAATAATAATGAAATTTGCCCATATTGGTGACTTACATATAGGAAAACGTGTAAATGGTTTTTCAATGCTCGAAGATCAGCGATATATATTAAAACAGATAATAGGAGTGCTGCAGGAAAATAAAGTGGATGCTGTTCTAATGGCTGGTGATATTTATGATACGCCTTTGCCGCCCATAGAGGCAGTACGACTGTTTGATGAATTTTTAACGCATTTGGTGCAGCTGCGAATAAAGATTTTTATTATCAGCGGTAATCATGATTCCGCTGATAGATTGGCTTTTGCAGCCAGACTGTTGGAAAAAAATAATGTATATATTCATTCAGTGTTTGAGGGCAATACACAACCAATAGCTATTGAAGATAAATATGGACTGGTAAATATTTATATGCTGCCATTTATAAAGCCGATACAAATAAGAAAAATTTGGCAGGAAGAAGCAGAACACATATTAACTTATGATGATGCAGTACATTTAGTTATAGATAAAATGGAACTGGACAAAAAGCAGCGTAATATAATAATAGCCCACCAATTCATTACAGGAGCAGCTACAAGTGATTCCGAGGAATTAAGCGTAGGTGGACTCGATAATATTTCGGTTGATTGTTTTGCTGATTTTGACTATGTGGCATTGGGCCATATTCATCGACCGCAAAAGATAATTAAGAACAATATACGCTACGCCGGCTCACCGCTCAAATACTCTTTTTCGGAAACCAGCCATAAAAAAACACTGCCGATTATTGAAATAAAAGAAAAAAATAATATGAAAATATCATTTATTGATTTATTGCCGCAGCATGACTTACGAAAAGTAAAAGGATTATATAAAGATATAACATTAAAAGCCAATTATGAAAGTACTGCTATAGACGATTATATTAGCGTAACATTGACTGACGAAGAAGAGATTCCCGATGCTATTGGCAAATTACGCAGTATTTATCCTAATATTATGAAGATAGATTATGATAATACAAGAACAGGCAGCAATAATGTTGTTGATAACACTAACACTGCCTTACAAAAAAAACCACTGGATTTAATGAACGAGTTTTATAAACTGCAAAATAATAAAGAGCTTAGCAGTAAACAATGTGATTTTGCGCAAAAAATTATTGAAGAAATATGGGAGGAAAAATAATGCGTCCTCTACAATTGATATTATCAGCATTTGGTCCTTATGCTGATAAACTTGAGGTTGACTTTAGTAAACTAGGAGCAAAAGGTCTTTATCTTATTAGCGGTGATACTGGAGCTGGTAAAACTACTATTTTCGATGCGATTATTTATGCTCTATATGGGGAGCCCAGCGGCAGCATTAGGGAAAGCAATATGTTTCGCAGCAAATATGCTGATAAAAACACCGAAACATTTGTGGAGCTGGTATTTTTATATAATAATAAAACATATAAGCTAAGACGCAATCCTGAATATGAGCGTCCAGCTAAGCGTGGTGACAAAATGGTTGTGCAAAAACCTTCAGCTCAATTGGAAGCAGCTGATATGGAGCCGCTAACAGGATTAAAGGAAGTCACTGAGTATATTGAAAATTTAATTGGTCTTGATCGAAGCCAGTTCACTCAGATTGCGATGATAGCACAAGGGGATTTTTTACGAGTATTGTTGACGGCGACAAAAGAACGCAGTGAAATATTTCGCAAAATATTTAATACCAGTCGTTATCAGCAGCTACAGGAGCAGATAAAAAAAAGTGCTGACAGCAGCAGTAAAAAGTTAGAAAAGATAAGTCAGGAAATAGAGTATTATAAAAATAATATTTTATTGTCAGCTGGGCAACAATTACCAAATACGCCTGTATTGGATGAGTTTATTACAGCGCTTGACACATATATAAATACTGATAAAGAGCAGCAAAAACAGCTGGATAAATTATTACGGGAAAATGAAGAAAAAACAGCCCAAAATAATACATTCATTGGTCAGGCTCAGACCATTATAAAGATTCGCCATGATATAAAAAACAGTGAACAAGCCATAAAAGACAGTCAAAATATTAAGGAGGAGTACAAGCACAAATACATAGCAGCCCAAAATTGCTATGACAAAGAATATAAGCAGGTATTAGCTGAAATAGTAACGATAAAGGATAATATGCGTTTATATAATGAATTGGACAGCCTGATGCAGGAAATAAATACAGGGCAGCTTAATATGCAGCAGCTAAACAATAAAAAAACAGCAGCAGCTATGGAGAAAAAAAGTATGGAAACACAGCTGCTGCAGATAAAAGAAAAAAAGACTAGTTTAGAAAATATTCTGGTAGAAAAAGAACGCTGTGAAAAAATATGTGCAGACATGGCTAGGCAGCTGAATGAACTAAAGAATATACAGCAACAGATAAATGAGTACAATGATATGCTGTTGCAATGCAGAAAGCTACAGCAGCAGTATAAGGAAAAACAGCAGGAATACCAGTCTGGGCAAAAAAATTATGCTGTACAGGAAAAGGCTTATCTTGATGAACAAGCTGGATTTTTAGCGCAGGGGTTACAGGAAAATGAACCTTGTCCTGTGTGTGGTTCCTGCCAGCATCCACAACCAGCACTATTAACAGTAACAGCGCCATCACAGCAACAGCTTGCCGATGAAAAACAAAAATTGCAGTTATTGGAAAAAAAGGTTAATGAGCTCAGCAGCCAGGCAGGGAATATAAAAGGACGTTATGATGCTTTAGGAACAGCTATAATGGAAAAAGCCCGGCAAATAATCGGAAGGGTAGACAAAAGCCTGATAAGAGAACAGGTTAAGGAAAAATCGGTTATTATTGAAACAGAGCAGCAGTCCGAACAGGAAAAGCTGGTAACTATCGAAAAAAATGTTTTATTAAAAGAGCAGTTGGATAAAAAATTGCCATTATTGCAGCAGCAGCACGATGAAAAAAATAACCAGATATATAAGCTGGAACAGGACATAGCAGTTTTAGCTGCAAATATCGAAAGCAGCAATATCAAATATGAAGAATTAACGAAAAAGCTGACTTTCGCTGATAAACAGACAGCGCTGCAAGCGTTGCAAAATAAAGAAGAATACAGCAATGTATTAAATGATAATGTTTTGCAGGCAAAAAAATATTACGATGAAAAAGTCAACTTTATAGCCAATGAAAAAGCAAAGCTTGAGGTATTAAATAAACAATTAAACGATGATAGTATCTATGATATGGAGCAATTGCAAAATGAGCATAATACATTGCTGCAACAAAAGGAAGAATTGACAGCCAGCAGTCAGCAGGTAAATATGCGGGTGGTAAATAATAATAAAGTGCGAGAAAATATTGTTAAGCAAGCTGCTGCTTACGAAAAAATATTAACAGAATTTATTTGGCAAAAAGATTTAGCTCAGACTGTCAATGGCATGCAAAGTGGTAAGGATAAAGTGACGTTGGAAACATATGTGCAGATGAATTATTTTGATAGAATCATTACTCGTGCCAATACAAGGTTCATGGTTATGAGCAGTGGACAATATGAACTAAAAAGGCGGATAGATGCAGAAAATCTGCGCAGTCAAAGTGGCTTGGAATTAGACGTTATTGACCATTATAATGGGACAACGCGCAGCATAAAAACATTGTCAGGCGGAGAATCCTTTAAGGCATCATTGGCTCTGGCTTTGGGACTCGCCGATGAAATACAGTCTTCGGCTGGTGGTATACAAATAGATACAATGTTTGTTGATGAAGGTTTTGGGACGCTTGATGAGGAATCCTTAAAACAGGCGATAAAAGTATTGCACAGCCTGACTGAAGGCAATAAACTTGTAGGGATAATATCACATGTACCGGCATTAAAACAGCGTATTGATAAACAGATAGTAGTCAGTAAAAATATGTATAAAGGAAGTACATTAGAAATTATTACATAAAAAATGCTAAGCAGAAATTTTCTGCTTAGCATTTTTTAATCAAGAAGTTTAAGGACAATTTTATTTTGTTGGCGGCTGGCATTCATATCAATAATACGCTGATTACGGCTGCCGCGAAAAGTTAGTGTTAAATCGCGCTGCTCCAATAAAAATCGGCCATCAATCAGAGTATCGGTGAGACTCAATAATTTATCAATAGCAGCATTGTGCATATCCTGCAGCTGTTCCAAAGTGTAGCCGGTATATATTGTTAAATCAAGACTAAGCGTATGAATTTTTTCAGCAATATAATTTAGTGGCAGCGGCTGCAAAAACGGCTCACCACCGCTAAAGGTAACACCGGATAATAAAGGATTTTGTTTAATACGCTGGATTAAATCATCGGCATCGACTAATTTACCCTTATTGCAGTCATGTGTCTGCGGATTATGGCAGCCAGGACAATTATGGGGACAGCCTTGGGTAAAAATGGTAAAACGATAGCCCTCACCGTCTACTATTGAATCATCAACAGTACCAGCAATTTTAATTGAGACCATGTTTTACACGATCATGTACTTCGGCCTTTTTGGCATTGTTAAAACGTTCAGTAGTTCCAACTAAATAGCCGGTTATGCGGCGGATTCTTTCAAATTTTGCCGGACGCAGTTTATAATCAAGTTCAACATTACCGTCATTATTAGCGGCAATATTAAGATATTGTAATTTATTAGCGGATAATTTTTCAATGTGATTGATATAATTAACGATTTCGTTTTGTGACATATCAGGCACATTATTTACAGTTACTTCAATACCATTTACTAACATAGAAAACACTCCTTTAAGATAAATAAATTTATATTATTGTATTTTGATACGCGGGATTACAAGATGGTGCAGATGTTCTTCTTCGCGGCGGCCGCACTTAGGGCAGACATCATCAATGATGCCGGTATAGCCGCAAATAGGATCACGGTCAACAGGATGATTAACGGAACCGTAGCCGATGCCGCTGTCATGCATACAGCGGATTATAGCTTCAAATGCTTTAACGTTTTTAGTTGGGTCACCATCCATTTCAACATAGCTTATATGACCACCGTTGGTTAAAGCATGATAGGGAGCTTCTAATTGAATTTTTTTATAGGCACTTATTGGATAATAGACGGGAACATGGAAGGAATTTGTATAGTAATCGCGGTCAGTAACACCAGTAATTTTACCATAGCGTTTGGTATCAATTTTTACAAAACGACCACTTAAACCTTCAGCCGGAGTAGCAATAACCGAGAAATTGAGGTGGGAACGATTAGATGCTTCATCCATACGCTGACGCATATGATTGATGATTTTAAGACCAAGCTGCTGTGCTTCTTCACTTTCACCGTGATGTTTGCCAATAAGTGCTTTTAAGGTTTCGGCTAAACCGATAAAACCTACCGTCAAAGTACCGTGTTTTAATATATCGCCAATAGTATCGTCAGCAGATATTTTTTCTGAATCAAGCCAGATATGTTCTCCCATCAGGAAAGGATAATTACGGCCTAATTTAGCTGCTTGAATTTTAAAGCGATGCAGTAATTGCCGGATAACAAGCTCAAGCATACCATCAAGATCAGTAAAGAATTTATTGATATCACCATGCGCTTCAATACCCAAACGTGGCAGATTGATGCTGGTAAAGCTCAAATTGCCGCGGCCGCAGGTCGTTTCATGCGAAGGGTCATAAACATTACCCATAACACGGGTACGACAGCCCATATAAGCAACTTCTGTATTATAATCGCCCTTTTTATAGAACTTTTTATTAAAGGGAGCATCAAGAAAACTAAAATTAGGAAATAATCTTTTAGCTGAAGTTTTTATAGCTAGTTGAAACAGATCATAGTTAGGATCTGTGCTGTTGTAATTTATTCCTTCTTTTACTTTAAATATCTGTACAGGGAAAATAGGTGTTTCATTATTGCCCAGTCCGGCTTCTGTTGCCAATAATAGATTTTTAATAGCCATGCGTCCTTCAGGTGAAGTGTCAGTACCATAGTTGACAGAGCTGAATGGTACCTGGGCACCAGCACGTGAATTCATGGTGTTTAAATTATGGATAAAAGCTTCCATAGCCTGATAAGTGATAGCATCAGTTTCATTTAAGCCCGTTGTAAAAGCATAATTATGCGCTTGTTGGGCGGCATTAGCATCAATAGATTGATAATTGTGCTCAGACTGATGCAGCGGCAGAAAATTGACTAAGGCTTCACCAAAAGCAGGAGCATCAGTTATTGTTAATTTTATTGCAAGGCTGTTTTCGATTTCTTTAGCCAATAATTTGGCATCAGTGAGGGACATATCAAGAATTATAGTAAAATATTGTGCTAGTGCTTTAAAATATTGTTTGCGGAAGGTTTTACCAACACCGGGAGCCATAGAGAAATCAAAATTAGGTACGGCCTGACCGCCGTGCATTTCATTTTGATTAGCCTGGATGGCAATGCAGGCTAAAGCAGCATAAGAGCGAATATCATTTGGTTCACGCAATGCACCATGACCAGTAGAAAAGCCATTATGGAATAACTTTAATAAATCAATCTGGCAACAGGTTTCAGTGAGCATGTAAAAATCCATATCATGAATATGGATATCGCCGTCGACGTGAGCCGCAGCAATATCTTTAGGTAAAATATAATTATCAATAAAATATTTGGAGCCTTCAGAGCCATATTTCAGCATTGTTCCCATGGCAGTGTCGGCATCAATATTGGCATTTTCGCGTTTTAAATCAGCGTCAGCGGCATTTTTAAAGGTAAGCTCACTATATATATCCATTAAATCAACTTTGGCTTCACGCATTTTTGTATGCTCAGCCCGATAGAGAATATAAGCTTTGGCCGTGCTGGCACAATTATCGGCAATCAGTACACGCTCTACAGCATCTTGAATTTGTTCCACGGTAGGAAGATTAAATTTTGCTATTTCTTCAATAACCTTATTGCTGAGTATATTTAATTTATCTGTTGAAAAAGTAGCATCGATAGATTCTAAATTAGCCTTTTTTATTGCATTAGTTATTTTGGGGAGATTAAAAGGAACGATATCACCGGTACGTTTTTTTATCGATTTAATAACTGATTTTATCATTGTATGCTCCTATATGTGCATAAATTAAGTATTTGAAATCAATTAAATCCATTTATTCGATGATTAATCCGCTTTACTGCATAGCCAAAACTATGTAGTAAAGCGGATTAAATGAAGTGGAAATTGATATTATACAAATACGATGCACTGAAATTAATAATGAAATTATACTATATATAGATATCTATGTCAATTTAAATACAATATCTAGTAATAGTATGATTAAGCTAAAGCGGCATTATATAAGCGTTGAAAATAAAAATATAAAAATTTTATGGCAAGAAAATACCGCCAATCAAAAAAGAATGACGGTAGTAAAATAAGTATCAGGAGTTTAATATAGCTTCATATATTTTTAAAATATTTTGTCCATAGGTTTTACCGGGAACGGCCCAGCGACCATTAAGATCCTTCCAAGTATTTAATGTATTGGGACGATAAACCGAACGTACTAGTGAATAGCGGGGATCAACGATGGGTTCACTAGGTTGGCGATTGGAAGCATAAGCTAACAAATGCTGAATATGGGCCCGAACACCTAATAATGAATTAGAGAAATAGGCTCCTTTTACAATAGTACTGGTGGTTCCAAGACCACAGTAATTGTTTTGGTCAGGTGTTACTGTACCGCCATAGCGGAAAAATCCAGTTTCTACAAGAGCCTGGGCAAAAGCAACATCTGGGCGCACACCTTCGCGGCTGCCTTCTTTGTAATAATAAGAAACAAGCTGTTTAGGGGTGACCGAAATTTCAGGATTAGGATTTACTTCGAGCAGATAACGAACACACTGTTCAGGTGTTGCCAGTGGTTTTCCCAATATGGAATCGTTATCGGCAACAGGAGGGGCAGCTGGTTTGTTATCATATTGTGTTAGTATTTGCTGTATTTTATCAGAAAATAAATGGGCTTGTCCAGCCGCAGTATTATTTTTAGTAGAATCAATATTATCGTGATGACGAGCAGCATAGCTGTATGGAGTAGTGGTTAAAATAAATACAACAACTGTTAACAAAATAATTGTCGATGATTTTAGTTTAAACAATAAGAAAGCCTCCTGAATTAATGATTCATCATAATAAATTGTATAACAAATAGTACTAAAAATACATATAAAAGTGGATGTACCTGACGATATTTACCACGGAATATTTTAATTAATGGATAAAGGATAAGACCAGCACCGACGCCATTAGTTATGCTGTAAGATAAAGGCATCCAAAATAGGACAAAAAATGCTGGCAGGGATTCTTCAATATCTGTCCAATTAACCTGATTAAGGTTACCCATCATCAAAAAGCCTACGATGATTAAAGCCGGTGAGGTTATGGCAGGAGCTGAAGCTAATACCTGAGCTACTGGCGCAAAAAACAGCATGCAGAAAAATAAAAATGCTACGACAACAGCGGTAAAACCAGTACGGCCACCAGCCGCAACACCAGTACCAGATTCGACATAAGAAGAAGTTGGGGAAGTACCGAAGATAGAGCCGATAGTACTAGCAACCGCATCGGCTAAAAGTGCACTTTTTACATTAGGAAAATGACCGTTTTTCATTAATCCTGCTTGGGAGGCAACACCAATCATTGTACCAGTGGTATCAAATAAGGTAACAAGGAAAAAGGTGAAAATTATAGCGAAGAGGTTTGGTGAAAAGGCTCCCGCAATATCAAGATGCATAAAAGTAGCATCAAGTCCAGTAGGCAGACTGAGGATGGAATGAGGCAAAGGTATATAACCTAAGCAAAATGAAACAATAGCAGTAATGAGCATGCCTAAAAATATTGCAGCGGGTACATCATTTACGAGTAATATAATAGTTACGATAAGGCCTAAAATAGACATATAAGCGACTGGTTCAGAGAAATTGCCTAAAGTTATGATTGTAGCAGGGGATGCTACTACCAAATGGGCATTCTGCATGCCGATAAAAGCAATGAACAGACCAATACCACCGCTTATACCAGCTTTTAGTGAAATAGGGATGGCTTCAATCAGTGACTGTCGAAAGCCAGTTAAAGACAATAATAAGAAGATGACAGAGGCAATAAATACACTGCCTAAGGCAGATTGCCAAGGGATGCCCATACCTAATACGATAACAAAGGCAAAATACGCATTCATTCCCATACCTGGTGCGATAGCAATAGGGTAATTAGCAATAAGTCCCATTATTAAAGTACCAACTATAGACGCTAAAATAGTAGCAACAAATACACCGTGAAAATCCATACCGGTTTTGTTTAGCACGCTGGGGTTAACAATAATGATATAGGACATTGAGACAAATGTAGTAATACCAGCTAATATTTCAGTAGATAAGGTGGTATTACGTTCATTGAACTTAAATTTGTCGTTCAAAAACATTAAAAGATCATCCTCCTAAAAATAATAAATGAAATTTTCATTTCAAAAATATTATACTATGCACAAAATAACGTTTTTATTACGATTAATTATCAATAAATGGTGACATAATATAACTTGCCATATAATTGTACTAAAATAGTGTTAATTAGGCAAGGTGAAATAAATAATACTTACTTAACAAAGAAGGATGTTTGTAAAGCTAAATATGCTAAAAATAGCAAATTATGCTTAATAAATCCCTAAAAAACAACGGATAAAAGTAAAAAGCGTATTATATAATGAAAGATGTCTTATTTGTTTTACAATAATAGTATGATATAATTAAATTCAAATAAAGTAGGAGGTAAAAAGAGGTGTATGGAAAAAAGAGTATTTTAGGAATAGTTTTTGTGCTGGCAACCATGCTTATGAGTAATATAGCAATTGCCAGTGTAGTAGTGCCAACCGATATTTATGAGTGGGTGCAGGCATCACCGCGTATAAGTTACTATTTTAATAAACAAGAAATGAAATATCCAGCTAAAGATGATGGAACAACCAATACAGATGTTTTAGAAGTACCTATATTAGAACAATATGATTGGATAGAAATACAGGATGTAATCGAAAAAAGGCGTTGGAATAATGAAGACGTTAGTAATTTCAATGATTTATGGGGCAGTGAATCAATTGTACGTATTGATTTAAAAGCACGTACAGCTACTTATGTGCAGCAAAGTTATCTTGATAGTAATTGGAATCAGATAGCACAGATAGCGTCGAATCGAGTTGATAAAATTGATGAAATGACGGATAAAAATCTTGATAATATTTTTTATAATAAAATAATTGAATATGCTAATGAACATAAGCAGGAAATTATTGAGCGTCATGGTTTAAAAATAGATACTGACGATAAGTCATTAGTTAAAGACCAGTCATCACATAAAACAGCAAAACAAAAGATACAGGAAATATTAAAAACATACGAAAAAAAATGAGCGCAATGTAAAAAACCAGTCAGAATCATTGATTCTGACTGGTTTTTTATTTTAACATATTAGTAAGAAAAGATTTTGTTCTTTCTTC
This sequence comes from Pectinatus brassicae, assembly GCF_014201835.1. GTDB lineage: Bacteria > Bacillota > Negativicutes > Selenomonadales > Selenomonadaceae > Pectinatus > Pectinatus brassicae. Next base: position 24,800 of record NZ_JACHFH010000001.1, on the reverse strand, counting down.
CTGCGGATGGGTGAAAAATGTTTCAGGATTGCCTTGCTCAACAATATTGCCATCTGCCATAAAGATAACATTACTGGCAACATCTCTGGCAAATCCCATTTCGTGTGTTACGACAATCATGGTCATATGTTCTTCGGCTAATTGCCGCATTGTATTTAAGACGCCGATTGTCAGCTCTGGATCAAGAGCTGAGGTTGGTTCATCAAACAGCATTATATCAGGTGACATGCACAGGGCTCTGGCAATAGCAACACGCTGCTGCTGTCCACCGGATAAGCGGCTGGGATAAGCATCTTTTTTGTCGAACAGGCCGATTTTATGCAATAGATCTTCAGCAATGGGTAAGACTTCATCTTTTTTCATGTTTTTTACCTGTACGGGTGCTTCTAATAAGTTTTCTAATACAGTCATATGAGGAAAAAGATTAAACTGCTGAAAGACCATACCCATGCGGGATAAAATACGTTTTTGCGTAATTTTATCGGCATATACAGCTTTATTGTTGACGCTGGTTGTGAGAAAATCTTCGGCAACCTGAATAGTGCCGTCATCGATAGTCTCGAGATTATTTAAGCAACGCAAAAGAGTGGATTTACCAGAACCAGACGGGCCGATAACAGCTAAAACATCACTTTTGTTTACTTCAATGTCTATTCCTTTTAAAACAGAAATACCATTAAAGCTTTTATGGATATTATGCATTTTAATTATAGGCTGATTATTCATTATTACACCTCATATTTTCCGTAATGTGCTTCAAGACGTTTGAATATCCATGTTAGGATAAAAGTCATAACAAGATAGAAAATAGCAGCAACAATAAATGGTGTCATATCGAATTCTCTTTGTACAATTGTTCGGGCTACACGCAGTAAATCATTCATAGCCAAAATATAAATAAGGGAAGTGTCTTTAACCAAATTGATGGTTTCGTTGCTGATTGGCGGTAATACGCGGCGAATTACCTGAGGTAAAATTATGCGGCGCATGGTCTGAGGATAGGACATGCCAAGGGTTTTAGCGGCTTCATATTGACCGCGGTTTATTGATTGGATACCGGCACGGAAGATCTCGGCAAAGTATGCGGCATAGTTTAAAACAAAAGCTAATAAAGCAGCACTTATATCAGAAAGTCTGATACCAACCATAGGCAGGGCAAAATAAACAAATAATAATTGAAGCATTAAGGGGGTACCACGCATTATCCAGATATACAACTCCATAAGCCAGCTTAGCGGCTTTATTGTTGATAAACGTGATAAGGATACTAGTAATCCAATTGGAATTGACAGTATAAGAGTTATAAAAAATATGTTTAATGTGGTTTTTGTGCCTTCCAGCATTAATAAAATAGTATTAACGAGATTGTCCATACGTAAGCTCCTAAGAAAATTTAGTTTTGTAACTAATTAAAGTATTAAGAAAGTCCAAGCACTATTTTACAATAAATATGATGAAATTACAAAAAAAATATAGTAAAATAAGTATATTTTTTTATTCCTTTTACATTTTAATTTTTTATTGCAATAAAGTAATTGCTGAATTATAATATAATTATTGTGCGTGAGGCTATATAAATCGAGTGTTTTATATATTTAATTTGGGGGAATAGTAAATGAAAAAAATAATTATGCTGTGCTTAGGTATTATGACAGCAGGTCTTGTCCTTGCTGGCTGTGGACAGCAGGCAAAGCAGGCAGCACCAGATGCTGGCAAGGCTGGCAAAATAGTTGTTGGTCTTGATGATAATTATCCACCAATGGGCTTTAGGGATGAGAATAATAATATAACTGGTTTTGATGTTGATTTAGCTAAAGAAGCTGCAAAGCGTTTAAAAAGAGAAGTTGAATTTAAGCCGATTGACTGGTCAAGTAAAGAAGCGGAACTTAAAAGCGGACGTGTTGATGTATTGTGGAACGGTCTTGATATAACAGAAAAACGTAAAGAAAATATGCTGTTTAGTGATCCTTATATGGATAATCGCCAGATAGTTTTTGTCAGAAATGATTCTGCAATAAAGACAGCAGCTGATTTAAAAGGGAAAATAGTTGGTACGCAAAGTGGTTCTACTGGCGAAGAAAATATAAATAAAGATGCTAAATTAAAATCATCCTTAAAAGAAGTAAAAGCATATCCTGATTTTATTGCAGCATTTATGGACTTGGAAAATGGACGTATTGATGCAATTGTTGGTGACGAAATTACAGGACGTTATTATATGAGTAAACATCCTGATAAATTTGCTGCGCGTGATATTGTAATTGGTGATATAACCAGCTTTGGTATAGGCTTTGCCAAAGATAATCAAAAATTGCGGGATGAAGTACAAAAAGTGTTAAATGAAATGAAAAAAGATGGAACAATGGCTAAGATATCACAAAAATGGTTTGGAAAAGATATAACAAAGAAATAAATAAACTAAAAAAGATGCATTCACTTAAAAGTGAGATGCATCTTTTTTAGTTTATTTATTTTTTCTGACCTTGTTTTTGCTTCATATAAGCAAAGCCCCATTCTTTCATCTTTTGTTTGACAAACATTATAGGGTGACGGAAAAACATCCTTTTTTGTGAACCTTTCATTATTTTGCGAAATTCTAAAGTTTGTTTTTGGCCAAAGCAGGGAGTATCGCAAATATGACATAATGGCTTAGTAATACCATATGGACAGCGCTGGATTTTTGTCATTACCGTCATTAAAAGAGCATTGCATTTAGGACATAAAGCTTTGCCCGCAGTGTTGTGATGAGCATGGCAATAAACGCCAAAAGCTTTTCTGATAGTCTTTTTTTCTTCAGGAACAGTGTTTTTTATTGGAGCCTGTTGATTAGTACGCTTATTAAAAAAGCGAGAAAAAATTCCCATTATAATTCCATCCTTATTTTAATCAGATAAATGCTGTTAACTTTATTTATTTTACGTTGTATTGCTTCTAAAGTCAATGCCTGTATTGCTTTTATGGGCTTTTATGAACACTGTAAAGAAGGCATTTACATTGACATTACATTGTTTTTATGATAAACAAATATATTATAGATATTGTGAGAAAGGAAAGTGTAAACAATGATAAAGCTTTCCCATATAAAGAAAGTATATGATACTCCAGCAGGACCATTGCCGGCATTAAAAGATGTTAGCCTGACAATTGCAGATGGAGAAATCTATGGGATTATTGGACTGTCAGGAGCAGGTAAATCAACTTTGGTTCGCTGTATAAATATGTTGGAGCGGCCTACAGCAGGTACAGTGGAAATTGATGGACAGGATTTAACTAAGCTTGATGACAGCCAATTGCGAAAAGTACGGAAAAATATAGGGATGATATTTCAGCAGTTTAATTTATTATCGTCGGCAACGGTTTATGATAATGTTGCTTTTCCCTTAAAACTAGCAGGTATTGATAAAAAAACTATTAGCCAAAAGGTAGAACCATTATTAGAGATGGTGGGGCTGGAAAATAAAGCTGGGCAGTATCCTTCTCAGCTATCTGGGGGACAAAAACAGCGTGTAGGTATAGCTAGGGCCCTTGCCAGTGACCCTAAGATTCTTTTGTGCGATGAAGCAACTTCAGCGCTTGATCCGCAGACAACGCAGTCTATTTTAAAATTGATTAAGGATATTAATAAAAAACTAAATATTACCGTAGTAATAATAACGCATGAAATGCAGGTAATAAAAGATATTTGTGATAAGGTAGCGGTAATAGACCATGGTATTATTGCTGAAAAAGGTACTGTTATAAAAGTATTTACCGAGCCGCAACAGGAGATAACACACGATTTCATTAGTGTGCTGCTAAGTGACGAGCTTCCCAGTGCCTTTAGAAATCAGCCGGTATCAGCAGTACCGATAGAAGATGGCCATTTATTGATGCGGCTCACATTTATTGGGGAATCCGCCGATGAACCGGTTATAATGCGCCTGATAAAAAAATATGATGATATTGATGTAAGTATTTTATTTGGTGACTTAGACCAGATACAGATGGTGCCATATGGACGAATGATAATAGGTATTACTGGTGATACTGATAAAGTAAAAATGGCTGAAGAGTGGCTTAAGGAACAAGATTTGAAAGTAGAGGTGATTGGCTATGTCAAACGACATGATATTGCTGCTAGGTAAATCATTGTGGCAGACAGTTTACATGGTTTGTGTATCAATGGCAATTGCTTCTGTTATTGGGATACCATTGGGTATATTATTAGTGACAACAGCTAAGGAACAAATATTGGAATGTCAGGTATTAAATCGTATTATTGCCACTATTGTTAATGCTGTTCGTTCAGTACCATTTATCATTTTAATGGTGGCAATTATTCCCTTGACTCGTATGCTGGTAGGTACATCTATTGGTACGACGGCGGCTATGGTACCATTAACCTTATCGGCGATTCCATTTATTGGACGTCAGGTAGAAAATTCTATCAGGGAAGTTCCCTATGGTTTAGTTGAAGCAGCATTATCCTTGGGGGCTACACCATTTCAGATAATTCGCCATGTATTGCTGCCAGAAGCTTTGTCGAGTATTGTAGCGCAGCTGACCACTGTTATAATTGCATTGATAGGAGCTTCCGCTATGGCTGGTACAATTGGCGGCGGCGGAATTGGGGATTTAGCCATACGCTATGGATATCAGCGATTTCGTCCTGATATTATGCTAATAACAGTAATAATTTTAATTGTATTGGTGCAGATTGTTCAATTTGCCGGCAATTATACTGCTAAGAAATTGAATAAAAAATAGTATGTATTTGTTGCGAAATAATTAATTATAGGGTACAATTAATAGCAAAACACTTATAATTAATAAGGAGGAATTATTTTGAAAAAGGTATTATTGATAATTGCAGCGTTGGGAATCATGATGATGGCTTTTGCTGGCTGTGGTTCTAACCAGCAGGCAGATAAGGCTGCGTCAGGTAAAACAGTACTCAAGGTAGGGGCTACACCTGTACCGCATGCTGAACTTTTAGAACAGGTAAAAGCGGATTTGGCTAAAGAAGGAATTGATTTGCAAATTAAGGAATTTAATGACTATGTACAGCCTAATATAGCACTTAATGATAAAGAACTTGATGCCAATTTCTTTCAGCATACACCTTATCTAGATAATTTTAATAAAGAACATAATATGCAGTTGGTAAATGCTGGTGGTATTCATATTGAACCAATGGGTGTGTATTCACATAAAGTAAAAAAGCTTGCTGATATTAAAGATGGTGCACAAATAGCAATTCCTAATGACCCTACTAATGGTGGACGGGCATTATTGCTGTTACAAAAAGCTAAGCTTATTAAATTAAAAGACGGTGTAGGCGTAACAGCTACTGTACAGGATATTGTTGATAACCCAAAACATATCAAGATTACTGAAATTGAAGCGGCTCAGCTGCCACGTTCGCTTGATGATGTCGATGCGGCTGTTATTAACACTAATTTTGCAGTTCAGGCTAACCTTGTACCAACGAAGGATGCTTTGATAATTGAAGATTCCTCATCTCCATATGTTAATATTGTTGTTGTAAGAAAAGGCGACGAAAACCGCCCTGAAATCAAAAAGCTAGTAGCAGCACTGCAATCGGAAAAAATAAAGAAATTTATTCAGGAAAAATATAAAGGCGCTATAGTTCCAGCATTTTAATATAGTTTAAAAATCGTCAGGCATATGTCTGGCGATTTTTTTTTGCTTATTTGCCATAGGGACAATAACTTTAAAAATTTTTATGATAAAAAGTAGCGGGCAAAGCATTTTTTTGTTAAAATAAAAGGAAAAATATATTGCTTTTTTATAGTGATAGTTATATATTTAGTTACGTGATTAATATGATAAATATGCGATGTATTTTTATTCAATAATAATTACGGCTGTTTAAATACAGCTTGATTATATAATAAGTACAGAGATGTATGGCAAAGAATAAGGGGAGTGTTATGAAGAGTTTCAAATTAACAAAAAATCAAGCGGAGTTGTTGGCTAAGAAGTATCCTACACCGCTTGCTATCATTTCAACTGATAAAATAGAAGAAAATTATCGTTTTTTGCAGAAAAATATGCCGCGAGTAAGGGTGTTTTATGCTATGAAGGCAAATCCTTCACCGATAATTATTAATAAAATGATGGAACTTGGAGCAAGCTTTGATGTTGCATCTGGCGGAGAAATAAACACACTAACGCAAATGGGCGTTAGCGGTGATAAAATGATATATGCAAATCCCATAAAAACTGTGCAGGGTCTTAAAACTGCTGCCGAGTGTAATGTGGATAAGTTCACTTATGATACTGAGCAGGAAATTGCTAGGATGGCGCAATACAATCCTGGCGCAAAAGTACTTCTTCGTTTACGTATAAAGAATGCCAAAGCACTTGTTAATTTGAATGAAAAATTTGGGGCGGGTCCTGATGAAGCGATAAGTTTATTGCAAAAAGCAAAAGAACAGGGGCTTAATCCGATTGGACTGGCAATTCATGTTGGTAGTCAGACTCTGTCTACAGAACCGTACCACGAAGCTTTTGCTATGTGTCGAACTATTATAGATGAAGCAAAAAAACAGGGGCTTGATTTAAAAGTACTGGATATTGGTGGTGGTCTGCCTGTTCCGGCACCAGATACCTGTGTGAATTTAGAAGCAATGGTTAAAGATATAAATGAAAGTTTGGAAAAAACTTTCCCTGATATAGAAATTTGGTCAGAACCAGGACGCTATATCTGTGGGACAGCGATGAATGCTGTTATGCGAGTTATTGGCAAACAGGCTCGTGATGGTCAGATGTGTTATTATTTAGACGATGGTGTATATGGCATATTTACAGGGGTTTTTTATGATCATTGGGAATATGAACTTAATACTTATAAAGCAGGAAAAATGCTGCCATCAACATTTTTTGGACCTACCTGTGATTCACTTGATGTTATCAGCAAAAGCTATTTGAGTCCTGATTTAGATATGGATGATATTGTAGTAGCTTGTGATTGCGGGGCTTATACTACAGCTGCTTCAACTGACTTCAATGGTTTTGAAAAGGCAAAAATACTCCATTGGGAAGCTGAAAAAGCTCAGTTGGTAAAAGTACTTGCTGAAAAAGACAATTGTGAGCAGGCTATTTAATGCTAATGGGGTGATTTTATCTCAAGTATAATAAATGTTTTTATACTGACTGCTATAATATTATTTATGTACTATAGTATGGGAAGCCAAGGTGATCCCGGCTTAAAAAATATACATATAGCAGGAATTGTTTTGATAGCAGCAATCGTTATTGTTATTAAAATGTATTGGAATCGATATAGAAAAAAATAGTAAAATATGTAGTGAAATAATGATTTATGCCGCCTGAATATAGATGCTATTTTCTGGCGGCATTTTTTTGTCAGTAAATATATTTAGCCGGCTAACAGCATAAGATTAAGTATACTAGGCATAATAGTTTAATTATGAAGCAAAAGTGAGAGATAATTTATGAGACAAAGTAATGTACCAATTATAGAAGCACTGTATAAATATGTTGCTGATGGAGCTGTAGCTTTTCATACACCCGGTCATAAACAGGGCAAATCAGTACCGGAAAAAATAAAGGATATGGTAACACCGTTGGGCTTTAAAATGGATGTTTCTTTGATGGCAGAGCTCGATGACTTGTTTGAACCAGAGGGATGTATAAAAGAGGCACAAGATTTGGCCGCTGAACTTTATGGCGCAGATGATTCATTGTTTATGATAAATGGTACGACTGGGGCAATTCATGTAATGATAATGTCAGTCGTGGGTCCAGGAGAAAAAATCATTGTGCCGCGTAATGTTCATAAGAGTATATTAGGGGCAATTATACTAGCGGGAGCACAGCCTGTTTTTGTTGAACCGGTTATTAATAATGAGCTTGGTTTGGCAATGGGCGTAACTATGGAAAAACTTCAGGAAGTTATTGAAAAAAATACTGATGCTAAGGCTGTTTTATTGGTTTATCCGACTTATTATGGTGTAGCTAGTGATATAAAAAAGATAGCAGAATTGGTACATACATATAATATGCCTTTATTAGTAGATGAGGCTCATGGACCTCATTTGAAATTTTCCCAGCATTTGCCTCAGCAGGCAATAGATGCCGGTGCAGATATGTCGGCACAAAGCACTCATAAAATATTATCTGCTTTTACACAAACCTCAATGCTGCATGTAAAGTATGATTATATAAAAAAAGAACGTGTATCTATGATGAATGGGCTTATTCAGTCGACAAGTCCCAATTATTTACTGTTGGCTGGACTTGATGCCGCCCGTTGGCAGATGGCACAATTTGGTGCGGATATGATTGATAATGCATATTTATTAGCACAAAAATTGCGCAATGCTATTAATGAAATTCCTGATTTATACTGCTTCGGGGATGATATAAAAGGACAGCCAGGCTGCTTTGCTATTGATTATACGAAGGTAACGGTTACTGTTAAAGGTTTGGGAATTACGGGCTATGAAGCAGAACAGATACTTCGTTATAAATATAAAATTCAGTGTGAGCTGGCAGATATGTATAATGTGTTATTTATAATTTCCTTAGCGGACGGCGAGGAAGAAATTAATATTTTATTAAAGGCATTACAGTCCTTGGCGGTGAATTATAATAAAGTGGCTGTTGCAGTCCCTGTGATTGCTCAGCCAGCTATGCCGCAAATGAAATCACTGCCGCGTGAGGCTGTTTATGCTGCTTATAAGATAATCGATTTTAAGAAAAGTGTGGGACAAGTCTGCGCAGAAACTATAAGTTTTTATCCGCCGGGAATACCGCTTATATATCCAGGCGAGGTTATTACTGCCGAACTGATCGATTATGTGCAGCAGGCAATAGCTGCAGGGGGGAAAGTGGCAGGACCATTTGATGCTAAATTAAACAAGATAAAGGTGATTAGTGATGCGAGGTAAATTAATTATAATTGAAGCAGGCGATGGTTCCGGCAAGGCTACTCAAACCAGCGAGTTATATAATCGTTTGCAAAAAGAATACGGTAATGTATATAAAGTAGAATATCCTGATTATGACAGTGAATCATCAGCATTAATAAAAATGTATTTGCGCGGTGATTTTGGCAATTCCGCGGATTCTGTTAATGCTTATGCCGCCTCAACTTTTTTTGCTGTTGATCGTTTTGCCTCATATCAAAAAAAATGGAAACAGCCCTATGAAGACGGCGCTATAATCTTAGCAGATAGATATACAACTTCTAATATGGTTCATCAGGCAGGAAAAATAGATATAGAAGAGAAACGCAATGAATTTTTAGATTGGCTGTGGGATTTGGAATTTGTCAAAATGGGACTGCCAAAGCCGGATTTGGTTGTTTTTCTTGATATGCCAGTGCAGATAAGTGATAAACTCTTAGAAAAAAGAGGTTCTTCATCAGGCAACAGAGATATTCATGAAGAAGACAGTGGTTATCTGCATCATTGTCATGACGTATATAAACAGATGGCTGATAAATATGGCTGGAAAACAGTACAGTGTGCTAGAGCTGGTAAAATTCGCTCAATTAGTGATATTCATAATGATATATATGCATTAGTAAATGATTTATTAAAGTAGGTAAATATATTAATTGATATTGGTTGATATATTATTCTATGAGAATAGGAATAATAATATTTTATTGGAAGAAACATTATGGTTGCGCTGTTAGTTTTATTGCCAAAAATTATAAAAGCAATTATAATTATTATATAAAAGGTATAAATATTACATTGGTTGAATAATTATGCTGATAAATATTAATGTTATTTATGGTTTGCTGTAAGAAAATATTATAAATTAGTGATAATTAAGTAATTTGTTGTAGAGTAAGGTGAATGATATGCTAAAAATAGATCCTTTAAATAATCCTAAGCAACAATTTTTTACAAAGACGGAAGGAAGCCGTGAAGTCCAAGTAAAGGAACAGGTTGGCGAATTTTCTACCGAATTGGCACAAAATCAGGAAGACATGTCTATGGAACAATTAAAAAAATTGTTTGATAAAGTTTCTGAGCAGGGTGCTAAGTTGACTAAAACACCTACGTATGACGAGCTGAAATCATATCGTGATGTTGTAAAGAAATTTATTGGTGAAGCTGTTACCAGAATGTATTCAATGAATTCACAAAGCGGCTGGGATAGACTAGGCAGGCAAAAAGTTTATACTACGGTACGCAAGGTCGATGATAAGCTGGAAGAAATGGCAGAAGAAATCCGTTTAGGGCAGGCCAGTGCACTGACAATAGCAGCCAAGCATGAAGCTATTTGCGGCATGCTGGTTGATTTATATATGTAATGCAGTGGAATGATATTGTTGGGCATGAGCAGATAATCAGCAATTTGCGTACTATGCTGGAAACAGACCATTTACCACATGCCTTGTTGTTTTTTGGCATGGAGGGAATTGGCAAGGCATTAACGGCTAAAATGCTGGCAATGGCCTTACTGTGTAATGCTAAAAACAGACCCTGTGGAGAATGCCCGTCCTGTCAGGCCTTCATTAAGGGAACACATCCTGATTTTTTCCTGTTGGAACCAGATGGCAAAACGGTAAAAATGATAAAAATTGAGCAGCTTCGTCAGATGCAGGCTGATATATCACTGGCACCATATTTGTCGGATAAGCGCGTAGTAATAATTGATGGAGCTGATAAAATAAATGAAACAGCTGCCAATGCATTACTCAAAACTTTGGAGGAACCAGTAGGGAATATATATTTCATATTGACAGCCAACAATAAGGAAAAAGTTTTAGCCACTATTCTATCACGCTGTGTAAATATATATTTTTCATTACTTGATAATGAAGCAGTAATGAATATATTACAAAAAAAAGAGATTGCGGCTGGTGCTGCTTCTAAATTGGCTGACTTATCTGGTGGAAGTATCAGACAGGCGTTGACATTATATGAAAATAATGGCTTAGAAAATCGTGATATGGCTTTTAAATTTTTAAAAGATGTTTTTATATATTCAGATGAAAATATCTGGCAGATTACAGATGTTTTATTAAAATTTAAGCGCGAGCAGCTAAATGAATGGATATTTTATTTACAGATGTTTTGGCGTGATATGATAATTTTATATAATAAGGATAATATAAAATTATATAATAGTGATATGAATGATGAGCTAATTGAGCAAAAATATATTTGGAATTTACAGCAGATATTTATGGCTGTAGAGTATAGTCAAATAGCTGAACAGCGTTTGATGTCCAATGCTGATATGAGGCTTATAATAGAAGAATTTATACTGAAATTGCGTAATTTAAAATAAGGAGTTATTCTAGTGCAGACAGTAGTAGGAATACGTTTTAAAAAAGCGGGTAAAATATATTATTTTTCTCCCGGCAAACATAATATAAAAGTTGAAGATGGTGTGATAGTTGAAACAGCACGCGGTGTTGAATATGGAACAGTTGTTATAGGAAAAAGAGATGTTCCCGATAGTGATATTGTTCAGCCTTTAAAAAATATTTTGCGTAAGGCGACAGCAGAGGACTTGAAAAAAGTTACAGAAAATAGAGAAAAAGAAGCAGAAGCTTTTGTAATATGTGAAAAGAAGATAGCGATCCATCAGCTGCCAATGAAACTTATTGGCGTGGAATATACTTTTGATGTGAATAAAATAATATTTTATTTTACAGCTGACGGGCGAGTGGATTTTCGTGATTTAGTTAAAGACTTAGCAGCGATATTTCATACCAGAATTGAATTGCGTCAAATAGGCGTGCGTGATGAAGCCAAGGTTATGGGCGGGATTGGTTATTGCGGACGCTCACTTTGTTGCGCAACTTTTTTGGGCGAATTTGATCCTGTTTCAATACGAATGGCCAAAGACCAAAATTTATCGTTGAATCCTACAAAGATATCAGGGATATGTGGTCGCTTGATGTGCTGTCTCAAATATGAAAATGATATGTACTGTAATGCTAAATGCTGTAAAAATAATATAGTTGCTCCGCCCAAAAGAGGCAGCCGTGTAGTTTCTGTTGATGGAGAGGGAAAAGTAATATCCGTTAACGAACAAAAAAGAACAGCTACAATATTGCTTGATGATAAACATACTATCGTTGCATCATGGGATGATGTTATTGAAAAAGATGAAGATGATGTATGATCTAAAGCCTTTTGAACGTATAGATGACTTATTAACAGATGGTTTAAAAATAATTCAAAATGAAAATGAGTTTTGTTTTTCCTTGGATGCTGTATTATTAGCACATTTTGCTAATGTCCATAGAAAAGACTGTGGACTTGATTTGGGAACAGGAACAGGTGTAATACCGCTGCTTTTAGCCAATAAAGCAGCAAAAATACATGCATTGGAAATAAATCCAGTAACGGCAGATATCGCTAAGCGAAATGTTATTTTAAATAATTTATCAGAAAAGATTATTGTACAGCAGGCTGATTATCGTAATATAAAAGAAATATTTTCAGCACAATTTGCTGATTTTGTTATAGTTAATCCACCTTATCGTCCGTTGCAGAAGGGATATATTAATGATATTGACGGTGTAGCCAAGGCTCGTCATGAAATAACAGCAACGCTTGCTGATGTTATTGCGGCAGCTCATTATACGCTGCGTTTTCACGGCAGATTTACCATGGTGCATTTGCCTGAACGTTTAGCTGAAATAATAGTACAGATGAGGCAAAATAATATCGAACCCAAACGTATTCGATTTGTCCAGCCGAAAACTGACAAGCCGCCGAATATGGTGCTTATTGAAGGTGTTCATGGAGGGGCTATAGGTGGTTTGAAAGTTGATAGGTCGTTGATAGTGCATAATGACGATGGTACTTATACGGAAGAACTTATTAAATATTATTATCCTGATTGATGGCTACTATAATGGGCTAAAATGAAAGAAGGGAATAATGTGGATAAAGATGCAATTAAAAAATATACAGAAAAGATTTTGCTGGATTTTTTTCAAAATCATAATTGGCAGGCAGCTTTATCGGCATTTCATCCGGAACATTTTTGTTATATTCCAGCTGGTTTAGCAAGTTCAATAACATCACATGAGCTTTTAGAAAAAGAGTTAAAGAGTTTTTCCATACAGTACAAAAAAACCGTATTAAAAGATTTAAAAACTGAAGTGCAGGTAAATACTGACGAATATATTGTGGTAGCGGTTGTGTTTTGTTTACAGATAGATGATTCTGTATATGGTAAATATTATAAAAGTCTGCGGCGTATAAGTATCGTATTTGTACCGTATAAAAATACTTATAAAGTAGTAAATTATCATATAGCTAAACCCAGTCATGATTTTGATACTGATGGCTACATCCCTCAAAGTATCAATAGTGACAGCTATGCGCTTATGCAGCAAAAACTTGTAGAAAAGAAAAAACAGATGGAGTTGATTATTCATAATACTGCTGGTGGTATAAGAAGCAGCTATTGTGATGATGAATTTACGATTTTTTATGTAAACAAACAGCTTTATAAAATACTAGGTTATAACTATAAAGAATTTATGCAGATGTGCAATGGGAATGTGCGGGGAATGATACATCGGCCGGATGCGGGCAAGACAATTGCCCAGATGAAAAAATCATTGGAAATGACAGGGGCATACAACAGCCAATATGGTGTAAGAAAAAAAGATGGATCAATGCTGTGGATGATGGATATTGGCAAAAAAATAAAAAACGCTAATAACCAAACAATAATAAGCAGTATAATAAATGATATAACACCTTTGCATACAGCACTGGAACAGTTGAGAATAGAAAAAAACACTAACGATATTTTATTTGAACTATCGAATGAAGTGATTTTTCAATATGATGTGAAAAAAGATGAAATTTTATTAAAATATAAAAATAATAAGAATAAGAATATAAATAAAAAAATATATATAAAAAACTTAGAAGAGCTAAAGCTTTATAAATTTTCCGAGGAAAGCATACAACGCTTACAAGACTAGGTAAATATCATAAAAGAGCAGACGTTTTTAACCAGGCCGATTATTGATTTTACAATTTATCAGATGGCCGAAGGAAAAGCTTTATGGTGGCAGGTCAGGGGCATTGGCATGCTTAATTTTGAGCATAAAGTAATAAGTGTCATTGGCAAGCTTATAAATATTACAGATAATGTTTGTCTTAAGGAAAAAAGTAATAAGGATGCGTTAACGGGGCTATATAATCGTGAATTTTTAATGAATGCTATCAATAATATAGTAAAAAAGGCAAAAAAATATTATGCGCTGGCTGTATTTGATATTGACCATTTTAAGACTATTAATGACTTATTGGGTCATCCAATCGGTGATCAGGCATTAATATTAATTGCCAAGGTAGTGGAAAAGATAGTTTCAGATAAAATAATATCTGCCCGTATTGGCGGAGATGAATTTGCTATATTTTTTTCAGGAATAAATGATCAAAATGATATTGCAAAGAAAATGAATGAACTTATGCATAAAATAAAAAGGGAAGGTTATAGACAAAATATTTCTTTGAATTTAAGCATTAGTATTGGTGTTTCTTCATTATACAAAGAAAAAATAATTAATTTCAGTGAATTATATCGTCAAGCTGATATTGCATTATATCAGGCAAAAAACAGCGGACGTAATTGTCAGGTATTTTACAAATAAACGTATTTATCTTATACTACTAGAGTATACTAACGAGAATATTAACAAAACCACTCACGCTAGAGTGGTTTTTCTATGTAAGGAGTGCCTAATGCTGAAGAAGGAAAAAGGGACATTATATTTAGTAGCAACCCCTATTGGTAACCTTGATGATATGACTTTTCGTGCAGTAAAAATCCTGCAGGAGGTGGATTTAATTGCGGCCGAAGATACTCGTCATACTAGAAAATTATTGACTCATTTTGACATTCATGTGTCTTTGACCAGCTATCATGAACATAATAAATTGCTAAAAGGTCCTGAATTATTGGCGAAATTACTTGATGGAATAAATATTGCAGTTGTAAGTGATGCGGGGCTGCCGGGAATTGCTGATCCAGGCAGTCATATAGCAGAGCTTGCCATTGAAAATAGTATACAGGTAGTGCCTGTTCCAGGAGCTAATGCTGCCTTAACAGCCCTTATTGCCTCAGGCCTTGATACGGTTAGATTTTCTTTTATTGGATTTTTACCTAAGAAGAAAAATAATCGTCAGGAGCTTTTGCAGCGACTAAAGAATAACACAGAAACGCTGATCTTTTATGAAACACCACATCGTTTAAAAAAAATATTAAAGGAACTGGAACAAGGATTAGGTGAAAAGCGCCAAATTGCTGTTTGCCGTGAGCTTACCAAAAAATTTGAGCAATTCATACGCGGCAGTATAAAAGAAATGAATGAGTATTTTGCCCAAAATGAGCCACGCGGTGAATTTGTCTTAGTTATTGAAGGAAACAATGAGGCTGGTCTTGTTGAAGAAACAGTAGAAATTGCACCAGTGGCTTACGTAAAGCAGCTTATGCAGGATAATATAAGCAAAAAAGATGCCATAAAAAAAGCAGCTAAAGATTTATCCATGAGTCGGCGGGAAATTTATAACGCTGTGCTTAAGGACGAGGAGTTAAATAAGTCCTATTAATATTTAGAGAAAATGCTGCTATTTATGACAACAGTAGCATTTTTTTTACAGATAAAGTATAATTTAATTTTAGTTAATTTCATTAATATTTTGGAGGTCTTCTTTTGGAAAAAAAATCATTTTATATAACAACACCTATTTATTATCCTAGTGCCAAATTACATATTGGACATGCATATTGTACCACTATTGCTGATGCTATTGCCCGTTATAAACGTCTTAGTGGTTTTGACGTATTTTTTTTGACAGGCTCTGATGAACATGGGCAAAAAATACAGCAAAAAGCCGAAGAAGCAGGTATAACACCAATAGAATATGTTGATAAGATTGTGGCAGGGTTTCAAGATTTATGGAAGCGCTTAAATATATCACATGATGATTTTATTCGTACAACGCAAAAGCGTCATAATGATGTCGTACAGGAGATATTCCGTCGTATTTATGATAAAGGTGATATTTATAAGGGCGAATATAAGGGGCTTTATTGTACACCTTGTGAATCTTTTTGGTTGGAACGCCAATTAGTTGATGGAAAATGTCCGGATTGTGGACGTCCGGTAAAAGAAGTCAGTGAAGAAGCCTACTTCTTTAAAATATCTAAATATGCTGATCGTTTACTAAAATATATAGAAGAAAATCCTGATTTTATTCAGCCCGTATCACGCCGTAACGAAATGATAAACTTTATTAAACAAGGTTTAGAAGATCTTTGTATATCACGTACTTCATTTAGCTGGGGAATACCGGTACCAATTGATGAAAAGCATGTTATTTATGTGTGGTTTGATGCTCTGTCCAATTACTTAACACCAATCGGCTTTTTAGATGACCAGGAAAGATTTAATAAATACTGGCCGGCTGATTTGCATTTGGTCGGTAAGGAAATTGTACGTTTTCATACTATAATATGGCCAATTATATTGATGGCGCTTGATTTGCCATTGCCCCAAAAAGTATATGGTCATGGCTGGCTGATCGTTGATGGTGATAAGATGAGCAAATCTAAAGGAAATGTTGTTGATCCGGTTGGTCTTATTGAAGAATTTGGTGCTGATGCCATAAGATATTTCCTATTAAGAGAGATAAATTTAGGACAGGATGGTAATTTCTCCCGCGATGCGCTTATATCCCGTATAAATTCTGATTTAGCCAATGACTTAGGTAATTTGCTGCATAGAACCCTTAATATGATTGGAAAATTTAATAATGGTGTTTTAGGTGAATTGTCAGCAGTGCGTCCTGTAGATCAGAATCTTATTGATGAAGCCGAAAAAACTGTAAATGAATATAAAAAACTTATGGATAACATGGAATTATCAGATACTATAAAATTAGTATGGATGTTTATCAGCCGTACCAATAAGTATGTTGACGAAACAATGCCATGGGCATTAGGCAAAGATGAAACGAAAAAAGATGAATTAAATAGAGTTTTGTATGATTTGGTAGAAAGCCTGCGGATAATAAGCATTTTGATTTTCCCATTTATGCCGACTACAGCTGAAAAAATTTGGCAGCAGTTAAATTTGACAGGAAAAATCAGTGAAATAAATATTGCAGAAACTGCCTGGGGGGGCTTGCCACAAGGACTTCATGTCAATAAACCGCAACAGCTTTTCCCTCGTATCGAGATAGAAAAAGAACAAGAAGAGATAAAAAATATACCTGAAACAAAAAAACAAAATAATAAAAATGTTAAAGTGTCACAAGATGATAAAGATGGTGCGGGTATGATCACGATTGATGATTTTTCTAAGCTTGATTTACGGGTTGTAGAAATAAAGGCGGCCGAGCCTGTTCCTAAGACCGAAAAATTGTTAAAAATCACTGTAGATCTTGACGGTGAAGTGCGCACAGTAGTGTCAGGAATTGCAAAATTTTATCAGCCTGAAGAACTTGTAGGAAAGCATGTTGTATTAGTTGCTAATTTAAAACCAGTTAAACTACGCGGTGTAATGTCACATGGTATGCTCCTCGCTGCTTCAAAAGATGACGCATTGAAAGTAGTGGAAGTCGATATGCCGACCGGAAGCCGGGTGAAATAATGCTCATTGATACCCATGCACATTTAGATGATGCTCAATATGATGAGGATCGTGCCGATGTTATTAAACGGGCAACTGCTGAAGGTATTGAAAAGATAATCAATATGGGCGCAGATATAACATCTTCGTATAAATCAGTTGAGCTGGCTAAAACATATGATATGGTTTATGCCGCCGTTGGCATTCATCCAGAAGATGCTGATAAGATGACAGCAAAAGATGATTATATATTAGCGGAACTGGCTAATGAAAACAAAAAAGTAGTAGCTATTGGCGAAATCGGACTTGATTATCATTTCCGCACTGATAACAAGGAGATACAAAAGCGGGTATTTATCAGACAGCTGGATATTGCCCGTCAGCTGCATCTGCCGGTTAGTATTCATGACAGAGATGCACATGGTGATTTGATGCAGATCCTAAAAAATGAAGGGCGCAAAATAGAAGGGGTAATTCATTGTTATTCCGGTAGTGTGGAGATGGCTAAAGAATTATTCAAGCTTGGCTGGCATATTGGAATAGATGGACCGCTTACTTTTAAAAATGCTGCTAAATTGCCAGATGTTGTACAGATGATGCCGCTGGAAAGATTGTTGCTGGAAACTGATTGTCCTTATTTGGCACCAGTGCCCAATAGAGGAAAAAGAAATGAACCAGCCTATGTAAAACATACAGCAGAAAAAGCAGCGCAGCTCCGGAATATGGCATATGCGGAATTGGCAGCAATAACAACAGAAAATGCTAAAAGATTATTTATGAAAGAATAAATATAACAATATTATCCTTATTGCTCGTAGAGTGGGCAAATAATAACGATATAGTGCCAAAAAAGCATAAATGTATATGGTAAGTATGAAAAAATGCTGAAAATCCTATCGATTTGACATAAGTGTAAAGAACATGTTATAATCCCCAAAATAGGAGGTAGGCAATGACTATTAAAGAATTATTCTTACAACATACGAAATTTGCCAAGGTATTATTGTGTTTGACATTGGTTTTTATAATGTCAATTGTAGTCGGTTTTTCTGGAAACAATAAGACTATCTATATCGTTGCGGATGGACAAACAAAGACCATACGTACAAGTGATGATAATCCGCAAAACATAATAAAGCAGGCTGGTGTAAAGTTTGCTGCAAGTGACAAATATACTATATCGACTCAAAATATAACAACGGGAACAACGATAACTATTCATCGTAATGTGCCAGTTAAAGTGCAAGTAGATAATAATACCAAGGTAATAGAAACAAATGCTGCTGATGTGAAAGCATTGGTGAAAAAATTGGGGTATAATCCACTGGATTATGATACTGAACCTGGGGTTCATGCTGAGTTGCGACCTAATATGCTCATAAAATTGGAACCGCTAATTGCAAAGATTACTTTCCGTAATATGCAAGAACCGTTTGGAACGGTTTATCGTGAAGATGATTCCTTGGAAAAAGGAAAAACTAAAGTTGTGCAACAAGGGCAGGAGGGAACAGCGCGTCTTATGGTAAAAGAATACTATAAAGGCGGTACCAAGGTAGACGAAGAAATACTGCAAAAATCTGTTACGGCACAGCCAGTACCAGAAGTGGTAGCTAAGGGGACTTATCAGGAATATCAGGCAGATTCTGGTTATATTCCTCCGTATGAATATGCTATGGATGTAGAAGCTACAGCATATCTGCCAAGTGATGGCAGCGGCAGTGGATATACAGCAACAGGCATGAGAGCAGGAAGAGGCGTTGTGGCTGTTGATCCTAATGTTATTCCTTATGGAACCAGATTATATATACCAGGATATGGTGAGGCAGTAGCCGCTGACACCGGTGGTTTTTCCGGTCGCCGCATTGATTTATGTATGGAGTCTTATTCAGAGGCAATAGGCTGGGGACGTCGTGATGTCAGAATATATATACTGAAATAGTTTACTGTGCCGTAAAGGCACAGCTTTTTTTTATCTGAAACACTGATAAAAATGGTATGGTTTGCATGTATAGTAAATAATATATTGATTTTTTATAGTGATTAAGAGAAAATATAATAATAATATATTTTCATTGTAGGATTGCTATATAAATAGGAGCGAATAATGATAAAAGAAGTTTTGGTAGTAGAAGGGAAAATGGATGTTGTAGCCATAAATAAAGCCCTCGAAGCAGATTGTATAATCACAGGTGGTTTCGGTTTAAGCCGGCAGACAGTAAAAAATATAGGGCATGCTTATAAAAAACGCGGCATAATTATTATGACCGATCCAGATAGTGCCGGAGAAAGAATCAGGGCATGGCTTACACGAAGGTTTCCTAAAGCCAAGCATGCTTTTGTGCCAGTGGTTGAGGCAACAGCCCATAATGATATCGGAATTGAACAGGCTTCACCAGAATCAATATTAAAAGCTTTAGAAAAAGTGCGTACCCCCAATTGGCAGGTGCAGAATACTTTTACAGCGCAGGACCTGATTCGTGAGGGACTTAGCGGCGGATTGGATTCGGCAGCAAAAAGAGCAAAAGTTGGAGCAGCATTAGGAGTGGGGTATGCTAATGCAAAAGTATTTTTAAGGCGCTTAAATACATATGGAGTAACAAAAGAAGAATTTATAGTGGCACTAGAGAAAATTAATGAGAAGGAGGTGCATGAATGCAGCATCCAATAATTGCTAAAAAAGAAGTAACGCAGTATATCTTAAAAAGATTTGGCATTCATATGAACAAAAAATTAGGGCAGAATTTTTTGATTGATGAAGAAATAATTACCGGGATAGTCGAGGCCGCCGAGATAACATCTGATGATGTAGTGCTTGAAATAGGTCCGGGAATTGGAACACTGACACAAGGGCTATTAGAAACAGGGGCACAGGTTTATGCAGTAGAAATAGATAAAAATTTATTGCCAGTATTGGAACACACCTTGGAAGGCTATGAAAATCTGCAGATCATTAATGCCGATATATTAAAAACAGATATAAAAGAATTAATAGGCAATAGGCCGTTTAAAGTAGTTGCTAATTTGCCGTATTATATAACAACACCAATCATAATGGCACTATTAGAAGAGGCTTTGCCCATAACAAAATTAGTAACAATGGTGCAAAAGGAAGTGGCACAGAGAATGGCAGCTGCTCCCGGCAATAAAATATATGGAGCCTTGTCCGTAGCTGTTCAGTACTATAGTAGGCCGGAAATTGCCTTTACAGTTCCGCCTAATTCCTTTATGCCACCGCCGGAAGTAGATTCGGCTGTAATTGTCTGCGATATTTATAACGATAAACCAGTAAAACCGATTGATGATAAAATATTTTTTCAGGTGGTAAAAGCAGCTTTTGGACAGCGGAGAAAAACTTTAACTAATTCTCTGGGATTGTTAGGACTGCCTAAGGAGGAAGTACGTGAACTTTTGGCACAAGCCCAGATTGATGCCAAACGACGTGGAGAAACCTTATCATTACAGGAATTTAAAATATTAGCTGATATTTTGGCACAAAAAAATGAATAGTTTTTATTAAAGGTATAAGGGAGAAGTGATAATATGAAATTTATATCATGGAATGTAAATGGATTAAGAGCCTGTGTTAAAAAAGGCTTTATGGAATCATTTGCTCAGCTTGATGCTGATTTTTTTTGCCTGCAGGAAACGAAAATGCAGCCTGACCAATTAAAATTGGACTTACCAGACTATAGTCAGTACTGGAATAGTGCCGAGAAAAAGGGCTATTCTGGTACGGCAATATTTTCAAAGCATGAACCACTAGACGTTTTTTATGGCGTAGGAATAGAAGAACATGATAAAGAAGGCCGAGTTATAACACTGGAAATGCCACAGTTTTATTTAGTTACGGTATATACACCAAATTCGCAAAATGAATTAGCGCGTCTTTCTTATCGCATGGAATGGGAAGATATGTTTGCTGACTATTTAAAAAAACTTGAAGAGAAAAAACCAGTAGTTATTTGCGGTGATTTAAATGTTGCACATAAGGAAATTGATTTAAAAAATCCTAAAACTAATCACAAAAATGCAGGTTTTACCGATGAAGAACGTAATAAATTTAGTACTTTGCTGGAAAAGGGGTTTGTGGATACATTTCGCTATTTATATCCAGATAAAGAGTCCGTGTACAGCTGGTGGTCGTATTTGCGTAAAGCACGTGACAGAAATGCTGGTTGGCGCATAGATTATTTTTTAGTATCCGAAATGCTGAAAAATAATATTGTCGAAGCGGAGATATATAGTGATATTTTGGGCAGTGACCATTGCCCGGTAGGCTTAGAATTAAAAATATAAAAAAGCATTGACAAGATAAGCTTTTAATAATATAATATTACATGTTCTGAAGCATTATTTAATGCCGTTGTGGCGGAATTGGCAGACGCAGCAGACTCAAAATCTGCCGCCTTTACGGGTGTGTGGGTTCGACTCCCACCAACGGCACCATTTGTAAATAAAAGCTCCCCTTTAATTAGGTGAGCTTTTTTGTTTTTATATAATTAAATAATAGTATAATTAGCAACAGCAGGGTATTTTATGCTGAAAAAGAAAATATATAATATATACTTGCAATGGAAAACTACATGTGTTATTATAATATCACTTTCAATTGTATATGTGTAAAAACGAAGAACGGGAAAAGTAAGTTGTTATATTTATCACAGAGAGTCCTGGTAGCTGCGAGCAGGATATATATATAATTACCCAAGTTCACCCGGGAGTTGCTCACTGAACGTTTTATGTAGGTGAAGCCGGAGCCCCACCGTTAAAAGAGGGGAGAGTATCGGCCTAATGGCCCGTACTTCGATGAGATAATCGCTGATGCGATTAAATAAGGTGGTAACGTGAGCAGACCTCGCCCTTTGTATTGGGTGAGGTTTTTTTGTTGCATAAAAGGAGGGATGAACTATGGCTATATTAGCTTTTCTTGGCCCACATGGTACTCATAGTGAAGAAGCTGCTGCTTATATAAATGATTTTTGTAAACAAGATTGGTCACTGCAGCCGTACCGGGGAATACATGAAGCGATTTATGCAGTACATAATGGTGATGCTGACTATTGTTTTGTACCTATCGAAAATTCAATAGAAGGCTCAGTCAGAATTACTTTGGATACATTAATGGATGATATTGATTTAAAAATAAATATGGAATTAATATGGCAAGTGCATAATCAGTTATTGTTAAAAAAAGGCACTACAGCAATTAAAAAAATAATTTCGCATCCACAGGCGCTGGCCCAATGCCGTAAATATATTCAAAAAAATTATTCACAGGCTGAAATAATTGAAGTGGTCAGCACAGCCCATGCAGCCAAAATGGTAGCAGATGGATTGCCTGATGCTGCAGCTATTGCGTCGAAACGTTCAGGACAAATATATAATCTGCAAACAGCTGATGCTGAAATTCAGGACATTAGTGATAATGTTACAAGGTTTATTCTATTAGGTAAAAAACAGGAAATCCTGCACAAGGAAAAACCTGTTAAAACCTTACTGATTTGTCAGATCGATGGTTCTAAAGCGGGCAGTTTATGTGGAGTGCTAAATGATTTTGCCAATAGCGATATAAATATGACAAGAATAGAATCACGTCCCGCTAGGACGGGCTTAGGAAATTATGTGTTTTTTATTGAGATAGAAACAGCAAATGTGTCCGAAGAACAATTAAGAAAGACACTGCAGATAGTGCAGGAAAAATGTTTATGGTTAAAAAATATGGGATATTTCCCAATAATAAAATAAATATATTTGGAGGAAGTAAATAATGATAGTAATAATGAATCCTGATGCTAATAATGTAGAAATTGAAAATGTGGTAAAGGCTATAGAAAATGTAGGACTTACGGCACAGATTATGGAAGGGACTGAGCAAAAGATAGTTGGCATGATAGGCGATAAAAGAAATATTGATCCATTAGCATTAGAAGCCTTACCAGGTGTAGACCATACTGTAGCAATTTCTAAAAGCTATAAATTAGCCAGCAGAGAATTTCATCCACAATCAAGTGTTGTAGATGTTGATGGTGTTAAAATTGGTGATGGAAACTTGGTTGTTATGGCTGGCCCGTGTGCCGTAGAATCATTAGAACAATTATTGGAATCGGCTAAAATAGTTAAAGCGGGCGGAGCACAATTTCTGCGGGGTGGTGCGTATAAACCACGTACATCACCTTATGCCTTTCAGGGATTAAAAGATGAAGGCCTTAAATATTTGGCAGAAGCTAGAAATCAGACAGGGCTGAAGGTAGTAACTGAAGTAACCGAAGTTGAAGCAGTAGAAACAGTAAGCAAATACGCTGATATGCTGCAGGTCGGAGCTAGAAATATGCAGAATTTCCGTTTACTAAAAGAAGTAGGACAATCAGATAAACCGGTATTATTAAAACGCGGCTTGGCGGCTACCCTGGAAGAATGGCTTAATGCTGCTGAATATATTATGAGCGAAGGTAATACGAATGTTGTACTATGTGAACGCGGTATCCGTACCTATGAAACCTATACAAGAAATACACTTGATATGAGTGCAGTTGCTGCGGTAAAACATCTTAGCCATTTGCCAATAATTGTAGATCCTAGTCACGGAACCGGTAAATGGAGAATGGTAAGACCAATGGCGTTTGCTGCTGTGGCTGCCGGTGCTGATGGTTTAATGATGGAAGTGCATCCAAATCCTGCCAAGGCATTATCTGATGGACAGCAATCACTTACCCCGGAAAATTATAATGAAGTGATGAGTGGTATTTTTAAAATAAGAAAGTTCATGCTCGATGAAAATTTATCAATAACTAACTTATGATGAAAAAAAGCTAAAGTTAAATAACCATTAGGAAAACAACAGAATAATTAATTTTCCTAATGGTTATTAGTATATTATTAGAAGAATACGCAATTATAAAACACTTGACATTACTATATTATTTAGATATAATTATTTCTGCGCTTAAGGAAGTGACAAGCACAAAACCTGATTAAACATCAAGTTAAAAAGTTCTTGACACAAAGCAGAAGATAAGATATAATTATTTCTGCGCTTGAGAGAGCGGCAGGGACTTGAAATCATCGAGAGATCGAAAGAAAAAAGTTCTTGACAGAGCCAGACAGTTTAGATATAATATAAAAGCTGACTGTTGAGGCAGGCACCTTGAAAACTGAACAATACATCATTGTTTTAATGTTAAACAACCGGATGTGC